>JBHIBA010000084.1:0-15240 GCA_046758845.1 Nitrospinota bacterium
TCCCGAGGCAACAAAGGCCTTCAAGGCCGTGCGCCTCAGAAGAAAGGTGGCCTAGTGTGCTGTCCCGTAAATTCGGGACATAAATTCCCGGCTTCCAAACGGGCGGGTGCCACTGGCAGCTTGCCTGCCAGTGCCGCCTTTTACATGGATGGAAGCCGAAGTGGAGGCACGGGCGGACAAGAGGTCACCGACCCCAAGCCGCCCGTGGCAACCCCCATCTGTGGATATCACAGATGATCAACGAATTTCGCGGACGCCATACATAGGGCCCGCGGGTCACCCCGACGGCTCAAAAAGAGCGAGCTGAGAGTCAAGCGGCCTGCGGAACGAACCCGTCGAAAGCCCGGGCCTCCTCCCAAGGATGCCCGCCTTTCGGCAGGCCACAGAGAACAGGTTCTCGATCTGCTCGGCGAAGACCCCCTCCCCTCTCATCCGGTGGCTGAACCTCGGGTCGTTCAGCCTGCCTCCCCGGATGGCCCGGATCCGGTTCAGCACCTTGTCCTTCTTGGCGGGGAAGTGCCTGTCCAGCCATTGCTCAAAGAGGCGAGAAACGCCGTGAGGCAGGCGAAGCGGGACGTACCCGGCGAATTGCGCCCCCGCCCCGGCGGCCGCTTGGAGGATGGACGGGAGTTCGTGGTCCGTCAGGGCGGGTATCACCGGCGCGACGAGGACTCCTGCCGGCGCCCCGGCCCGGACCAGAGCCTCAATGGCGGCCAGTCGGCGTAAGGGCGGGGAAGCTCGCGGCTCCATAAGCCGCCTGAGATTTTCGTTGAGAGTCGTGACCGAAAGAAAAACGGCAACGGCCTCGCATTCCGCCAGATGCCCCAGGAGGTCGATGTCGCGCGTGACGAGATGGTTCTTGGTGATGACGACGACGGGGTTTCGGAACTCAGCGAGGACCTCAAGACATTTTCGCGTCAGGGCAAGGCGACGCTCGGCCGGCTGGTAGGGGTCGGTCACCCCGCTCAACGCAACCGCCTGGGGCTTCCAGAGGGGCGAGGACAGGGCTTTGCGCAGAAGGGCCGGAGCGTCTTCTTTGACCAGGATCTTCGTCTCGAAATCGAGGCCAGCCGAGAACCCTAGATACTCGTGGGCGGGACGCGCATAGCAGTAGATGCACCCGTGCTCACAACCCCGGTAAGGGTTCAGGCTGGCGTCGAAACCTACATCCGGGCTCTGATTATAAGCGATGATCGAACGCGAGGGGTCTTTCAGGAACCGGGTTGCCGGTGCGGGGTCTTCCGGATCGAGCGGCTCGGCCGGGTCCAAGTCCCAGTCATACCGGAGGCTTTCGAATCGGTTCTGGGGATTTTCGGCTGCTCCGCGGCCACGGATCGGAGTGCACCCCCCAAGCATCGAATCATCCCTTTCTGCGAGCCAAATATGTTTCGCTTTATTTTCGTCTAATACGAGCACCCTGTCAAGTTTCACTCAAGCCTTCGCCGACAAGCAGAGGACAAGAGACCACTGCACCCTACAATTCAAACTGAGTTTGGGATCTTTCAAGGCCGATCGTGATAACCTCCCTGGGCAGTGGGTCAGTTTGGAACCGATTTAAGCCCCATACGCGGCTTTGCCCACGACTCTGTCATCATTTGGTGTAGGCCCGATCTGAGCGAGGACCTGGGTCCGAGCGGAGATCGGGGCGGGGGCGCAAGCCGCGATTTCCGCGTGGGTCGGTGACCCTCGCTCAAATCGCGGCTACAACGCAGGAAGGCAGGGGTCATTCAGCAAACTGACCCACTACCCCTCTTTGGCCTCTGTTGACTAAGCGGCGGAAAAACTATTGCAAACGTCGGGCGCTCCGGTGAATCAGCCCGCGAGAGCCACTTCGTTGGATTGGCGGTGGACGTAGTGCCGAATCAAGATAGGGCTGAAGGGCGCCCTGTCGCCCACGCCGAAGCCCCCACCGAGACCGGGCCCGCCGTCCGTCGGCAACTTTACTGGCTGGCCGCCAGCCATCTGATGGTGGACGCCTATAGCGGCTTCCTGGCCACTGTCTTGCCCACCCTCGTCCAAAAATTCAGCCTTTCCCTGACCCTGGCGGCCCTGCTCCCCTCGGTCTACTCTGTCCTGGCCTCTTTCTGCCAAGTCGTATTCGGCGTCCTGTCGGACCGCTACCCGAATTTCAACTTCACCGCCTATAGTCTATTGATCTCAGGAACCTTGATCAGCGCCATGGGCTGGGCGCCCGTTTACCCCGTTGTCCTGGCCTTCCTCATCTTGGCGGGCTTCTCGACCGCAGCCTATCATCCCCAGGCGGCCGCCATGTCCGGCGAAACGTCCGGGCGGCTTCGGGCCTATGGGGTGGCCGTGTTCATGACGGCGGGAAGGCTGGGATATGCCGTGGGCCCGCTTTTGGCGGGGCCCATCGTCGCCTACTTGGGACTGAAGTACCTCTTGTTGGCGGCCTTGCCGGCTCTCACCATCTTCTTGTTTCTTCAGCGCAATTGGACGCCGGTACCTCGAAGCGCGCCGCAGGCCGGGCGCTCTACTTTCCTGAAGCCTTTGGCCAGGAACTTCCGCCCCCTGGCCCTCCTGTGGTCGCTGGAGGCCCTGCGGACCACCGTGATGATCGGTTTCAGCAGCTTCCTGCCCTTGCTGCTCGTCGAGAGGGGTTACTCGCTGGTGGCCGCCGGGGCGTCGGTATCGCTTTTCGTGGGCATTGGGGCGGTCGGGAACTTGGCAGGCGGCCGCCTGGTGGAACGCATCGGAAGGAAACGGATTCTCCTCCTCTCGACGCTGGGCGCCTTTCCCTTTGCGTACGGGTTCCTGTGGACGACGGGAACGGCCTCCTGGGTCTTCCTGGCGGTGCTTGGGGCGGTGCTCCTCTGCAGCCTGGGGGTGATTCTCGCCGAGGGACAGAGACTGGTGCCGGAGAGTGCGGGGACCATATCCAGCTTGATGTTAGGGGTTACGTGGACAGTGGGGGGCGTGGGGGTTCTTCTCATCGGTGTGCTGGCGGACCGGTTGGGTCTTCCAGCCGCCATTGACCTCCTTTTCCTTTTGTTGATCCCCGCCGGGGGATGCGCCTCGCTCCTCCCCTCGGACGTGAAACCTTCCCGGCGGACGTAGGTCTACTGCCTCAAGAGCCGGCGCGCCTCATCCTGACGAGGCGACGCATCCCCCTGAGTGATCCCCAGTTTTTGAGCGAGTTCGTTGAGGCGGCTGGGGTTTGTGAATCGGGGGGATGCCCCGATCTCCGCTCAGGACGGAGTCCCTTCGCTCAGATCGGGGCTACACGACTCGGGAACAGCCGACTCACAAATGCAGGCGTAGCCGCGATTTGAGCGGGGGTCAGCAACCCCCGCTCAAATCGCGGCCCGTAGCTCGTCAGCTTTGGCCCGTCCCTCGCCACCCGGAAACTGGGGATAACCCAGCGCATCCCCTCGTTGACACTCGCCGAATCCCTCTGTTAGCGTAAGAGCCATCTCCAGCTAAAACCAGGTCAAATCTTACCGCCCTGGCGTTGGGAATTGATCGGTACAGAGCCCACTGTCTTGGGTCTGCCCAAGCGGCGACTCACGGGAGGTGATCCGATGGAAAAGACCGTCCTGAAGCCGAAAACGCTCCACAAGCCATTCAGCGCATACTCCCACGGGATCGTTGTCGAAGGCGCCAAGCGCATCGTGTTTTGCGCGGGCCAGGTCGCGGGCGACGCCGAGGGCAACATCGTCGGGGAAGGGGATTTCGATGCTCAAGGGGAACAGGTGATTTCCAACCTCAAGGGCGTCCTGGCGGAGGCCGGGGCGACGTTCGCTGACCTCGTGAAGCTGACCACCTACGTGGTGCGCAAGGAAGACGCCCAGAAGGCCCGGGACCTGATCGGCCGGCATTTCAAGGACCACCCGCCGGCCAATACCCTCTGCGTCCTTCAGGGGCTGGCCAATCCCAAGTACCTTGTGGAAATCGAGGGCACCGCCGTCATTTAGGGACTGGGCTGCGATCCCCCAAAGGGCGGTTCGTTCCGGTCTCCAACCCCGGACCGGGACCGGACTTCATGGAGTGTACGCCCCACCTCCTGGGAGGAGTCAGGGAAGATGGCCCGAAAGTACGAGAAATACCTAATTACCGAACCCAAGATCATCACGGACTACCTCTACCACGGGAAACCCAAAGAGGAGCCGTTCCGGATCTACATGAGCTCGGAGCTGGTCCCTGAGGCCACCGCCTTTTGCGACATCTTCTGGAGAACCCAGCTCCCGGACCCGAACCCGACGTGCGAAATCCACAGCCACCCCAAACCGCAGCTTCTGATGTTTGCGGGAGGGGAGGACTCCTTCGAGGTCGAGGTCCCCTTGGACGATGAACTCTTCGTCCTCCGTAAGACCACGGCCATCTGGATCCCCGCCGGGGTGAAACACAACGTCAAGTACAACCGCATCGACGCCCCGATGATGGAGACGGGCATCGTCATCGGACAAGGTCATTACAGTTAACGCCGGACGGGAGCCGTGGGGATGGGGGGGTTACGAGGCACTGGGCGTTTGCGGCGGCCGCCTGACCGTCGAGGACTCCTCTCCCTCTCGGTCACGGAGCCGGGAGACCTGCGCCTCGATCATGCCATCCTCCACGCCATGCCTCGTGAGGACGCGGGAAGCCACGTGAACTGCCGCCTCAAGCTCAGCGGGAATGACCTGACTCGCGCCGGACGCGAGGAGTCCCCCAACGTCTGCTAAATAGAGCGTCCGGACCAAGATGTGCAGGTTTGGCGCGATCCTGCGAGCCGCCTGTACGGCCCTTTCGGCGGCCGCCGGGTCATTGATGACGATGACGAGTTCCCGCGCGTGCGCCGCGCCCAAGTGCTCAAGCACTTCCGGGCTGGTGACGTCTCCAAAGTAGACCGGCTCTCCCCCGGCGGTGGCCCGCCGGACGTTTTCCGGGTTCAAATCCACGATCACATAGGGAATGCCGGATTCCCGCAGGGAACGTGCCAGTTCTTGTCCCGCCAGGCCGTAACCGGCGATGATCACGTGATCCGTCCAGGCCCTGACGCGCTTGACGGCATCCTCCGCCGTCCGCACCCGCAGGAGGAGCGTCAGCGCACGGATCTTCCCAGCGCCCGCCGCGAGGTGTGGACCGAAGGCGAGGGCGAGAGGGGCGATCAGCATGGAGAGAATCGCGGCGGCGAACAGGTTCGTGGCCAGCGCCTCGGAGAGGAGACCCTTTCCCTCGGCGGCGCGAGCCAGGACGAAAGCGAATTCTCCCATCTGGGCCAGCGCCACGGCCGCCAGGACACAGACCCGAAGCGGGAGGCGCATAATCGCCCCCGTCACGAACACCAAGGCGAACTTACCGAGCAGGATGAGACCCAGGAGCGCCAGGATCGGCCGGATGTGCGTTACCAGGGTCCGGGGGTCGATCAACATTCCGACGGACACGAAGAACACGCTGGTCAAGACCTGGCGAAATGGAATGAGGTCTGCGAGCGCTTGATGGCGGTACCCGCTGCCGGCGACGACGAGCCCCGCCAGGAAAGCCCCCAGGGCGAGGGACACTCCGGCCATCGAAGCAGCCCAGGCAGTCCCGATGCACACAAGGAACACGGTCAGGACGAACAGGTCGCGCTGGCGCGTCCTGGCGATCAGGTCGAGCGTCCAGGGGACCACGAGACGCGCCGCGAGGAGGACGGCGGCCAGGATCACCACTGCCTTGAGCAATGCAACCGCCAGCCTCCAGGCTGGGGCGCCGGAGCCCGCAAGCAGCGGAATGGCAAGCATCATGGGAACCACGCAGAGGTCCTGGAATACGAGGATCCCCAAGGTCAGCCGGCCGTGAGGCGCGTCGATCTCGCCCCGGGCTTCCAGCGCCCGGAGGACAATGGCCGTGCTTGACACGGCGACAAGGAAACCCAGGAACACCGACCGGCCGACGGGATTCCCTAAAAGCCCCGCGGCGGCGGCCACCACGAGGATGGTGATCCCCACCTGAAGGCTTCCACCCACCAGGATCGGCCGCCACAGGCGGCGAAGCCGTTCCAGGGACAACTCCACACCGATGCCGAAAAGCAGGAGGACCACGCCGACCTCGGCAAGCAGTTCCACCCGATGCGCATCCCGGATGAGACCGAGCGATTGGGGACCGACGAGAGTGCCCGCCACGATGAAGCCCGCAATAGGGGGCACGCCGATCCTGCGAAGAGCGGCCACAACCGCCACTGCGACCGCGAAGATCACCACCAGGTCATATACGAGGGTCAGCTCGGCCATCAGCCCCGTTCATTCCCTGAAGAAGCCCGTTGATCGGGCGGCGCGATTTCCTGACGGCGGGGTTTCACTTCCCACAAAGCCCACCTGCTCCCCTCCCTCAGGCCACCCGGACGATGGCGGCCACGGGTCCCCCGCCCGGCGGACCCTGATGCTCCGCGCCCCCGGAGACGTACACCATCGAATCGCCCACGATGGAGGCGATGACGGCGTTGACCACGCACCGCGCATGGCGGGTGCTGTTGATGTCGGAGTCCTCCAGCATCGTGTGGCGGCGGCCCCGGATGCGACCGTCCGGGCTGGCCTCACACTTGGCCAGGACGTTCACCACGCGGCTTTGCTGCTCGGGTGACAGGCGCCATTCGAATCGAAAGCCGGCGTTATCCAGCGCGGTTTTCACCGCATCGGCGTCGATGGCATCCTGCATGACGCTGTGGCCGATGAGCAAGTCCCCGCCCCAGGCCGGGCTGTTGCCGACGACCATGATTTCGTTGCACATGAGCTCAATGCCCGACGACGTCGAAGCGACACCCGAACAGAGAGGCCAGTCGCGGCAGATGGCCTCATCGCTCAACTGATTTTCCTTGACCTCGCCCGTTGCGAGGGCGATGCCCAGCGCCGACGCCGCGCGCGAGTACGCCATGGATTTGTACGTGTTGTCGGTGCACACGCTCTGGTGACGTTCGCGGGCCTCCTCGATGCGCCCCGTGGTCAGCAAGGGCGTTTTGACCTGGACGAAATGGAGGTCCTCCGGGCTCTCGATCTGCGCCGCCTTCATCAGGCGACCCACCTCCGAAGCCGTCTCCGTCACTTGCGCCATGCGCCCGATTTCCTCCGGGAGCAATTCCCGGGTGTGACCGGAGGCGATGGCCAGGCGCTTGTCCCGGCCGTTTCCCGCTCCCTCCGACGAACGGGCGAACACCGTGAAGTGCGGGCTCATGACGCCCTCGGTCCCGCCCGACATGATCATGGCGATCCGATCGGTCACCTCCCGGCGGGAGATCCCGAGCCGCCGGGCGAAGATATCGGTCAGCACGTACGTGCTGAACCCGCGCGCGAAATCGTTGACGCAGCCGTTGCCCTCGGTTTTTCCCATGATGCAGACAATGTCCTCCGCCTTGCAGCGCCCGCTGTCAATCAGCTCAATGACGCCGCTGACGTCGTCCGGTGAGGCCATGGCAACCCGAAAGACTTCTGCTCGCATCCTGCCTCCTCCTCTTCGGGTGAGAAACGCGGTCAAATTGGGAAGACTGATTCTGGGGCGGCTGCGGCGCGGGCCCGTGGAGGGTCACGCCGGCAATGAGTCAGATCTCGACACCGGGGACCCGTTCTGTCCGGCCGAACTCGTCTTGGACGGCTTCCGGGATGAAAAAACTGACTTGCGTAGAAGGCTCCGGGCCTCTGTTGGCCACGCCGTGCACCGCGCCCCTTCGGACAATGAGGGAATCCCCCGGCCGGCATACCGATCGCCGCTCGCCCAGAAGCACGTGAACCTCCCCCCGGACAAAGTGGATCACCTCGGTCGCATCGTGGTAGTGCGGCAGGACGGCGGCGCCGGGATCGATCTTCTCAAAGAGAATCCGCCACAGTTTGAGTCCGAGGGAGGCCGATTCCTCCCGCGACAAAAGCTGCTTGTGGTACACGTTCGGGTTGCCGGGCAGTGGAACCCATTCTAGATCATTCATGCGCCGGATGATGGATTCCATCGTTCCTCCCTCCTACCGGAAACCGGAGATGTGCGGGCAGGATTTGCCGCGTCGCCCGAGGCGACTGCGTGATGCTGCCCCGCCCGAAACGGGCCTCAGCGGGTCGTCCTTTTTCATCGCATCGGGTCAAGGATAGCAAAGGCGGGCGGAGAAAGTGTCAGGCATTTTGCGTCGATCAACCGAAGGGCGCTCCCCCCCCCGACAGCCCCCTCGCGACGCTCGGGGCGAAGCAAGGTCGGCTAGCGTCCTGTCCCAGAAATACGTCTGCATAGCTATCAAATCGCTTGCAGGCGTGTAGCGCGGGGGCTTCAGCCCCCGCTTCACTGGGACTCAATCCGCACACCGTTTGGCTTGGGGCGGAGGCTAAGAGTCACCGACCCGCGCCCGGCGCTACGTCGCGGGCCTTCGCAGCGGAAAGCCCCCCGGCAAGCGCGCGAAATCCTCTGAAAGCCTTCCCCCTGGACTCTGCAGACGGGTCTCGGCCCGCGAGAAATGAAAAGGGCGGCCAGGTCTCCCCAACCGCCCTGAAATTTCTTCTTTTGCCCGTCCTCAGGCGGGAACCTTCTCCTTCTTCTTCTCCCGCTCTTCCGCCAGGATTTCCTCGATGACCCCCTCGATCACGTCCGGCTTCGTCCAGGAGGACTTGTAGACGATCTTCCCTGCCTTGTCGGCGACGTACACCATGTTGGGCAGCCAACCGAACTTCTCGTGGGTCTTTTGGTCCATGCCATCCACCAGGACCGTCACCTCCTCGATTTTCTTTTCCTGGACCAGCTCCCGGGCATAGGACATTCTCTGCTCGTAGGAGCTGTGGGGGAGGTATTTCCCGAAGACCCCTTCCTGGGCGTGAGGTTCGCGGACGTAGATGTTCATCACCTCCGCATCATCGGCGTACTTCTTGGCGACCCTCTCCATGCGCGGCACCTGCCGGCGATAGGGCGGTCACGTGATCGCGCCGAACTCAATCACCTGGATCTTCTTCCCGATGAAGTCCGCCGTGTTGACGCGGCGGCCTTCCGTGGTCTCGAGCTCCATCGTTGGGATCATCGAGCCCAGAGGGGCCGCCGTTGGGAAGTTCTTGTAAACGGCGCCGATCTTCTTGTTCAGTTTGATCTTGATGAGCTTCCACCAGTTGAGGTGGAGGAAGGAGTACCATGGACTGGGCGGGTTTCTTCCAAATTCCCCTCTGGGCTGCATGTTCTGAACCTCCTTGTTCGTCTCGTGTTAGCGTACGGACATTCAACAAGAAAACGGCAAACCCCCCCAAGATCGCCCACAAGATAGCTCATTTACAATATATCTTCTCTTACTCCCACATGCTTGTAAAGAACAAAAGGTCTCAAATATTCCCGGATTCAGTCCCCATCTGAGAACTGCGTCTCGCCGCGCTCAGCGAGAGCGAAGCCTGCCAGCGCTTGAACTTCACCGCTTTTCAGATGGACGCCTGCCATTTCAACCCCGGTTGAAGGGGGGCGGCCTTTCTGCTAACATCCGGGCCGTTCCAGTTCTCAAACGGGGGGAGTGACGGGCGAGTCCGCCCCCTTGGAAGGGTGACGATGAGCGTCCTGGCCGTCCAGCACGTGGGGTGCGAACCCATGGGCCTCCTGGAGGAAATCCTTAAGGAGTACCGGATCGACTACCACTACGTTCACCCTTACCGCGGAGAGCCGATCCCCCAGTCCCACCGGGGAATCGATTGCCTGGTGCTGATGGGCGGCCCCATGAACGTTTACCAGCACACAGCCTACCCCTTCCTCCTGGAAGAGGATGTCTTGATCAGGAATTGCCTGGAGGAGAAAGTCCCCATTCTCGGCATTTGCCTCGGGTCACAGCTTCTGGCCAAGGCGTCCGATGCGCAAGTGAGGCGCGGGCGCGTCAAGGAGATCGGCTGGCGCCCCATCCGGCTCACTCCCGAGGCCCAGGCCGATCCGGTCTTCGCGGGAATGGAAGAGGATTTCCCGGTCTTCCACTGGCACGGGGACACATTCGACCTGCCCGAAGGGGCCGTCCTCCTGGCGGCATCGGACACGTATCCCCATCAGGCCTACCGCCTCGGGTATAACGCCTACGCGTTTCAGTTCCACGTCGAAGTGACCGAGCCGATGATCCGCCAGTGGTGCGCCGAATACCCGGACGACCTGCGGACTTTGGATGCTGCGCCCGACGATCCCCCCGTTTACGAAGGCTGCCGGATGCTCATCGGCCCGCTTCATGAGAGGGCGCGGCGAATCTTCCTCAGCTACTTCCGGCACGTTCACCTGATTTGAGCCTTTCGCTCTCGCGGGCTCGCGAAAACCGCTGAGCGGAACGAAGAACCACTACCCCCGAGAAGGAACCGCCCGATGAACGTGCCGGCCCCCCCGAACCGGGAGACCGCGCCCGCCTGGCCCGCCAGCCGGATTCCGCGCTTCGGCGTCCAGATCCCGCAGCAGGACGTCCCGTACTCGAAGCTGTTGGAGTTCGCCCGGGAGGCGGAAGACCTGGGCTACGACACCGCCTGGGTCTTCGACCATTTCTTCCCCATCGTCGGAAGCCCCGAGGGACCTTGCCTGGAAGGGTGGTCGGTCCTTTCGGCCCTGGCCGCGCTGACGAAGCGCATCCGCCTCGGCGTCCTGGTCACGGGCAACACCTATCGGCACCCCTCCGCCCTGGCCCAGATGGGTGCGACGGTGGACATCATCAGCGGGGGCCGGCTGGAGTTCGGTCTGGGGGCGGCGTGGTTCGGATTGGAGCATCAGGCCCTGGGCATCCCCTTCCCCTCCACCCGCGAACGCCTGGAGCGCCTGGAGGAGGCCCTGCAGCTCATCCGTCTTCTTTGGACGAGGGACAAAGTCGATTTCAACGGAAAGCACTACCAGCTTCGGGGGGCCCTTTGTAACCCGAAACCCGTGCAGAAACCCCACCCGCCCATCATGGTCGGAGGAGGGGGTGAGCGGCGGACCCTGCGCACCGTCGCCCGCCACGCAAATCTTTGGAACGCCTTCGGGCTGCCCGAAACCTTCCGGCGCAAGATTGCCGTCCTCCGCGAACACTGTGAGGCCGAGGGGCGGAACCCCGACGACATCGAGAAATCGGTCCTCGTCATGAGCCACATGAGTGATGATCCCCGCGCACTGGAGAAGGGGGTCAAAGAGACCGCAAAGAGACTGGGGAGAGCGGAAGAGGAGGTCCGAAAGGGAATGCTTCTGGGTGACGCCGATGCGGTGGCGAAGCGGGTTCGGGAATATCACGACGCAGGCGTCACGCACATCATTCTCTGCCTCCTGCCGCTCTTTGACCTTCCTTCCCTCCGGCGCTTCGCCAAAGAAGTCATCCCGAAATTCAGGAACGGCTAGGGCCCGGTTTCAAGAATTGTCACCACATCGTAGCCCCGATCTGAGCGAGGGGTCGCAGACCCCGCGGGCGCAGCCCACAGCGGAGATCGGGGCGGGCCCGGCCGCGGTTTCCCGGAGCCTGCACTGAGCGAAGCCAATGTGCTCAAATCGCGCCTACACTTTGTCTCTCCGGCGCTTCGCCCAGGAAGTCATCCCCAGATTCAGGCAGGCCGAAAGCATCACCCGCCTTTGTGCCGGGTCAGCAGACCTTTCCGGTAACCGGTGTATAATAGGCGGCGAAAAATGGGATTCGCGGCCGCTCGGGCGAAGGGCGAAATGTTCATCGACGTCGTTTCCGTTTCCAGCCGCGGTCGGTCGGATAGATCGGTGTTTTCTCCTTGAGTCCATCCCGCACAGAGAAGTCACTGAAGCCCCGCATCCCCCATCCGGCAAGGCGGAAGACCGGCAGGCAGGAGCCGCCCAAAGGGAATCGGCGCCGCGCCCTGGACTACGTGAAGCGTGGATTGGACTTCCTCTCCACAGGGAACCGAAAAGGGGGATGGACCCAGTTTACTCTGGCCGTCAAGTTGGACCCCCACTGCCCCGAGGCCTATCTTGAAATGGGCCGCTATCAACATGACCTGGGAAACCTGACGGCGGCGGCCAACTTCTATGAACGGGCTTTGGAGGCGGAAGAGGAGCCGAGTCCTGGGCGTAACGGGTCCGAGAACCAGGCATTCCTCGGGGCGCTCATCGGCCGGGGAGTTGTCGGCTGGCAGAAGAAGGAATGGGAAACTGCCATCCAGCACATCGAGCGGGCCGTCGCCGAGGGCTACGCCCCTTCGGAATTTCTGCGCCAGGTGATGGGCGAGTGCAGGCTCCGCCTCGGTCAGATCCGGGAGTCGGTGGTGGAATATCAAAAAGCCCCCTGGTCCGCCGAGGGCCTGATGAATTCCGCCTTGGCCCTGTTCGCCCTCGGGGACCTGGAACGCGCGGCCGCGACCTTGCGCCGGGCCTTCTTTCACCAACCCAGCGAGGTGGAAAGGCTGCTGGGACTCCCCGTCGATGAGGACAAGCATGTCAACGCGGCCCGAGCGGCCTTTTTCCCAAGCGCGCAAGCGGGCGCCGGGCGGGACGTCTCCAGCCCGCATCCGGACATCCCCGACGAATCCGGTGCGGGTTATGCAGAGCGCTGCCGCGACCTTTGGGAAGAAATCGATGGGGCGCTGGTCTTCCTTTCCGACCTATGGATGGACCCTCAGGTCGTCAGCGAGATGGAGCAGGCCCGGCGAATCGAGAGCGCCCTCCGCGCCAGCGGGGATTTTCGCGAGCGCTCCTTATTGAAGTCGCAGCTCGACCGCCTCCGCTCCCCAGTGCGCCTTCACAACTCCCACCCTCCCCTCCTGCAACGGATCCGTCAGGGCCTCCCTTGACCGTTCCGCCCCCGGGCCCGGCCTTTTCTATCCGGCAAGACAACGGAGAGGAAGCATGAACTCATTCGCCCGCGGAAACTTCAGTGTGGACTATGAGGCCCGGATTGACTGGGACCGCCTGCGGCGGGAAAGGATCGAGAAGACCCAGCGTCATCTGAGGGAGCGGGGGATCGACGCACTTCTCCTCTGGCAGGACGAAAACGTCCGCTATCTCACCAGCCAGCGGGCCATCATGCTCCAGTACCGGTCGGTCACGCATTACGGCGTGCTGTTAACACGGGAATCCGGCCCGGTCCTGCTGACTTCGGGGGGAGAGATCGCCCGGGTCAAGGAAGTCATGCCCTGGCTCCCCCATGCCGAGGCCATCCCCCACATGACCGAGCCCGGACTCGTGGAAAACGTGACGCGAGACGTCATCCGGCGCTATCTCAAAGAATTCGGCGTGGAGAAGGGAAAGATCGGGATCGATGCGGCCACCTTCACCATGCGACGCATTTTCGAAAAGGAGCTTTCCGGCGTCGAGTGGGTAGACGGGGAATCCTTTATGTACCTGTCGCGCGTCCAGAAGCTTCCGGAAGAAATCAAAGTCATCCAGGAAGCCACGGCCATCGCCGACGCCGTCACGCAAACGGCCATCGACCACGTGCGCGCGGGGGTGCGGGAATGCGAGGTCGCCGCCGAGGCGATGAGGACGCTTTTCCGCTACGGAGGGGAGTTTGCGCATCTGGCGAGCCCCTTCGTGGCCTCGGGGGAGAGGATGTCCCCCCCTACCCGGTTCGCCACCGACAAGATCATCCGACACGGGGACATCGTTTTCATCGACATCGGCGCCATGTGGGGGGGCTACTTCGGCGATGTCGCGCGGACCGTCATCTGCGGCAAGCCTTCGCACCGCCAACAGGAGATCTATACCGCCGTTTACGAATGCCTCCAGGCTGGAGTCGCCCAGATGCGGCCCGGCAACACCAACGCCCAGGCCACCCGCGCGTTCATCGACAAGGCGGCCGAGCACGGCCTGGAAAAAAATTTCATCGACCTCTACATCGGACACGGCTGCGGGGTCAGCCCCAACGAGCCGCCCTATGTGGGCGAAGGGGCGAAGGGCGCGATGGAGGTGGAGTTTCTTCCCGACATGGTCTTCGCCGTCGAGCCCCTGATCTGGGCGCCGGGCGTTCGCGGCGGGGGCGGCGTTCGGATCGAGGACATGATCTGGATCCGCGAGGACGGACCCGAGACCCTGAGCCGCGCGCCTTATTGCGAGGAATTGCTGCTGGACTGACAAGCAGGAGGTGGCCTGCTTGCTTAGCGCTTTGCGGGGGGCGCTTCCCTCGGCTTCGCTCGGGACAAGCTTTGAAAGGCGCCCCCCCACACCCCCCAGCAAAACTTTTTATCGGCGATAGGGGCGGCCTGCGGGGCCGCCCCTATCGCAAAAAACTGGCTTGTCGGCCGAATGCGGGAGCCTTGCGCAGCAAGGCGCGCATTCGGGCAAAGACAGGAGCCATCGCAAGGCCCCAGACAACCAGCCCAGCCAAACCCACGCCCAACCCAAAGCAGGCCCGGCCACGCAGTGCCGGGCCGTCAGAAGTTTTCCGGGGGGTCCCCAGGGGGGCGGCTTTCAAAAAGCACCCCCTGGGAAATCTGGCCAGTTTTCAAAGCTCATCCAGAGGGAAGCCCCCCTGGCAAATCCAGGCGCTTCTTCCGACGCCCTATTTTCTAGCCAACGCGCCCCGTTCCGCCCACGCGGCGAGGACCTCATCCACGCTCACGACCCGCCCGAAAAATGCGCGAACGCTTGCCAGCGTCCCCTCATGAAGCTCCCGGGTGGTGGTGGCGCAGGCGTCGTCGACCATGACGATGTTATAGTCCAGCATGAAGCCTTCGCGGGCGGTGCTCTCGACACAGACGTTGGTGGCTATCCCCGTCATAATGAGGGTCTTCACGCCCAGGTTGCGGAGCGTCAGGTCGAGGTTCGTCCCGGTGAACCCGCCGTAGCGGTTCTTGGTCATGAGGATGTCGCCGGGCTTAGGCTCGAACCCCTCGCAGAGCTCAGCCCCCCAGGTCCCCTCCACGGCGGTGGGCACGACGTCCGGGCCGAAGTTGAGCCGCTCCAACCGCGCCTTGGCCGGCCATTCGTTGTGGGGCGACCGGGCCACCCGGAAGATGATGACCGGGGCGCCGACGCTGCGGGCTTCGTCCATCAGGCGGCGCAGGTTCGGCAGCACGGCCTGGGCCAGCGATACGTCCAACCCCTTTTTGGCAAAACTGCCTTCGGAATGACAGAAGTCGTTCTGAACGTCAATGACGATGAGGGCGGACGAGGATGGGTCCACCCATTGCGCGAGAGCCGTTTCATCCTTCATG
This sequence comes from Nitrospinota bacterium, assembly GCA_046758845.1. Taxonomy (GTDB): domain Bacteria; phylum UBA8248; class UBA8248; order JACPRG01; genus JBHIBA01. The sequence goes on from JBHIBA010000084.1 coordinate 15,021, forward strand.
GAAAAAATCCTCCTCCCAAGCAGCGCGTCAGGAACACCCCGAGAACAGCGGGGAAAATGGGTTGACTGCACCAGTCTAGTGGATGAAAACCCGGATTGCCAAGGGGGCCTTTTGAAAATCGACCGGACTCGCCAGGGGGGCCTTTTTGAAAACCGGCCCCCCTGGAACCCCCCGGAAAACTTTTGACGGCCCGGCACTGCGTGGCCGGGCCTGCTTTTGG
>JBHIBA010000085.1:0-15056 GCA_046758845.1 Nitrospinota bacterium
CCGCCTTGACATCATGAAGCCCTTGGAGCTGAAAATGGCGGCGGATGAACTCTCGGACCTTCCGTTCCCCCTCAGTGCCCATGAACCGAGGCCCAAGAGCACACACCTTCTCCATGAAAGAAAAGGCCCGGCTCTTGTGGGAATCCCAAGCTCTCTCGAAAGCCACATCGGCCAACATCGCTTCTCCTTAGGATTCTTTGGATTCCCTCGCCGTTCTGTCCCTGATGCCGGATAACTCACTTAATGCCTGGACATGGCCGGCGTTCCCCTCGACCAGCTGTATCACGGCGGAGCCATTGTCGACGTCAGCGACGTGGTCGGGGGGTGGGACCTCCTTCTTCCTGAACACGTGGAAACCAAAATTAAGGTGCGGGAAGGAGACATCCTCATCGTGCACTGCGGTTGGCGCGACTTCTACAGTGGGGAAGTCCGTATGCGGAAACCCTGTTCCGAGGTCGTGGGATTTCGCAATTGTCGCCGCCCCCAGCATCCATGTGCTCTTCTAAACATGGGTTCCAGGCGGTGTCGCCTAGGCGGTCGGACAATGCTGATCAATTCCTGTAGCGTTTTAACCACCAGTCCGCCACATCAATACAACGGGCGAACCAAACATCCTCGTGCCCCTTGATGTAGGAAAGGAACATCTCGAAGTATTTCGCACGGTGTGCCCTCCCCATGACGAACGGATGGTTCTGGAAGATGAACATCTTGGGGTCGGCCTCGGATTCCGCGTAAAGCACGTCAAACTCGTCCTTCCACATCCCATAGAGATCCGCCGGCGTGTTCCGGGCCGTAGGAAAGCCTCCCGCCTCATGGCTGACTGAGCCGATCAGGAACGGGAAGTCGTCCGTGCTGAACGTGTAAGGGATTTCCACGAGCTCCTTATCCCCGATTGTTAACATATAGGGGAGATCATAGTTGAGGAAGTCGCTGTCCCAGACGAAGCCCTCATCGCAAAGGATGCGAAGGGTGTTTTGGCTCGGTTGCACGAGCGGGCAGCGCCACCCCACGATCCGTTCCCCCGTGATGCGTTGAATCGCGTCAATGGACTTGCGAATGACCTCGGTTTCCTCTTTCTCCGCCAACTTCCACTGGAGTTCGTGATGATAAGCATGCCCGCCAATCTCATGGCCCCTGTCCACGATCGCCTTTGCGGACTCAGGGTACCGTTCCGCGGTCACCCCACACACGTTGAACGTCGCCTTCACACCTTGCCGGTCCAGGATATCCAGGATTCTCCAAATGCCTACACGTCCCCCGTAGGACGCCTCAGTGAGCTGGCCGTAGTTCGGAGTGCCATCTGGAAAGGACCAATTTCCGACTTCCGACTGGTAGTCGAAGCACACGAGGATGGCAATGCGTTTACCTTCGGGCCATTGGATCTTTCCCGTCGGAAGCTTCTCCTGAACGTAGTCCCAGTACTGCACAATCTTCTCTCCCGTTGAGTAGAACAGCCCGGGAATCCCGAACCTCGGGCCGACTAATGAAACACTGCCCCTCCGTCGACGTTGATGATCTGCCCTGTGATAAAGTCGCTGTGCTCCCCGGCGAGGAACAAAAGGCCGCCAATCAGATCCTCAGGGTACTGTTTGCGCCCAAAGCACCTGGTCTTGGCGACTTCCTCTGTGTACTCGGGAAAGGCCTTCTCGGTCATCTCCGTCTGCACCAGACCCGGGCATAAGACATTGACGGATATATTATAAGGTCCCAGCTCTCGAGCCAGAGAACGACTCAAGCCCACAACTGCGCCTTTCGACGCGCCGTAATGAACCCAGTAGGGAGCCCCAACGAATATCGTCCCCGATGCGATGTTGATGATTTTGCCGTAGCCCTGCTCTTTCATCTGAGGAAAAACCGCCTTCGTGCAAAGCCAGGCCCCCTTCACATTAACTGACATCACGCGATCCCACTCTTCCTCCGCGATCTCATCGAAGCTCTGGAGGACCTTTTCCCGACAACGAAGCACGATTGCCGCATTGTTGACGAGGACGTGGATTTTTCCCCATTGCTCAATGACGGCCCGTGTCATGGTGGATACGCTCTGCCCAACGGAAACGTCGACCGTAACGGCGAGCGCCTCCCCGCCCTCGCGGACAATCTCCGACGCGACCCGCTGGGCGGCCCCATCGTCGATATCTGCGACACAGACCTTTCCTCCCGCCTTGGCCAAGGCGAAGCAGAAAACCTTTCCGATGCCGTTTCCACCGCCCGTGACGATGGCCACTCTATCGCCAATCGAGATCATATCAATTGACATCCGTAGCCCACGATCTGAGTTTCCTGGGGATGAGAACGCTCCTTAGGCAATGGGAGGGGTTCTCTGCATGGATGACCCTTGAGCCGATCAGAGGGACGCAGACGGCTGGGGTTTCGCCAAAGCCGGATTTTCGAGAGAAACGGCGGGTTGTGAAACCCCCGCGAGAAGAGGGATTCCTCTCAACGCCATTCCGAATCGAAGGTTTTGTCAGACCCTTGCTACCTTCTTCGAGTTCCAATAGCGCAGTGGAGGATCCGCCAACCAATCGTTCGATCCAGGACGTAATTCCCTACCAGCCTCGGGGTTCCTCCTCCAGAATCCCAAATTCTGCAAGTTGTCGCCGCAACCTCGATTTGGCCTCTTCTCCAAGAGGAGTAATAGGCTTCCGGGTGTCGCCGACCGGCCTTCCCATGATTTCCATGGCCGCCTTGATGGTGGAAGGGTACCCCACCTTGATGACGGACCAAAGACGCGAGAGCTTGTGCTGGAAATCTCTCGCACGTCGGAAATCTCCATCCGCACAGGCATGGTAGAGGTTGTGAATAAGCTTCGGTGCGACCGCCCCACAAGCGGAAAAGGATCCGGCCCCCCCCACAACCATAGAGGGAAGCATGTATTCGATCCCGACGAACATCGAAAAACCCGGTCTCAGTTCCGAGGTGATCCTGCACGCCTCAGTGAAGTACTCCATGTTGAAGCTAGCGTCCTTGAGCCCAACGAAATTCTCCCTATGCTCGATGAGCTTCGAGATGACATCAAGGGTGAGACTCACGCCCAGCCTCTCGGGATAGTTGTAACCGAGCACCGGGATGCTGACGGCCGAGGCCACTGTGATAAAGTGGTCCAAAATCGCTTCTGGGGGAGGCTGCCAGTGGTAAGGGGTAATCACGACGACGGCCGAGCAGCCAATCTTCTCCGCATGCCTGGATAGGCTGACGACCTGATCCGTGCCCGGCAGACTCGTATTGACCATGGTCGGAACGCGGCCGTCGACCGCCTCAAGGGCCGCCTCGGCTACCTTCTTACGCTCCTCCATGGTCAAATTGAGCGACTCGCCGATGTGCATAGGGATACTCAGAGCGTGGATACCATTCTCGATGAGAAAGTTGACGAGCTTTTGGAAGGTCTTCAGATCCACCTTGTTGTCTTTGGTAAACGGAGTAACAGGGGTCCCTACAACTCCCCTGAAACTATTGGTATGTTCCTTTGCCATGGCGTCAGCCCCCATTGCCTAGACTACCCCGCTCCCTTACAACGGCCTTTGAGCCTGCCGATTTCTACTTCCACGAAGGAGGAGTCCTCGCTGAAGCCCCGCTCCTGCTCGCTGTGGAATCAGCCCCAGGAGCACACCCGAAGGCGTGATCCAAAGAACAGGAGCGCCCGGGCCTTCTTGCCCTTATCAGACCCAGGACCGTCCGGCTCCCCCTGACAAGTCGGCCTCCTGTTTGGCTTGGATCGAAGCCTACACAAACAAGATCAATGCTGTCAACGGAAAAAGGACGGTGTATGGAACGGGCTACGGATGGAGCCCCCGCTCCCTCGTGGACAAAAACGCAGGCCACCCTCAGGACTTCCAAGAAACTTCAACCGCGCGTACCCGAACGCGCCCCGCCCGCCAGTGGGAAAGCTGGACATCTGCGGCAGGGGTGTACCCCGATACCCCACATCGGGAGAGTCGAGACATGCGAGAACGGGCAAACCTCTTGTCTAAGCAGCCGGGGGGCAGACCGGAAGTCGCCGATTGACCGTTGCGTTCTCATTTCGCCTTGCTTAGGCCGGCGCTCTCTGGCATTATGGCAGGCAGCTACTCACGAAAGATGCAGACGACGGATCTCAGGAAAATGTCGGACCCCAACCCTCGGCCGCAGGCTTGGGAAGTCATTCGGGCGGCCCTTTTGCCCGCGACGCAAACCGATGAGGAGGATCAGCAAATGTCCCGGAAAATCACCCTGATTTCATGGTTGGCAGGGCTGGCTCTCGGCTTTCTGGTCCTGACTTCCGGTGCGATGGCCCATGAACCCCACAAGATCACCCTTCTGGCCGGTTTTCCCGGCTGGGACCACCTGATGCCTTTTCTGGCCCACGACAGGAACCTGGGCTTTTGGAAACGCTATGGTCTGGATGTGGACTTCAAGGCGGGGAACTACCTGCGCACATGGCAGACGGCCCAGTCCGGACGGTGGGACGCCGCCTACCTCACCCTCGGCCACCCCTTTATCCTGAACGACCGAGGGGTGACGACCAAGTTCGCCGCCTCGACGCTTTACGGAGCCGCCGTGGTCGCCGCCCACGATTCAATCAAGAGCCCCCAGGATCTGAAAGGGAAGACCGCGGGTATCATCACCCCCCGCAACTGGTTGTACTACATCTTCAAATTCCTCATCCTCCCTGCCCACGGCCTCAAGCCTGACGACATGAAGTACCGCCGGATACCCGTGAACGAGGGAGGATTGATTCTCTCACGCAACGAAATCCAAGCCTATTACATGTTCGAACCCCAGGGGACCAACTACGCCAATAGCCCGAATGTCAAGATTCTCTGGGATTGGAGAGAGGTTTGTTGCAATGGAGAAGTCTACCGGAATGCCCTCGTCATCAACGGCAAGTTCCTCGAAGAGCACCCGGACCTGGTGAGGAAGGTCGTGTGGGCCCACCTGGACGGCATGAACTTCATCGAGAAGAGCCCCGAGGCGGCCGCCAGCATCATGCACCGCGAATCCCGCATCCCTCTCAAGGCCGTCATCGTCGCGCGGGACAAGTCGGGGAGAGACCGGCGGAAAATCCCCCTGGATTTCATCCAGATGGGCCTGGACGGCTACAAGAGGATTGGCTGGATCAAGAAAGCGTTCAAGGCGAAAGACCTGGTGGACTACTCGTTCCAAAAGGGGTACACCTACAAACCGTGAACCCGCCGAAGGGTTCTCTGCCAGGGTTGGCGCGGCGAACCGCGCGGACACGGTTTAGGAGGGTATGATTGAGGGCTGCATAAAGAACGTCCTCAATGCAACACGTCCGGGAGGGGAGTGGAACTGCCGAAAGCCCAGAGGAATTCCGAGGACTTCCCACCCGGATCTTTCTTTCGGGCGGGTTAACTTCGGCTTCGCTCAGTGCAAGCTCCGCCCCGCCTCAACACCCGATCCGCCCTGGCCACGTAGGGGCCGGGCGAGAGTCGGTGACTCCTGGACCGGCCCGCTGCCGTCGATAGGCCTTACTAACAGGGCGCTGAAAAACGATTTTGAGGCCCTTGGGTTCGCCGTTGCTGTCATCTCTGAAAGCGAAGATTCTCGTGCGGATTAAAGGGTCTCTTTCCAACTCTCCAAAAAACAACGGGCTTCGAGCTTGAGGAGATTCCTCACTTCGTTCGGAATGACAATCCCGCTGGATCGAGCCACCCCTGTGCGGGGACTGAACCGGAGTTTTTCAGCAGCCTGTTTATGCAGGAATTATTAAGGGGAGCACCAAATAATTGACACCTGTCAGGCTGCGGCATTCTGGACATTGGGGGGACGGAAGTGGTTTTGCACGATGTCCGGGCAACGCTGGGTGCTCTGCAGGTAGGCGCGCACGTCGCGGATCATTTCGGCCTGATCGGCGGGCCGCCGTCGTTCTACGGCGTTGGACTTCACATCTTGGTTCAAAAGTTCGTCGGGGTTGAGCTCGGGACTGTAAGACGGCAGGAAGATGAGCCGCAGGCGGTCCGCGTGGCGCGCCAGCCAAGCCTTCACATCCCGGGAGCGATGCACCGGATGCCGATCCACGATCAGAAAGAGCTTGCCCTCCACCTGCCGCAGCAGCCGGCGCAGGAAAATCAAAAAGACCTTCGCCGTGAATCGGCCCCTGAACACCATGAAGGCCAGCCGGCCCCGGTTGGTGATGGCCGAGATCAGGTTGCAGCCAAACCTTCGACCCGTTCCCGCAATGACCGGCGTTCGCCCCTTGGGGCTGAAACTGCGCCCGGCCTGGTGGTCGCTGCGAAAGCCCATCTCATCTGCCCAGTAAATCTGGGCGCCTTCAAGCCTCGCCAGCCGCCGAAGGGCGGGGTACTCTTTCTTCAACCACCGCGCCGCCGCCGGCTTCTGCTCGTACGCGCGGCGCAGGGGTTTTTGCGGCGTGAACCCCCAGTCTGTCAGATACCGCCCGACCGTCCACACCGACACCGTAACCCCAAAGCGCTCGGCCAACAGCCGTTGCACCGCCTGGCGCGTCCAAAGGGCGAAGGGCGGTTTGAGCTGGTCGGGACATCGGTCGGTGATCAGGCGCACCGCCTGCCGGCCCTCTTCGGGTCGAAGCCGCGGCCTGGGGGGACGGCCGCGGCTTCCCGTGCGCAAGGCTGCCGCGCCCCCCTGGCGATGCCTCCTCATCCAGGTGTTCACCGACTGGCGGGAAACTCCCAACAGCCGGGCGGCCTCGGCCTGCGACAGGCCCTCTTCCACCGCCCCGACCACGCGGCGCCGCAGGTCTTCCTGGGCTTGGGCGGACAAAGTTCGCGCATCCAAACGGTCCATACGAAAAACATAGCATCAAACCATCCTTATGTTAAATCCTTTATGCTCCGATTAGTAAGTTTAGGGGCAGTGCGATTGGGAGTCCAGTCACTTCTTCCCCCATCGGACGCTTCGGCGATCCACCCCGACCCGTCGAGCCACCTCCACAGGGGGAAAGTTCTGCTTCACCAATGCAATGGCACGTCGTCTTCTTCGTTCCAAGGCCCCTGGGCTTCCGGTTGGTCGCATCCGCCACCTCCTGCCCGGAGTATAGGGCTTTTATTATGCATGGACTCAATAGTCTAAACAATCCGACGAAGTTGTGGGACGTGCAGACGGGAGCGTTGAGGCTACGCGCTCAAGGGGGACGTCAAAGAAACGGAGCGTGTCGTTACCTTCTCCCCTGACGGCAAGAAGTTAGCGAGTGGGAGTCACGACGCTACGGTGAAACTGTGGAATGTGAGTAAGTAATGCTTGCTCGCAGCGGGTCCTCGATGCAGCGATGCGTAACAGAGCTCTAATTCGAAGGATTCTCCCCGTTCGTATTCCTGTAAGGGCACTCTTCCCACTTCATTGAAAAGGAAAGAGAGCAGACCGTGTGCGGGATCGTAGGAATCTATCATCGGGACGGGGCGCCGGTGGACCTGGAAGCGCTCGTCCGGATGAACGACGCCATCGTCCATCGCGGACCCGACGGCGAAGGCTACGTCCTCCTGGACCCGGCTAAACCGGGGAAGGCGCGGTTCCATCCGAGGCCTTCGCTCGGTCTTCCCTCCGCTCCCTTGGCCCTCGCCAACCGCCGCCTCAGCATCATCGACCTCTCCGACCGGGGCGCCCAGCCCATGTGCAACGAGGACGGCTCGCTCTGGGTGGTCTTCAACGGAGAGATTTACAACCATCTGGAATTGGCGGAGGAGCTGAAGGGCCGCGGGCACGTCTTCCGAAGCCGCTGCGACACCGAAGTCATCCTGCACGCCTTTGAGGAGTGGGACGATGCGTGTCTTCAGCGCTTCAACGGCATGTGGGCCTTCGCCCTGTGGGACGGCCGGGCCGGAAGGCTCTTCTGCGCGCGCGACCGCTTCGGGATTAAGCCCTTTTACTATTTCGACGACGGAAGGCGTTTTCTTTTCGCATCGGAGATCAAGTCCCTCCTTCTCCACCCGGCCGTCCCGCGAAAGGCCCACGGCCCCACCATCTATCGGTATCTGGCGACCGGCTCCGGGCTGATGGACTTTACCGATGCGACCTTTTTCGGCGACATCCGCCAGATCCCCCCGTCTCACTTCCTCCAGGTCCGAGACGGCCGGACCGAGGTGCGCCGTTATTGGGAGATCGAGAGGGCGACCAACGGGGATTTTCCCAAAACCGATGCCGAGGCGGCCGAAGGCTTCCGCGCGCTTTTCCGCGAGGCCGTCCGGCTGCGGCTGCGCAGCGACGTCCCCCTGGGGGTGTGCCTGAGCGGAGGTTTGGACTCATCGTCCATCGCCTGCGTGGCCGCACGGGAGATTGTGGGCTCCCGGCTTCGGACGTTCTCGTCGTGCTTCGAAGACCCCCGCTACGACGAGCGGAAATTCATTCACCCGGTCGTCGAGCATACGGGCGCACAAGCCCGATACGTCTTCCCTCGGGTGGATGAGCTTTTCGACCTCCTTCCCGACCTCATCTGGTTCCAGGACGAGCCCTTTCACAACCTGAACCAGTTCGCCCAGTGGTACGTCATGCGAGCCGTCCGCGCCCAGGACGTCAAGGTCGTCCTCAGCGGCCACGGGGGCGACGAGCTGCTGAACGGCTACCCCCAGGATTTCGTGTACCACTTCGCCGACCTGCTGGGCTCGGGAAGGTGGGGGAACCTTTTACGGGAGGTGAAGGCCTACCGGCAGGCGGGGTGGGGGCAGGGCGGCAGGGCCGTAGCGGCGGCGGTCCGGGTCCTGGCGGGCCTCCGGGCGCCGGAGGGCCTCAAGCGACGACTGAAGCGCAACGGCGCCGGCTTTCACGGCGTTCTCGATCCCCATTTTGTCCGCGAGAACGGAGAGCCCGAAACCATGCGGCTTCGGGGGGGCTCCAACCTGCGGACGTGCTCCTACTTGGGATTGCGCCTCTATCCGGTGCCGGGCTGGCTCCACTTCGAGGACCGCAACAGCATGGCCTTCTCGGTGGAGTCGCGGATACCGTTTCTCGATCACCGCTTGGTGGAATACGCCTATGCCCTGCCGGGAGAGCAGAAGATCCGGGACGGCCGAACGAAGGTCGTCCTCCGCAACGCCATGCGGGGCATCCTGCCCGAGGTCATTCGCGCCCGGCCGGACAAGAAGGGGTTTCTCGCGCCGACCGACCTCTGGTTGAAGACGGAGATCCGCAAAACGGCCCAGGACTTGTTCCAGTCGCAAGAATTCCGCTCCCGCGGCTACTTCAACCCTGAGGCCGTCCTCCGCGAGTATGGACGCCACTGCCGGGGAGAGCAGAACATCAGGCTGGCGCTTTGGAGCTGGATCAATCTTGAGCTCTGGTTTCGCCGGATGATCGACGGTCCCATCACGCCGGCCCCGACCCCCGCCGCGACAGTTTGAGCCGGACGGCCGCCGCAAAGAGATGTCCGCACGCGCAAACCCCACTTCGGGGAATCTCCGCGTTCTGCAGATCATTGAATCGCTCTCCCGCGGCGGAGCGGAGCGCCGTCTGGTCAACGATTTGACGTATTTGGGCAACGAGGGGGTCGAGAGCCGGGTGGTGCACGTCCTCCCGCCCGACGACCTGCGCCCGGAAGTGGAAGCCCTGGGCGTGGAGGCCGAGTGGCTGGGGGTCTGCGGTCCGCGGGAGGTTCCCCGGGGCATCCTTCGTTTGAAGAAGCTCATCCGGGCCTACCGGCCGGACGTCATCCACACGCAGCTTTTCTACGCCGACGTCTGCGGTCGTCTGGCCGGCTGGTGGGCGGGAAGGCATCCTGTCATCTCCACTATTCAGAACACCATGTACGAACCGGATTGGGAAGGTTTTTACGATCAGCGCCGCCGTCTGCGGGTCGACCGTTTCACTGCCCGGAGGTTCTGCCGCCACGCCGTGGCCGTGTCAGAACACGCCAAGCGGTCGGTCGTCCGCGTTCTGGGGTTTCGGGACGACCAGGTGACGGTCATTTACAACAACGTCGACACGGCCCGGCTCGCAGCGCCGGATCCCCAGTTTCGCCACACCGTCCGGGCGGAGTTGGGAGTGGCCCCCGGGGAGTTCGTCTTGGCGAGCGCGGCCCGTTTGGTTCCGCAAAAGGGTTTTTCGGTGATGTTACGGGCGATGACGCCGCTCCTCCGGGAAGTCCCTCACGCCCGTCTCGTACTGATCGGTGGCGGACAAGAGGAGGGCAACTTGCACGGGCTTAGCCGTTCGCTCGGTCTGGGCGACCGTGCGCTCTTCCTGGGGGTTCGGAGCAACCCGCATCGGGTCTTCCAGGCGGCCGACGTCGTCCTCTTCGCCTCGCTGGCTTCCGAGGGTTTTCCGCTTGTTCCATTGGAGGCGATGGCCCTGGGCGTTCCGGTGGCGGCCAGCCGCATCGAGCCCATGGCGGAGCTCATCGAAGACGGCCTGACCGGTGTTCTCTTCCCCCCTGGAGACCCTGAGGCCCTGGCCGGGGTCCTGGCCAGCTTGGCGCGCGATGAAGCCCGAAGAAGAATCATCGCCGAAGGTGGGCGCAGGCGGGTTCACGAACGGTTCAACGCGCAGCGGGGCGCCCGCCTGCTGGCCGACTGCTACCGGATGGTTCGGGAACGGTACGCGACACCCGTATAGCCGCAATTTGGTAGATAGGGATGAGACTCCGGATTCCCAGGGGGGCCTTTTTGAAAACCGGCCCCCCTGGAACCCCCTGGAAAACTTTTGACGGCCCGGCACTGCGTGGCCGGGCCTGCTTGGGTTGGGAGTCAGTTGGGCTGGGCCGGTTGTCTGGGGCCTTGCGTTGCTTCCTCTGTTTGGCCGAATGCGCGTCTTGCTGCGCAAGGCCCCCGCATTCGGCCAAGGGACCAGCTTTTTGCGAAAGAGGGCGTAGCACTCTTTCGCGAACAAAGAGTTTTGCTGGGGGGCGCGGGGGGGCGGACGCGCGGCGTCTGGTTACCGCACTGGCGTGCCTAGTCAATCACCTGTCGGAAGGTGTGCGCCATAGACGCCCGGCTTAAGCGTATGGACCTCCAACCGCAGTTCGGCCGGCACGCAAGTGCCCAAAAAGCGCCCCCCGCAAGATACAAAAGCGAGTTTTTCCTAAAAGGCCGGTTTGAGTCTCGGCCCTTGACCGCCGGGACTGCTTTCCGATAAGAGGGAGCGTATGAAGCTCTCCGTCGTGATGCCCGTGTACAACGAGCGCGACACCCTCGAAGAAGTCCTCTCAAGGGTCAAGGCTCTGGAGTTGGAGAAGGAGGTCATCATCGTGGACGACGGCTCTACGGACGGCAGCCGCGAGTGGCTCCGGGAGCAGGACGGGCACGGCGTGCGGGTCTTCTTCCATGACCGCAACCGGGGCAAGGGGGCCGCGCTGAGAACGGGTTTCGCCCACGTCACAGGCCACGTCGTCGTCCCCCAGGACGCCGACCTGGAATACGACCCCCAGGACCTCGTCCGGATGATGGAGCCGTTCCAGCGGCGGGTGGCGGACGCCGTTTACGGTTCCCGGTTGACCGGCGGCGCCCCGCAGCGGGTTCACCTTTTTTGGCACAGGGTGGGAAACAACTTCCTGTCCTTTCTCACAAACCTGCTCTATAACTCCACCCTCAGCGACATGGAGACCTGCTACAAGATGGTTCGAGCGGACATCCTCCGGGGCCTGAACCTGGTCTCCGATGGGTTTTCCATCGAGCCGGAGATCACCGCCAAGCTCCTCAAAAGAAAATTGCGCGTCTACGAGGTGCCCATCTCCTATTACGGCCGGACCTACGAGGAGGGGAAGAAGATCACCTGGAAGCATGGTCTCGGCGCCCTCTGGACCCTGCTGAAGTACCGGTTCGTCGGCTGAGGAAAAATCTTGGACGCCTCGCAGATGGCACCACGGGCCGACTGGCTTCCCAGGCGCTACCAAGCCGGGGGGCGTCTCCTGCTGGACCTGTTCCTCCTGGCCCTTGCGGTCCGCGTTCTTTCCTTGCTTCCCGTCGTCTTTGCGTCCGCAAGGGGCGAGCCGCCTTACCTGGGCGGGGACTGGGGGGCATTCCACGAATGGGGGAAAGGCATCCTCGCGGGCGTCGGCATCGTTACGGACGGTCTGCCGACGGCGGAATACCCTCCCCTTTACCCGTTGCTGATCGCCGGCGTGTATGCCCTCGCGGGAGAGGCCCCGTGGGCCGTTCTTGCCGCGCAGACTTTCCTGGGTGCGTTGGCCTGCCCCATCGTGGCCGCAACTGCGCAACAGCTGCGCGGAGGGAGAAAGGAAGCAGGGGTCGCGGGTCTTTTGTACGCGCTCTATCCGCCGTTCATCAAGGCCGAAAAACTCATCATGACGGAAGCCTTCTTCATCTTCTGGGTCATCGCGTTCCTCTGGGTTTTGGCTCGGCTTGAGCGGAAGTTTTCCCTGGCTGGCATGGCCCTTTTGGGTTTTTTCGGCGCCCTGGGGTCGTTGACCAAGCCGTCCCTGGCGCTGTTCCCCTTCGCTTGCGGGATGGGCCTTGTGATCCGCGAGTGGGTCCGGGAGGGAAGGTTTTGGAGTCCGGTCGGCAAAGGACTGGTATTGGCTCTCGTCTTCGCGGCTGTCTTATCGCCCTGGGTGTTGCGGAATTATCGGGTATTCGGGCGGATCGTCCCCCTGGGGACGGAGGCAGGAGCCGTCTTCTATGACGGGGTCAACCTGAAAGACGGATGGAAGCCGGGTTTCCGCGCGCAGGACGCCGTGACCGACCGCGCGGCGAAAATTGACCCAGAGCCCGATCGCAGCGCTTTCCTGATGCGGGCCGCTTTGAGGAAAATCGCTTCGGAGCCCTCCCAACTGCCTTTGCTCCTCGCCGTGAAAGCAATTTTCTTCTGGAGCCCTTTCGACTGGGAGATCTTTTTGGGGGGCGCGTACAGCTTCGGGTTTGTGTTTCTCCTCCCCTTCGCCGCATGCGCCCTTTGGAGGAGGCGCTCTCCGGCCCTGGGCGGCCGGGACGAGCTTCCCCGTGCAATGGCCCTGTGGCCCCTGTGGGGGGTTGCGGCCTACTTCTTTCTCTTGGGGATCGCCTTCATCGGCTCTCCGCGCTTGCGGCTTCCGTGCGAGACGGGTGTTCTGCTGCTGGCGGCGTTCGGAATCGTCCGGCTCATGCGAACTTCCCGGCGCGGGGTTTTCCTGGCGGCCTCCGGGGCCTGGCTGGGGGTGAATCTTCTGGTCTTCGTATTCTCCGGCCCGCTGCGCTCTTTCGTTAAGGGGTTCTTCTGAGTCGGGCCATTGAAGATGCTTGGATGAGTTGGGTCCCATCGTTGAGGAGGGTTGGCGCTGAGCGGTTCAGGATGGAAAGACAAGAAGGTTCTGGTGACGGGCGCGGGCGGCTTCGTCGGGAGTCACCTGGTCGAGTCCCTTTTGCGGGAGAGAGCTCAGGTCCGGGGGCTCGTCCGGTATAACTCGCGCAACGATGCGGGGTTTCTCGCGGCAGCGGCGAGGGAAAACGGGGGCCGTCTGGAGATCGTCGCGGGGGACCTGAACGCCGAGGAAACCATCCGGAAGGCGGTCAAGGGGGTGGAGGTCGTCTTTCACCTGGCGGCCCTCGTCGGCATTCCGTACTCCTACCTCCATCCGGCCGAGGTTGTCCGGACCAACGTCGGCGGGACGTTGAACGTCCTTTTGGCCGCGCGGGATGAGGGCGTGGGGCGGGTCGTTCACGCCTCAACCAGCGAGGTCTATGGCTCGGCCGTCTCCGTTCCCATCGCCGAGAGCCACCCCCTCCAGCCCCAGTCCCCATACTCGGCGGCGAAGATCGGCGCGGACGCCATCGCCCTGAGCTTCCATCATGCTTACGATTTGCCGGTGGCCGTCATCCGGCCCTTCAACGTGTACGGCCCGAGGCAGTCGGCCCGGGCGGTCATTCCGACGATCATTGTGCAGGCGCTCACGCGGGACGTGGTGCGTATCGGCGCCACGCATCCCAGACGGGATTTGACGTTCGTGGAAGACACGGTGCGGGGTTTTTTGGCCATGGGCGAAGCCCCGGAAGTGGCGGGGCAGGTGGTCAACGTCGGCTCGGGGTTTGAGATCTCGATTGGGGATCTGGCGAAGAAGATCGTCGAGCGGGTGGGGCGTCCGGTCCGCCTGGAGAAGGACGAATCCCGCCTGCGGCCTTCCAGGAGCGAGGTCGCGCGCCTTTGGGCGTACAACAAGAAGGCGAAGGATCTTTTGGGCTGGTCGCCTCAAGTTTCGCTGGACGAAGGCCTCGACCGCACCATCGCCTACATCCGCGACCACCTGGAGGACTACGACCCGGATCGGTATGCGGTATAGGGCGTCTTCCAATGTTCGCACCGCGCGGTTTTCCTAACTGACTGATTTTATTTCCCTTCGTCCTTTGGGTTTGTTTCGTACTTTTTAATGTGTGTGTGTCCGCCCCCCGAAAGGCCACAAGAGGGGCCATCCCGTCCCCCTCCACCCTTTCTCCGAATTTGGTCCGGCGGAAGGCATGCCACTCTCCCTTCAAAGGATACCTGGCAATATATACGAATGAAGGACGAAAGTCCACCAAAAACTTCACTTTGGGGGTAAGACTGAATCTTTCTCAGTGGTTTTGGGCCGTCTTCCCCGCCTCCCGCTGCACGACGGCCTGTATCACACCATCGCTAGCCTCCGGGCAAGTTTCTCCCCGTTCACGGCCGCACCCCGCCGAAGATGGTTTCAATGTCATCCATGGCAACTGTAGGGGCGCACGGCCGTGCGCCCCTATCGGAATCGGCCTCGGGGTTCTCGCGGTCAAGCGCCCATTCAGCTGGGTTGTTCACGATGTATTCCCGGATGCGGTGCAATTCGCCCTCGTTCCGGATGATGTGTTCGTAATAATTGCGCTGCCACACAGAAGAACCGGGCATTCGACGGGCGCTATTGACCCGTCTTGTGGACGCGGATTTGAAACCGGCAACTAACGCCCCCAACGATTTTGGCGCGCGTCGTAGGGGCGTACGGCTGTACGTCCCTGCCCTGGGCGCACGGCCGTGCGCCCCTACAGGGGGGAAAAACCGTGTGAGCCGCGACTATAACGACCCCATGAAAATGATTCGGCATAACCTGGAATGCGTCCAATGTGACCTCGGGGCGAATGTTGGCTGTACGCAACCATTCGTCCTGGACGATTTGCCCGTAACCATTCAAATGCATCTCCTCTCCGACGATCTCG
>JBHIBA010000086.1:0-15033 GCA_046758845.1 Nitrospinota bacterium
CCGTCTCGAACCCGGGATCTCTCGCAGACTTGACTTTTCCAACGCCCCGATTGCGGGGTCTGGATCAGTTGGGCGGCTGAGCGGGACCGTAAATGCGGTAGAGCATCAGGTAGACGACGACTCCCGTGACGGAAACGTAAAGCCAGATGGGAAGGGTCCAGCGCGCAATCCGCGCGTGCCTGTCAAACTTTTGCTTCCAGGCCCGGTACAGCGTAATCAACGCCAGGGGCAGGGTCGCCGCGGCCAGGACGGTATGGGTGAACAGGATGCTGAAGTAGACCGGCCGAATCCAGCCCTGGCCCCCGAACCGGACCGAACCCACGTGGTAATGATAGGTCAGGTAAGAAGTGAGAAAGAGAATGGAGACGCCGAAGGCGAAGAGCATGCAGGTCATGTGGGCCCTTACGCTCTTGCAGCGGATGAAGACGTATCCCGCGGCCAAAAGCAGGGCGCTGGCCGAGTTGAGCGTCGCGTTGAGGGCGGGAAGGTCATAGACAGAAAGCAAGAGAGGCCCGTCCAGGTGAGGTCAAACCCGGTAATCCCGGCAGGGCGTGGCGGCCGGATGTATGAAGGGACGTCTGACCAGAAACGCCGCGGCAATCATCAGGGCAGATCCGCGCTTAGTCCTGAACCTTTTCAACCACCTGGGGCTGGGCCGTCGTCTTGTGGGGAGTGCCCAGCAGGTCGGGGAAAAGCATCAACAGCAGGAAAAGGCACAGGACCAGCGGGGTCAGGACGATGGCGCCGAGCGTGAACCGTTCAAACCGCAGGTGCATGAAATACATGGCGACCAGCATCGCCTTGCCCAGGGCCATGGCCACCAGAAGGGAAGCCTTCCCGGCCGTGGGCAAGTTGGAAATCGCAACGATGACCTCCAGAATGGTCAGCGCCAGAAGCCACCAGAAGATGGCCATGTAGTTGGGCTCTTTATGCTCTTGCGCCATCGGGAAGGTCCCTTTGTTTCACAGCAAGTAAACGAAGGTGAACACCAGGATCCAGACGAGGTCTACGAAGTGCCAATAGAGCCCCACAATCTCGACCCGGTTGAATTTCCCCCCGCGGTAATTCCCGCGCATTCCTGAAATGAGGATGCAGCCAAGATAGATAACGCCCCCCGTCACGTGCGCACCGTGGAATCCCGTGATGCTGAAGAAGGTCGCCCCGAACAGGGAAGACCCCCAGGGATTGCTGCTGAAGTGCAGCCCCTCGTGAATGAGCTTGGTCCATTCAAAGGCCTGAAGGCCCAGGAAGATGATGCCGCCCAGCATGGTCAGCATCAGGAACTTCCGAAAACCCTTCTGGTCGTCATTCTTGACGGCCGACAGCGCCTTGACCATCGTCACGCTGCTGCAAATGAGCAGGAAGGTCATGACCGCCGTCAGGTTGATGCCGAGGACGTCGGTCGGGACCGGCCAGTCCACGCTCCCCATGCGGATGGCGCCGTATGCCGCCAGGAGGCCGCCGAACGTCATGGCGTCCCCGATGAGGAACATCCACATCCCCAGCTTGCCCCAGCTTTCGGGCGTCAGGGGGGATTCATTCGCGCGCACGCCAGGGTGAACCGCAGCTTGGTGCATCAGAATTCGCTCTCCCTCCGGCCCAGGGCCAGGCGCCGGGCATCGTCTCGCCGTTTCCCCGATTGACCCCGCCGGTACAGCCAGAACACCCAGCCCCCGATGGAGCCGATGATGGCGAAGGGCATCATCATCAAAAAGAGCCAGCTCACGGTGAAACCGGCCAGCGTTTCTCCGTCGCCGAAGCAAACGGGGCAGGCTTGAGCGCCCTCAGGCGCCAAGAACCCCGCGAGGACGGCCCCCAAGAGGAAGCCGACGCCCGCGCGTTTCCTGAACCTCGAGCCCCTGTCCAATCGCCTCATGGCTGCGCCTATCCCGGCCTCTCAGCTCAGGTAAACCAACCCGAAAAGTACCGGCCAAAGTCCAACGACGAAATACCAGTATACAGCGCAAAGTGCAAGCCTGGTCGTAGAACGCGCCACAAATGGCGCGCGCCGCAGAAGGAAGAAGACACTCAACAGCCAGATCACAGCCCCCAGGACGTGGAGTCCGTGGGCCCCGATAAGGGTGTAAAAAGTTCCGCCGTAGACCCCGCTCGAGATGGTCAACCCGAAATAAATGAGGCGGGCCCATTCGGAGCCCTGGACGAGCAGAAACGCCGTCCCCAGGACGGACGTAATCAGCAGGTTCCGGACCAGGCCTTCGCGGCTCTCCCTTTTCCAGGCCCTCCAGGCCCGCGCCATCGTGAAGGCGCTGAGCAGGAGAACGGCCGTGTTGACCGACGTCACGGCCAGGGGCAACCGGGGTTGAAACGGCGGGGGCCAGACCTGGCTCCCGAAGCGAAAGACCAGAAACGCCCCGATCAGCCCGGCGAAGAACATCGCCTCCGCCCCCAGAAAGGCGGCCATCCCGAGGTAGGCGTTGCGCACCAGCGGTCTCGCCGGCTCTCCCTGGGGATCGGGCGGGATTCCCCCGTCGTCGTCCGGCGGCACCTCGGGGGGCCCCGCAGGGGGAACCCGGATAAGCTTCTCGAGTTCCGCATCGAGGATTTGCTCGTCGACTTCCGGCGGAGTTGTCTCGACCATCGTTCAGTCCCGGCCGCTCCCATCGAAGGGGCCTAGTTCAGCGCAATCACTCCGATGACAGCGATGGAATAAAGCACAGCCAGCGAGAGCAACAGGATCCTGCCCAGACGCCGGTTTCGCTTTTTAGCCTCGGAGGCAATCATATTCCCGCGAATCCTCTAAAGCGGGCCCTTGTCGAAAACCATCAACAGGAGCAGGGCCGGCAGGTACACCAGGGTGGCCACCAGGAGCCTTCGCGCATTGGATGTCGTCATCGAGCAGGAGGTCATAATTCCGCACGCCAAGAAGGCGATCCCGATGGCCAGAGCCGAGACGAAATACACCTTACCGGCCAGGCCGACCAGTGTGGGCATCAGCCCGAGCACGAGGAGCGCCATGCAGTTGTTCACGATCTGGCGGCCCGTGCTCTTGGGGTCGGAGTCCCTGCGGACCATGTGGCGGACGCCCGCGCGGGCGTACTCCTCCCGGTACAGCCAGCCGATGGCCAGCAGGTGCGGGAACTGCCAAACGAACATGATCGCGAAGAGGACCCACGCCCTCACCTCCAGCGTTCCGGCGGCCGCCGCCCACCCCACCACGGGGGGGAGCGCCCCCGCCACGGCGCCGGGCAGGTTGCAGAACTCGGTCTTCACCTTCAGCGGGGTGTACACGAAGAGGTAGCTGACAACGATCACGGCCGTCAGCAAACCCGTCAGCGCGTTGACGGCAAGGCTCGCGTAAAGCAGACCCGCCGCGACGAGAGCCAGACCGAAACCCAGTGCCTCGGCCGGCCGCAGCCGTCCGTCGGGCAGAGGCCGAAGCCGCGTGCGCTCCATCCGGGCGTCCAATTCCCGCTCCAGGTACTGGTTCAGGGCGATGGTCCCCGCCGTGGACAGCGCCATCGCGAACAGCGTCTGGAAGAGGGACCAGAAATCCACCGCGCCCTTCGCGCCCAGATAGAACCCGACGAGGATCGCCGCCAGGACCATCAAGACGACGCGGGGCTTGGTCAGGGCGACAAAATCCGCCGCCCTTCTTCGCGCCCCCGAGAAACCGATGGCCAGCGTTTGTGCGCGCGTCACCATGCGGGAACCTCTTCTGTCAGCCACGGGCGGGCCTTCGCCCCCGCGCGAGCCGGCTGACGCTCCTGAAAACGCAACGTCAGGACGAGGGTCACGGCCAACACCGCCGCCCCTACGGCCACATGGGCCGTCGTCGGGACCACCGCCCTACTTGTCCAGATGGTCAGTGCTCCGAGAACGAGTTGAAAGGCCAGCAACGCGACCAGCCCGCCCGCGGGCCGGATCAGCCGAGGCTCGTCGGGATACCGGCGGAGGACCAGCGTCACGGTCCACAGGACGAATCCGGCGACGGCCACCGCGCCCAGCCGGTGAAGAAAGTGGACCGTGACTCTCGGGTCTTTCAGCAGCGCCAGCGGCGGGGCGAGCCGCCCGAAGGCGAGGGGGAAATCGGGGATGGCCAGTCCCGCGTGGATGTGCCTCATCCAGGCCCCCAGAAGCAACTGAAGGAAAACCACGGCGGTTGTCGCCATGCACAGACGCTTCATCGAGGAGGTCGCTTCGCCCCTCGGGCTGCGGGAGGGATGGCTCCACTTGGGGTTTGTGACCATAGCCAGGGCGACCGTCAGACAGAAAAAGGCTTGGGCAAGCAAGGCGTGCGAAACGGAAACCGCCGTCGGCAACTCCAGGAGGACCGTGACGCCCCCGAGGAGCCCTTGCAAGACGATCGCGCCCAAAGCGGCCAAGGCCAGGCCCCGGACCCACTTGCGAGGTTCTTTCAGGCAGACCCAAACGGTCAGCGCCACTGTCAGGATGCCCACGAAACCGGCAACCAGGCGGTGTCCGTGCTCAATGAGCACCCCTCCGACCATCGGGGGAAAGAACTGCCCGAAGGCGAGGGGCCAGTCAGGGACCGCGAGGCCCGAGCCGGTGCTGGTGACGAGCCCTCCGACGAAGATCAACCCGAAGGTGCATCCCGCAGTCAGGAGGGCGAAGCGGTGAAGCCACCGCGAGCGGCCTCCCTCCCCGGGCTGGGCGTTCGGTTGAGAGATCCCCATGTTCCCCCGTTCTTCAGTGGGCCGAGGCGGGTTGGACCAGCAACGGCTTATCCTGGGGGAGCCAGTCCTCTTCCACCTCCGGCGAGCTGTATTCGTAAGGCCCCCGGTAAACGGTGGGGGTCACCGGGAAGTTGCCGTGCGGCACCGGCGTGGGCGCGCTCCAATCCAGCGTGTTGGCCCTCCAGGGGTTTCGCTCGGCCCTCTTCCTTCGCGCCAGACTCCAGATGAAGTTGACGATGAAGGGGATCTGGGCGAACCCGAGGACGATGGCGCTGACGGTGATGAACACATTAATGGGCTGGAGGGGCTGAAGAAACTCGTACTGAAGCGGGTTGTAGATCCGCCGCATCATCCCGCCCACGCCCAGGA
Source organism: Nitrospinota bacterium (assembly GCA_046758845.1). Lineage (GTDB taxonomy): Bacteria > UBA8248 > UBA8248 > JACPRG01 > JBHIBA01. Next base: position 5,025 of record JBHIBA010000086.1, read on the forward strand.
TGTGCATCGGGAAAAAGGTGCAGTTAAAGGCGATGAACGTGGGCCAGAAATGGAGGTGGCCCAGCGTCTTGCTCATTTCCTTGCCGAACATCTTCGGGAACCAGTAGTAGATGCCGGCGAATATGCCGAAGAAGCTCCCGCCGAAGACGACGTAGTGGATGTGGGCCACGATGAAGTAGGTGTCGTGGATGAAGATGTCCACCGGCGTGGAGGCCATGAAGATTCCGCTCAGGCCCCCGATGACGAACATCGAGACGAAGGCCAGGGCGTTCAGCATCGGGACGGTCAAGCGGATATTTCCGCCCCACAGCGTGCCGAGCCAGTTGAAGGTCTTGATGGCCGACGGAACGGCGATGACCAGGGTTGTGATCATGAAGCTGCTGCCCAGGGTCGGGTTCATTCCGCTCTGGAACATGTGGTGTCCCCAAACGATGAACCCCAGGAATCCGATGGCGATGATGGCGTAGGCCATCGAGCGGTAGCCGAAGACGGGCTTGCGGGAGAAGGTCGAGATGACGTCGGAGGCCACCCCCATGGCGGGCAGGATCAGGACGTACACCTCCGGATGGCCGAAGAACCAGAACAGGTGCTGCCAGAGCAAGGGGTCGCCCCCGCCCTCGGGCAGGAAGAAGCTCGACCCCATCGTCCGGTCGAACAGCAGCATCGCCAGGCCGGCCGTCAGGACTGGAAGCGCCAGAAGAAGAAGGATGGCGACGACGAACAGGGACCAAATCACGAGGGGCATCCGGAAAAAAGTCATTCCGGGCGCCCGCATGTTGATGATGGTGGTGATGTAGTTGATGGAGCCCATCAAAGAGGAGGCCCCCAGGATGATGAGGCTGATGATCCACAGATTCATGCCCCACTCAACGCCCGTGTACTCGGCCTTCGCGGTCAAGGGAGCGTAGGCCGTCCAGCCCCCCGCCGCGTGGCCCCCCGGGACGAAGAACCCCCCCATCATCACCAAGGCCGCCAGGATGGCCGTCCAGATGGAGAGCAGGTTGAGGCGGGGGAAGGCCATGTCCTCCGCGCCCATCATGAGCGGGATCAAATAGTTCCCGAAGCACCCCACCAGGATGGGCATGATGACGAAGAAGATCATGAGGGTGGCGTGCATGGTGAACAGCGAGTTGTAAAACTCCGGCGGGATGATCCCCTCGTACATGTACGGCTCGGGCATCCATCCGAACCCGGGCACCGCGGTCTCCGGCCAGGCCAGCTGCCACCGCATCATCAGCGCCATCAGGCCGCCGAAGGCCATCATGATCAAGCCGAGCCAGAGAAACTGCTTGCCGATGGTCTTGTGATCGGTGGAGAAAATGTAGGTTCTGACGAAGCCTGCGCTGTGGGCGTGCGCGGCGTGGCTGGCTACCGGTTCACTCATCTCTCACCTTCTGTCCATGCGTCGAAGGGTTTTCGGAATGCGGCCTCGGGTCCCCCCGAACCAGGACCTAATCAGGCCCTAAGAGGACGGCCATTTCTCTTTGACCCACTGGGCGTAATCGTCGGCGGAATGGACGATCAGCTTCCCCACCATTCCGGAGTGTCCGAAACCGCACAGTTCCGCGCAAGGGATTTCGTACGTGCCGGCTTTGGTCGCCTCGAACCAGGCGGGAATATCCCGGCCCGGCACCGCATCCTGCTTCAGCCTCAGTTGCGGCAGGAAGAAGCTGTGGATCACGTCTTCCGACGCGAGGATAACCCGCACCACCTTGTTGACCGGGACGTGAAGCTCGTTCTCTAGGTTGAGGTCATCTTCCGTGCCGAACTTCTTGTCCGGTCCGGGATAGACCATCCGCCAGTTGAACTGCTTGCCGACCACCTGGACCTGAACGTCTCCGGCCGGAATTCTTATCTTGATGTCCCCCCACACGGACTGGCCCATGACCGCCAGGACAATCAGGATGATGGCCGGGACAATGGTCCAGATCACCTCCAGGGTCGTGCTCCCGTGGGTGTACTTGGCGCGGCGTCCCTCGCGATATCGGTACTTGACGAGGAACCAGATCATCGTGACCGCCACCAGGAGAAACGCGATCAACGTGATGTAGTAGATGACATAGAAGAGATGATCGATATCCTCGCCGTACGTGGACACGTTTTCGGGTAGCCAGCTCAACATGACGCTTTATTCATCCCTTTCGCAGTGCGCGCCGCCGAACGCACGGCCGCCTTGGGTCGCCATCCGCAGGTGTCACTCCCCCCACACAAGAAGCAATCGCTGAAGCCCAGCGCTTTGCCGACTTCAACGATTGCCCCCACGATCCCCCCCTGGCTCGAGCGACCTTCCGGTCCCCCTATTCCTTCATCTGATTGTAACGGCCGCTGTTTTCTTGTTCATGCTCACTGAGACGTTTGTCGTTTCCTTCGCCTTGACGGTGACCGCGTGGACGACTCTGCCGAGCTTTTCCTGCCAGATCTCGAGTTTGTATTTACCGGCGGGCACGTTCTCCAGCTTGAACTTCCCGTCTGCGCCCGTTACGGCGTAGTAGGGGTTCTCGGCCACGACGATGTAACCGCTCATCCAGGCGTGAACGTCGCACTTGACATTTATGATCTCGGGTTTGCGGAAGAACTTGCCCTTCAGCGTCATCTTCTTCAGGAATTTCGGCTGGGCCTTGTTCACGGCCTTGTTCTTTTTGGGGAAAGAGTGAAAGTTGTGGAGGAGGCCGTCGTTGTTCAATACCCTGACGGACTTCTTCATCCGCGTGATTGCCACGTGGGGGGTGAAGAAGCATCCGTTCTGGTCGATGACGGCCTTTTTGAGATCCCACGCCTTCCCGGACTCGACGTTGAGCAGCCGGGCGACCGCCCACCGGATTCCGCCGCCCTTGCCCACCGCGAGGCTCTCATCGTAAATCGGCTTCTTGCCGCACACTTCTTTGTTCTTCTTGACTTCGATCTGCTTGGGAGCCGGCGCAGCGCCCTCGAACTTGACGACGCCGGCGATCGTTCCGCCTTCCAACCCTTTTTTCGTCTCATAGGCCGAAGCCGGTGCCGCCAGGGCGAAACCCAGACCGAGGGCCATCAAAGCTGTAAAAGCTGTCCGCATGATTGTTTCCTTTCTTCCTTCACCGATAAAGGGTCCCAACCGCCCCCCCGTTCGATATCCGAATCCCGCTGGCGTGTCGCGCAGACCACTCGGGGCGCGCCAGTTCACGCAGCCCCTTGCCTCCACGACCCTTGTGAAAGAAATCACACCCACTGGTCCATCTATATTGATTATGACCGATGGCCTCTGTCAAGGCAAAGGGAAAGGAAAAATTGGTGGTGTCCGGCTTCGTGGTCACGTCGTTTTCCCATGAAAGGTAGACGGAGATGGAAAGCCCGCCCTGCGACGAGGGGCGGCTAATCTTCGATCTTGGCCTTGTCGAATCGGGACAGTACCAGCTAATGGGGCCGATTGACAGACTCGCCTCCGCATCCCTAGGATAACGTCGGTCGCCGTTCCCGGTTCAGCGCAAGCCTCAATGTCGGTGCGGACATCGAGGGGATTGGAGCCCAATCCAGCGGGCCGCCCGCCGCTTCGGACCGGGAAAAGTCCTGAATTTGACGAATGGGGATCAACCATGACCTACAAGGCGCACCGCATCGTGGACCTTACCCAGGAGCTCTTTGAGGGCCAGCCCGTTTTTGTGGGACATCCCGAGACGAAAATCTGGCCGTGCATGACGCACGAAGAGTCGGCCAAGTCGGGGCGGTTTGAGGGGGAGATGAGCTACTGCGCGAACATCCTTCAGCTTTGCGACCACGGCCCGACCCACGTGGACTCCATCAGCCACATCGATCCCCGCCCCGAGGCCCCCAGCATCGAGAAGCTTCCGCTGGAGTGGTTTTACACCGACGCCGTCTGCCTCGACCTCTCCGACGTCAAGCCCCGCACCTCCATCAGCCGCAAGCGCATCGAGGAGGAGCTAGGAAAGACGGGCCTGGACGTCCCCGGCGGCGGAACCGTCCTGTTTACGACCGGCCATTATCTGAGAACTTATCCCCGACCGGAGTACTCAACCGAGTATGCGGGTCTGAGCAAGGAGGCGGCGGAGTTCCTCTATGTGGAGAAGGGAGCCGTCAACATCGGGGCGGACGCGCCCAGCATCGACAACGCCGCGGACGCCTCCTTTCCCTGCCACGTGCTCTGCCGCCATCACCAAAAGATCAACACGGAAAACCTCTGCAACCTGGAGGAAATCGCGGGGAAGCGGTTTTTGTTCATCGGACTGCCGCTCAAGATACGCCAGGGGACCGGCTCTCCCATCCGTGCGGTCGCCGTCTTCGGGGCGTAAAGGGGGGGATGGATGGTCTCACTGCCCCATGGCGGAATTGCGGGGAGATTTACCTGAAATTCGGGCCGAGCGATAAGAGGTCCTGGAGGGATCAGACGCCCGAGTATACCCGCACTTGACAGGAAGGGGGGAGGGAGACGCGCCATGATGAAAAAGTCTGGCAGAGCGATTCGGTTATGGGTGTGGGGTCGCTGGCGGCGTCCGTCAACGGGCAACTCCTGCGCCGGGCGGGTCCCTGGGGGCGCGGGGTCCTGTTCATCGTCGCCGTCATGATGATCGTCCCCGAGAAGATGACGGACTTTCTCGGCGTCATCGGTTTCGTTCTCCTTCTGATCGTCCAATCTCGCCAAAGGCGCGCCATAGTTCCGGGTGAAGCGAAGACGGGATAAGCGATCCCTCCTTCCGCCTACTAGTTCATGGACGCCCGCGTCGCGCTCGATGACGGCCGCGACATCGGGTTCATGCCGTCGTTAGGAGTTGTCCCTGTGCCCGGCTGGTTCAGAGCAGCCTGGCCTGCCTGGCACTCTTGGATGGCCATTCGTCAAAGTCTGCGTACCGCTTGATCCGCTCTCGCACGTCCTTCCCGCACCGTGAAAGGACCCTGCCCCAGTCGGCCTCATCTCTCAGGGTTGAGAACTCCTTGGTCGGGACCATGTAGACAACCACTTTCTTGTGCTGTTTCACGAGGCGAAATATGTTCGCGAGGGTACCGATGCTCTTGCCGTCCCAAATCATGAAGCCGACCGACGCCTCCTCAGCCATCCGCTGATCCTTGGTAGCATAATAGTGAAAACCTTTTTTGCCCGGAGAAGCGGGAACTACCCTAACCGTCCAATTGCCAAGGTTATTGCGGCACTCTCCTTCCGTGCAGAACACTTCGACTCTATCGTAACCACGGCTCTTGAGATACTGCTGAACGGCCTTGTCGGCTCCGTTGGCATCGCCGACGAGCACCGGAAAGCCTTTCTCGATCATCCGGTCTATCCGCCGCCGCACTTCAGAGTTAAGGCGGGACACTCGCCTAGAGCCTCCGATGAAAACTTTCGTCATGACTTGCTCCGCGTACGCGTAATGGCCAGCGCGTAGACTTCAGTGGCACCTCCTTGATCATAGAGGATCGTAGTTATCGCGTTCATGGTGGCCCCCGACCGATAGAGGTCATCGAAGAGCAGCACCTTCTGTTTCGAGACGACAGACGGTTCGACTCTGTGAACGCCTTCGAGACGGCGCAACCTCTCATCATAGTCATAGACGTTCTTGAGCTCGGGTATCTCCTTTACTCTGATAACGCAGTCGGTTCTGACAGGAATGCCCAGCTGCTTGCTTAGCGCTTCCGCCAAGACGAGAACGGGCTGCTGAGGCCGTCCGGACCGCGACGGAGAAACGGGGATGATCATCGTGGCGCCGGGGTTCCAGGATCGGACGAATTTCGCTGTCATGCGGACCAGCTCGTCGAGCACAGAATGGTCCGAGCGGTACTTCAGCCGGTACAGCAGTTCGCCGACTTCGGTGCGTTTGGTGTCGAACATTGGATGGCCATACTCGTCATCGCCGAGGTAGGTGCTACCGAGAGTATGGTAATCGAGTACGAACCCCTCGCGCCACCGTCCCGGGATTCTCATGGGTTTGATGTGGGCCACTCGTGATCTCCAACCTGCCTAGCGACTGAACTCACCGGCGCGCGTTTGCGCGCGTCAGGTGCGGCGGGGGTTCGGCTCAACTATTTGCAAGAACCAAGTTGAGCGGTTGCATAAACACCGGCGAAAGAGCCTGCCGTGGCCCTCTAAGACCTGCCTGTGTTTTTGTCAAGAACTATCGCGTCAACGCCGCCACTGCTTGTTGCTACAAGCTGAATAGTCAAGGTCTTGTCCGACTCAAAAACTTTGACCATAGGAGAAGTGGCCCCACCTTCGAATAGGACCTTTGGGGTCTGAGTCTTAAGGCCAATCAGGATAATATCCTTACCGATTTCGTTCTTGTCAGAGGATACCTGAATAGTGCACATAAGATTATCGGCAACGATGAAACCTTGCGCCTGCGAAACAGGCTTGTTTATGGACAGCGCAGAGAATGCCAGGACAAACAGGGTCATGGCGAGGATCATGAAGACTATGCGGCGTGTCTTCGGGGAAACCATAGATTGCCTCCTATTATGCCGAACTATTGATTATGCGGACGCATATAACATCCCACAGCGGTCCGTATAAGACGAATGACCGGCAAAGCGAGCCTTGCTTCAATCCCTCCCTTGATGATGGGTTGCGTCCGGCGGACGCAATATGCTGCCGGAGTTTTATGCGGACCTGTCGGTCCACATAATTCCCCGTCTCTCCCGTGCATTTTAAGGCATTAGGACTGTTCCCACGGGAGAAGTCAACAGGATTTTGAACCCTGCGGGGTACGCCCCCGCCTCAACAGACTCAGGTCACGACGGCTCCCGGCCCCTTCTTGTTCCCTTTGCGCCTAAGGAAGCGAGACAAGGACTCGGGCGGAGATGACGGAAGTGGACTTCCCAGGGGGTTTTCATAGAGGGGGGGTGTTTCCCCGTATGTGTGCCACGGGCAGCTTGTCTGCCCGTGACTGAGGCACTGGCAGACCAGCCGCCAGTGGCACCCTGGCGGGCGGGTACAGAGACCCGCCCCTACAAAAAGCCTATCAGCAACGTGAGTGGGTGTAGGGGCCGGTCCCCGTACCGGCCCGTTCCTTCTGCCAAGAAATGCGAGACATCGAAAGGTCACAGCCAACCGGCACAGCCAACCCACGCCCGCCCAAACCAGGCCGAGCGGAAAGCTCGGCCGCCGAAAGTTTTTCAGGGGGTCCAGGGGGGCGGACGCACCGCGTCAGTTTTCCGCACTCGCGCGCCTGGTGATTCACCTCTCGGAAGGTGTGCGCCAAAGACATCCGGCTTAACCGTACAGATCTCCAACCGCAGTTCGGCCGGCACGCAAGTGCCCAAAAAGGCCCCCTTGGAGGTCCTTTCCTCTCTCATCCCCCTCAACGCCGCTGGCGGGCTCATCGCTTGTATCTCATATATGATGAACCCGTACGGCCGGTTGACGGGTTCGGATCGGGTTGGTATTTTCGCAGGGGTCAGCGTCCCTGCTTGATCCCAACGCCCGCTTGAGACCCATCGCAGGAACGTTCGACCGACCCGGCCGCCCCAGGGTCTCTGTTCGAGAGCGCCGCCCAACAGAAGTCATCGAAGGAAAAGAGTCCGTGGTCATTGAGCATGCCGTCGTGGGCCGCAGACTCCCCATGGTGGACGGAAAGGAGAAGGTTTCCGGGGGGGTCGAATACATCGCCGACATGGACCTGCCGGGGATGCTCTACGGAAAGATCCTCCGGAGCCCCCACCCCCACGCGCGCCTCTTCAACGTCGATACCGCCGCAGCGGAACGGGTGAAAGGCGTTCGGACCATCCTCACCGGCCGGAACGCCCCGCAGACCAAGTTCGGCATTTCCACCTGCGACGAGTTGCCCTTCGCCGCCGACAAAGTCCGCTACGTGGGGGACGAGGTGGCCGGCGTGGCCGCGGAAACGGAGGAGGCCGCGGAGGAGGCCCTCTCGAAGATCGCCGTCGAATATCAGGAGCTTCCCCCGGTCACCGATCCCCTGGAGGCCCTGGAAGAGGGAGCGCCCCTCATCCACGACGACAAGCCCGGTAACGTGGCCTACGCCTTTGAGATCGAGCGCGGGGACGTGGACGGCGCGTTCCAGCGGGCGGACCGGGTCTTTGAGGGAAGCTTCCGCACCCATCTCACCCACCAGGCCTACCTGGAGCCGACGGGCGCCATCGCCTCCTATGAGAGCGGAAAGCTCAAGGTGTGGGGCTGTCTGCAATCCATCTTCGCCATCCGGCCCTACCTGCTGTCGAGGCCGATGGGCATCCCCGTTGACGACATCCAGGTCATTCAGACGCGCCCGGGCGGCGCCTTCGGCGGCAAGCTGGACGTGAAGCTGGCGCTTCTGGTCTCGCTTCTGAGCCGGGAAGCGGGCGCGCCGGTCAGATCCGTCCTGACGCTGGAGGAAGACCTGATCAGCATGCGGCCCCGGATGCCGGCCATCCTCGACATCCGATCGGCCTTCGCGAAGGACGGGAAGTTCCTGGGCAAGATCGTCCGGGTCGTCGCCGACAACGGCGCATATTGCAGCCTCTCGCCCCAGATCATGAGCTCCCTGGCCTTGCGGACGGACTCCCTGTACCGGACCCCGGCGGTTCGCATCGATGCCAAGCTGGCTTACACCAACACCGAGCCCACGGGCCAGATGCGGGGGTTCGGAAACCTCCAGGCCACCTTCGCCTGGGAGAGCCACCTGGATCACGTCGCCGAGGGCCTCGGGATCGACCCGGTGGAGCTTCGCCTCAAGAACCTCACGCGGACGGGGGACACCTCCATCCACGGGTGGAAGATCATCAGCTGCGGCGTCTCGGAATGCCTGCAAAAGGCGGCCGAAGCGATCGGCTGGGAAGAGATCCGGGGCCGGCGGGAGCCGGGCCGCGGGGTGGGCCTGGCCTGCTGCATTCACGTCACGGGGAACCGTGGGTTCAGCGCCGCCCTCGTGGACAAAGACGACGACCCCTCCGAGACAGAGGTGGTGATCCGCGACGACGGGCGGGTCGAGATCCGCTCGGGCGAGTGCGACCTGGGGGAAGGGGCCGCCACCGTGATGGCCCTGGCGGCCGCCGAGGAGCTCGGCCTGCCCTACGAGGACATGGTCGTCGCGGCGCACGACACCTCGATGGTCCCCTTCGGGCTGGGGGCCTTCGCCAGCCGGATCACCCTCATGACGGGCGCGGCCACGCGCGAGGCCGCCCAGGAGGCCCGGCGGAAACTGGTGGAAGCGGCGGCGGAAGCCCTCGAGGCGAGGCCCGAAGAAATCGCAATCGACGGCCGGAATCTTTATGTCCACGGGACACCGGCCCGCACCCTGAGCGTACAGGAGGTGGTTCGCTCCAGCGCAGACTCCTCCATCTCGGCGAAGGGGCTGTTCCAGGCCGGGGGTGACATCCTCGACCCCAAAGACAAGTACGGAAACGCCTCGACGACTTACTCCTTCTCCGTCCACGCCGCGGACGTGAACGTAGATTTGAAAACAGGGGAGGTCCAGGTCAACCGGGTGGTGGCGGCCCACGACCCCGGCAAGGTCATCAACGTGCTGGGCGCGGAGGGTCAGGTGGAAGGCGGCGCGGCGCAAGGGGCGGCCTACGCCATGATGGAAGAGCTGGTGAAGGACGGGAGCGGCAAGATCCTCAACAACAACTTCGAGGGATACCTGCTTCCGACCTCCATGGACGCCTTCGACGTTGAGTCCCTGTGGGTGGAGACCATCGACCCGGTCGGTCCATTCGGCGCCAAGGGCCTGGCCGAGACGGCCATCAACCCCACACCCGCGGCCGTGGCCAACGCCGTCTACAACGCCACGGGCGTGCGGGTCAGCCATCTTCCCATCACCCCGGAGAAGATCGTCGCGGGCCTGCGGGCGCGTGCCAATGGCACATAGGCGTTTTTTGACGAACGGAATTGCGTATTTCACCATGCCAATCGTGATAGGGGTGTAGATGGGGATGAAATGCGCGATTCCCAGGGGGGCTTCCCTCGGCTTCACTCGGGACATGTTTTGTAAGCCACGTTGGTTTGCCGGGGGGGCTTTTTTGAAAACCGGCCCCCCTGGACCCCCCGGAAAACTTCTGACGGCCCGGCACTGCGTGGCCGGGCCTGCTTTTG
>JBHIBA010000087.1:0-14695 GCA_046758845.1 Nitrospinota bacterium
CAGACCGGGAGGGTTCAGAGGTGACCGCGGCCGTCTCCGTCCTGGGGGTGATCACCGCAAGGGGGGGATCGAAGCGTTTGCCGCTGAAAAACCTGAAAGAGCTGAACGGAATCCCCCTCATCGCCTACTGTGTGTGCGCGGCCCTGGAGAGCCGGTGTCTCGAGAGGGTCGTCGTCTCCACCGATCATGAGGGGATCGCGGAGACGGCGAAGAGATACGGCGCCGAAGTCCCCTTTCGGCGGCCCGCCGAACTGGCCGAGGACGTGCCCTCGGAGTGGGTGACGCAGCATGCCGTTCAGTTTTGCGAGGCGCAAGCCGGCGGCAAGCCGATCGACATCGCCGTGACGATTCAACCCACCACGCCCTTCCTGACAGGGAAGGACATCGACGCATGCGTGGAGATGCTGCGCGCCGACCCCTCGCTCGATTCCGTGATAACCGTGACCGAAGTCACTTCCAGACCGGAGTGGATGTACTACAAGGGAGAAAACGGGATCATGAGCGCGGTGATGGGCGGTCCTTTCACGGGAGACAGCACGACGCTTCAGCGGCTCTTCCTCAACAACGGCGCCGCATTCGCAACTCGCAGAGCAACCCTCTTCGAGCAGCAGGCCCTCATCGGCAAACGAACCCAGGGGCACTGGATGGAACGCATCCGGTCCATCGACATCGACGATGAAGTGGATTGGATGATCGCAGAAATGTTCGGGCGGTCCCTGGGAGTTCTCCCTCAGGAGAAATAGGCCCCTGGGGGCTCAGCTATCCCTTTTGTGAGTCAGACGCGGAAGAAAATGGCAAAGGTCCAGATCGGAGATCGATGGGTCGGCGACGGTGAGCCCTGCTTCGTGATCGCCGAAGCGGGGATCAATCACAACGGCAACTTAGAAATGGCGAAGCGCCTCGTGGACGCCTCACTGGAAGCCGGGGCCGATGCCGTCAAATTCCAAAAGCGCCGCCTCGGCCAAGTCTATCAAGAAGAATTGCTCAAGGACCTCTCGAAGGGAGAGCAATCTCTTCAGTACGTTGTCTCCATCTTGCAGGAATTCGAGCTGTCCGATTCGGATTTCGTCGAAATCGCCGAGTACTGCCAGAATCGGGGCATCACCTTCCTTTGCACGCCCTGGGACAAAGACAGCGCGGACTTCCTCGACTCCCTCTGCGTCCCCGCCTTCAAGGTTGCATCCGCAGACATGGTGAACTTCGACCTGCTGGAACACCTTGCCGGCAAAGGGAAACCCCTGCTGGTCTCCACCGGGATGTCCAGAGAAGTGGAGATCCGCAAGACCATCGACTTTCTGAAGGGGCTCCGGGCCGAATTCCTCTTGCTCCATTGCAACAGCACCTACCCGCCCCCCTTGGAAGACATCAACCTTCGCTTCATGGAGAAACTGCGGCAATGGTCCGGGGTTCCTGTTGGCTACTCGGGGCATGAGACGACCCTGGCCCCCTGCGCAGCGGCGGTGGCCTTGGGGGCCTGTGTCATCGAGCGGCACATCACGCTGGATCGGCGCTTGCGGGGTCCCGATCACGCGGCAAGCCTCGTTCCCGAAGAGTTCCGCCGGCAGGTCCAGGACATCCTGGACGTGCAGGCCGCTATGGGCCAGCCGAGGCGCCGTTTGAGCCAGGGGGAGGTCGCGAACCGCCGCACCCTCGGCAAGAGCCTGGTCGCGACCTGCGACATCCAGGCCGGAACGCCGATCACCCGTGAGATGGTCGGCTCGAAGGGCCCAGGGCTGGGCCTCTCGCCCCAGAGGCTTTACGACCTGGTGGGAAGGGCGGCCAATCGGGCCATTGTCTGCGATGAACCCTTCCGGGAAGAAGACCTGAGCGATAGCCGGATCGTGAAGCCCCGGAGGGTGCGGTTTCCTCGCCGTTGGGGGGTGGTGACCAGATTTACCGACCTTCGGACGCTCCTGGAGCAGGAGCCGCAGGTCGCGGAGATCCATCTGAGCGACCGCGACGTGGAGGAGGGGATGAGGAGGTTCGACCGCCTCTGTTGTCCGCAAGAACTCGTCGTGCACCTGCCCGAGTACCTCAAGCAGGACTTCCTTCTGGACCTGTGCAACCCCGACCCGGAGCTTCGCCGCCTCTCGGTGGAAAGGGTTCAGGAGGGGATCGACCTGGCCCGGAGGGTGGCGCCGTATTTCAAGGGAACCCCGGGGGCCGGTCCCAAGGTCATCGTCCACGTTGGGGGGATGTCGATGGGGAACGGCCGCTACGACGTGAACCAGGCCGTGCGCATCCTTTACGATTCCTTGTCTATCCTGGATTGCACCGGAGTGGAGTTCCTGCTGGAGAACCAGGCTCCCCACCCCTGGTACTTCGGGGGACATTGGAAGAACCATATCCTGGTGAACGCAGAACAAACCAGCGAGGTCTGCCGAGAAACGGGGTTCAACCTCTGCTTCGACACCTCCCACGCCATGTTGGCCTGTAACCTGAACGGCGGTTCCCTGGAAGAGTCTATTCGGCAAGTCCTGCCCTACGTCCGGCACCTTCATGTCTCCGACGGGGCGGGCAGGTCGCAGGAAGGACTACAGATCGGCGAGGGAGAGATTGATTTCTCGCAGGTCCTCCCTCTCCTTCTGCGCGCGAACTGCACGATCACGCCGGAGATATGGCAAGGACACCTCCGGAAAGGAGAAGGGTTTTGGGAAGCCATGGCGCGCCTTTCCAAGTTTCTGCCGAAAGAGGAATGAGGGCGCCGGCGAACCGATCGCTGTGGCGGGGGCTGCCGCGGCGGCGGGTGGAAGTCAAACGAGATATCTATGGGGAGGCGGCGTTTCGTGCTGGATGATGCAGTAGTTGTCGTCACCGGCGGTACGGGTTCCTTCGGACGCGCCTTCGTGCGCACCGTCCTCAGGCGCAACAAGCCCAAGAAGCTCATCGTCTTCAGCCGGGACGAGGACAAGCAGTTCGAGATGTCTCGGATGTACAACACCCGGGCCTATCCACCGATGCGCTATTTTCTCGGGGACGTGCGCGACAAGGACCGACTCTACCGGGCGTTCCAAGGGGTGGATTTCGTGGTGCACGCCGCGGCCCTCAAGCAGGTCCCGGCGGCCGAATACAATCCCTTTGAGGCCGTGAAGACCAACATCCTGGGCGCGCAGAACATCATCGAGGCCGCCATCGATCAGGAGGTGAAGCGGGTCGTCGCGTTGAGCACGGACAAAGCCGCCAATCCTGTCAACCTCTACGGGGCGACCAAGCTCTGCGCGGACAAGCTCTTCATCGCAGGGAACACCTACGCATCCCATCACGAGACGGCGTTCTCCGTGGTTCGGTACGGAAACGTCGTGGGCAGCCGGGGGAGTGTGATCCCCTTTTTCCTGAAGGAGCGGGCGAAGGGCGTTCTCCCCATCACCGACTCCCGGATGACCCGATTCTGGCTGACCCTCCAGCAGGGGGTGGACTTTGTCCTTTGGTGTCTGGAACACATGTGCGGCGGAGAACTCTTCGTCCCCAAACTGCCCAGCATGAACATCATGGACCTGGCCGGGGCCATCGCGCCGGAGTGCCGGACGGAGATCGTCGGCATCCGTCCCGGGGAAAAGCTGCACGAGGTCCTGATTCCCCGGGATGACGCCCGTCATACCGTGGAGTTCGACAACCTGTATCTCGTCCAACCGGTTTTCCGTTTCTGGAGCAAGCGTTCCAACTGGAACGGCGGGCGCCCCCCGCCGGAGGGTTTTGAATACAGCTCGGACACGAACCCCTGGAGGGTCACCGAGGAGGAGCTGACCCGGATGGTGAAGGAGCTGGAACTTCCGGGGGCGCTCCTTGCGTAATTCGACCCCGAGGCGATGACTTGCCGGTGAGGGCGGGTTGATGTTTCTCCGGATCTTCCATCCATCGGCGGCGATCCACGACGTGGCCACCGACGTCCCCTGGGACGCCTCGCGCCTTCGCGTCGAAATCCAGAAGCGCGTGCGCCTTCTGGCGGACCTGGGATTCGGGGACGGCGACCGCGCGGTGATCGCCCATGGTAACAGCGCCTGGTTTTTCGCCGACCTCCTGGCCGTCTGGACAAGGGGCGGCGCGGCCATTCCGCTGGATTCGAAGGTCGGTGAACTGGAGCTCGCGAACATCGTGAGCCAGTCGGGGGCCCGGGCGGTGATCTACCAAGGGCGTCCGGGCAAAGGCGTCGCGGCGGATTTCAGCGCCCAGGGCCTCGCCACCTACGACACGCTGGAGACGGACGCCCTTCTGCCGGAGGATTTGGGGCCGGATTGGAAGGACCCGCGACCGGACGACCTCGCGCTCATTCTCTACACCTCGGGGACGACGGAAGAGCCAAAAGGTGTGGCCCACACCTTTCGGACGCTCTCGGCCCGCCTTCGGTCTCTTGAGCCGTACATCGACGGCCGCCTCCTGAAACGCACCGCCTGTCTGCTCCCGACGAATTTCGGGCACGGGCTGATTTGCAACTGCCTGTATCCCCTCTACTCCGGGGCCACCCTGTATATCTTTCCCTCCCACGACCTGCGAATCCTCGCCGGGCTTGGAAGCGCCATCGACCAGCACGGCATCACCTTCCTGAGTTCTGTGCCGGCGATGTGGAAAATCCTCGGCCGGGGGGCGGAGCCGCCCCGAAAGGGCAGCCTGAAACTGATTCACTGTGGCTCGGCGCCCCTGGGCGCCGCCCTGTGGGAAGGGATCCGCGAGTGGAGCGGGATCCAAAGCGTCCGAAACCTGTACGGCATCACCGAGGTGGGCAGCTGGACCGCCGGCTCCCCTGACCCGGCCGTTCCGGCGGCCGATGGGTTTATCGGCCCGGGCTGGGGCGCAGAGATCGCCGTCTTGCCCGAGGAAGCCAGGGATTCGGGAACGAATGGCTCCCGGAGAGTCCGGCCGGGTGAGGTCGGCGAGGTGTGGGTGCGGACCCCGGCCCTCATGCAGGGTTACTACAACCGGCCCGATCTGTATGCCGCCGTCGTCAAGGACGGATGGTTCCGCACCGGGGACCTGGGGTTCTTGGATGAGCGGACCTGCCTCACGCTGGTGGGCCGCACGTCTCATGCGATCAATCTCGCCGGCATGAAGGTCTATCCGGAGGACGTGGACATCCTCCTCGAGCGTCACCCGGAGGTCTCGCAGGCATGTACCTTCGCCGCGGACGATCCGGTGGCGGGGCAGGCCGTCGCCGCCGCCATCTCACCGGCGACGCCGGGGGCGGCGATAGACCTGTCCCGGCTGTCCGATTGGTGCCGGAAGCGGGTGTCTGATTACAAGGTTCCCACGCGCTGGTTCGTCCTGGATGCCATTCCGACCAATGAGCGGGGCAAACTGCATCGCGACTCCGTCAAAGAGGCCTGCCTGAAGGGGCAGTCGGGGTTCCCGATTTGACCATGAAAAATGCAGAAAAAACGGCTTGCCTCGATCTCCGGACTGTCCTGCAAATAGGCGTTGCGGCCTGGCGGGAAACCTTCTTCTGGCCTGTCTCGATGGATGACTACGACCGTTTGTTCGCTGATCTCCAAGCCGCATATAAGCAAAGCATTGCGTCGTGCGACGACCCGGAGGTTCAGACGGTAATCGTGGGCAGCTATTGGGTCCCTTGGGAATTCAGCCAAGTCCTCATTGCCCTGAAGACGGTCCAATGCTTCCGGGAGGCGGGCCTCAGGCCCATTGCCGGTTCTCCATCGGACCTGTATCGGCCCCTGTTGGAAGGCAACTTGTCTCTCTCTCCGCTGGGGATGAAAAAATGGCGTCTGAAGGATGCCCGGTGGAAGAGGTGGCTCAAGGGGCACATCAATCTTCTTCTGTCCTTGAAGTACAACCTTCCGGCTGGAAAAATCCCCTGGGCCGCGAGGCCGAACCGGAAACGGCGACTGCTCGCCCTTTATAAGCCGGCACCCCTTTGCGAGGAATACATCGCCAGCCTGCGGGGGTGGGTTCACCTGCGGCTCATCGCGACCTGGTTCGGCCAGGAGAATGGGTCGCCGCTGCCCGACGCCCTGGAGAGAAAGCTCGATGGGCTTGCGGAGGAGACGGCCTGGCGTGCGATAGAGATCGCTAAGGCGCACGGGATCGGCGTGGATGGGCAGATTGCGGCGCACCTCCGGGGCTTGGCGAAATCTTGGTTCGGGCAGGTGGCCGGGGACTTATCGAGGGTTTGGGACGTATTGAGGCGGGAAGGCCCCATCGATTACCTCGGCGTCAGCGGAACGAACTACTATTCGCGGATCGCCAGCCTGACCGTCCGCCGTCTGGGCGGGAGCGTGACCGCATTCAGCCACGGCGCCGATACCTGCCGGCAGATGAAGGACAGCTCGCTCTCCGAATTTTCCGCCTGCGACAATTTCGTCGTGGAGACCCCGGGCTGCATCCCCCTCTGGGAAAAGGTTTTGCATGCGTACCCCCCTCCGTTGAACAACCCGGTTCGCCTGATGGCGATCCCTCACGAACGATACCTCTCCGTCTGGAAATCGTACAAAGTCCGGCCGCTTCCCTCCCGGGTGAGGCGCGTCATGGTGATGGGAAACTGCTTTCAGGGAGACCGATACCGCGGGGGAAAGTGCCCCGATCTCACCCGGCTGGATCTGGAACTCAGGGTCGTCGACTGCCTCAGGAAAGCCGGTTACGAGGTTCTGTACAAGAGACACCCGGAGGGCGTGCTTCGGGGACGGCAAATCGACTTTTTCCCGGAAAACGTAAAGGTCATAAACGAGCCATTCGAAGCCATGATGGATCAGGCGGACGCCTTTCTTTTCCTGTGCACCCTCACGACGACACTCGGTCATGCCGTATGCAGCAACAAGCCGATCCTGTTCATCCACGGGGGCGTGGAGAAGTGGTTTGCCGAACCCCTGGAACGATTCGCCAAGCGGGCTCACATCGTGCCCGGCGGATTTGACGAGCGGAAGCGAGTGGTGTTTGACGAGGAAAGCCTCCTGGACGCGCTGGCGCGCGCGCCATCGGAGCCCGACGAGGAATTTGTCCGTTCATATTTTCTTCCCGATGGAGCGCATCAGATCCAAGGGGGGAAACCCGCTCGCGGGGCCTTCCACGCAGGGCGATGAACAGGCGGCGAACGGCTCCTCAGGCCGCAACCAGAAGAAATTTTCCTTCTGCCCATAAACCCGACGCGCCGGTCCGGGAAATATCCCCGCGTCGAGCAAGGTGAAAAGCCGGTAGATGAAATTCCTGGTTGTCGGGTGCGGCTCCATCGGTCGCCGCCACCTCCGCAATCTGGCGGCGTTGGGCGAAAGGGATTTGATGGGCGTGGACCCGGACCCGGAACGCCGCGAGGCCGCCGGGAAGGAATCCGGCGCGAGGCCGTTCGCCGCCTTCGACGAAGAGCTGGCCCAGCGGGCCGACGTCGTTTTTGTGACCCTTCCCAGCGCCCTTCACTTAGATGTGGCGCTGACGGCGGCGCGAGCCGGATGCCACCTGTTCATCGAAAAGCCCCTGGCGTGCGCGTGGGAGGGCGTGGACGAACTGATCGAACTCGTCCGAAGCAGGGGACTCACCGGCTTTGTCGGCTCGAACTGGAAGTTTCATCCCGCCTTCGGGCGGATGAAGGGGTTGCTGAATGGGGGGGCCATCGGACGGGTCCTGACCGCCCGCTTCCTCTTCGGGCAGTACCTGCCGGACTGGCATCCCTGGGAGGACTACCGCCGCACGTACTCGGCCCGCAAGTCGCTTGGGGGGGGGGTGATCTTCGATTCCCACGAACTGGACTATGCCGGTTGGCTGCTCGGGCCGGTCGAGGAGCTGACTTGCTCTGCCGCCCGCGTCAGCAACTTGGAAATAGAAACCGAAGACGTGGCCAGTCTCCTCCTGCGTTTCCGGAGCGGCGCCGTCGCCCAGATTCAGCTCGATTACCTGCATCGAAACTACACGCGACGCTACGAGTTTTGCGGTACGGAGGGGACGGTCGTCTGGGACGTCAACACCCGGGCCGTCGAACTCTATCAGGCGGCGGAGGAAAAGTGGCGTCGCTGGGAAATCCCGAGGAGCTACGAAGGCAACACCATGTATCTCGAGGAGGTGCGTCACTTCCTCAACTGCCTCAACGGGCGGGAGAATCCATTGACCCCGCTGGAGAGGGGCCGCGAGGTTCTTGAGCTCATGCTGGCCGCCCATCGTTCCAGCCGAGAAAAGAGGACGGTGTCCTTGCGCCCATTGGCCGAAGCCGAGGCGCATAACCGGATCGCAGAGGTCCGTTGACCGAAGGAAAGAGAAACCCGCCGGTTCGAGCCCTTTCCGAGCCGAAGCGCAACGCAGAGCGGGGAGCGCCGGAGTCGGTCGTGGAACGATTCCCGAACGCCTTTGCAATCGGAGAGCTGATCTATTTGCGCCATCCCACGGAGGAGGACGCACGGGCGCATTGGCACGCCTGGCTCTCTGACCCTGAAACGACTCGTTATCTGACTGCCCAGCGCTGGCCCAACACAGTGGAGCGTCAGGTCGAGTTCCTGAAATCTCTGACTCCTTACGGCAGCCGCATGGCGCTGGCCATTGTGGTGAAGGAAAATCACCGGCACATTGGGATCGCTTCCCTGAGCCAAATCGATTACATCCACCGGTATGCGTATATCTCCAATTTCATCGGGGAAGCCGATTATCGAAAGGGACCCTATGCGCTGGAGGCTTACAGCCTAATGCTGGAGGTTGCGTTCCTGAGGCTGAACCTCCGCATGGTCCTCAGCTCGTCGGTCGCGGACCATGCCGCCGTACGGGCCATCCACGAGCGTTGCGGCATTCGGGAAAAGGGCAGAATCGAGAAGCAGTTCTGGGTGGACGGCCGGTACTGCGACAACGTGATCTCGGCCGTGACGCAAGAGGAGTGGCTGGAGACCTGCCGGAAGGGCGATGACCGCTGAACTGAAGACCCTATTCGCTCAGGTCATGGGTGTCGATCCAGCCAGCGTTTGTTCGGAAAGCACCATGGACAAAATTGCGAGTTGGGATTCCCTCCGGCACCTCGAGCTGGCCACGGCCATTGAAAAGCATTATTCCCTCACCCTCAGTATGCAGGAGATCATCGCCATCACCTCCTACTCGAAATTGTGCGAAATCCTCGCCGCCCGGGGGATCGCGCCGAGTTGATCCGGTCGTTGAACCCGTTGGCCGCCAGGGGGTTGCGCAGGGGATCGACCCCTCCCTTAATCCCATGAAGATCGTCGGAATTATTCAGGCCCGGATGGGCTCGAGCCGGTTTCCGGGCAAGGTGCTCAAGGAGGCCGCCGGAAAGCCCCTTATCCTCCATATGGTCGAAAGGGTGCTGCGCTGCCGCAGACTGGACGGCCTTTGCGTAGCCACCTCACAAGGGGTGAAGGACGACCCCCTGGCCGCCGTCGTGCAAAGGAGCCCCGTGCGGGTCTACCGGGGCAGCGAATCCGACGTCTTGGACCGCTACTGGAAGGCGGCGCGGGAAGAACAGGCGGACGCGGTGGTCCGCCTGACGGGAGACTGCCCGCTCCACGACCCGGAAGTGATTGATGAGGTGGTGGACGCCTACTTGAAGCAAAAAGACTCCGTGGACTACCTGTCCAACACCTTGATGCGAACCTACCCGGACGGCTTGGACGTGGAGGTGTTTTCCTTCGAGGCGCTCCGGCGGGCGGCGAACGAGGCGGCGGACCCCTTTCACAGAGAGCACGTCACGCCTTACATCCACCGTTTCCGGGACGGCGGCGGCGGGCCCTTCCGAGTGGCCCACCATACCTTGAATTCCGATTTCTCCCATCTGCGGTGGACGGTGAATGAGCCCGTGGATTATCGGTTCGTCAAGCAGGTGTTCGAAAGGCTCTATCCGCAGGACCCGGCCTTCGGCTGGCTGGACGTCCTGTCGCTCATGACCAGAGAACCTCACCTTCTGGAGATCAACCGCCATCTCGTAGGACAACAAGGGGTCGCTTAGGGGCCTCCCCGCCGCCGTAGCCCTTGTCGCACTTCGAATCTTGAAGCCGAAAGGAAAGAACCCACTCTTGGTTCCCGAGGCTCCGCCGCTGGAGTCGCACAAGACGAGCGGGCCGAGACCGCAGCCCTTCGCGCGATCCGAGGCCCTGCTGGACCGAGCCTGCCGGGTGATCCCCGGAGGTTCGCAGACTTTCAGCAAGGGCCGTCTCCAGTGGAGCCGAGGGGGCGCGCCGCTGTTCCTGACGCGCGGGCGGGGTTCTCACGTGTGGGACGTAGACGGCAACGAGTACATCGACTTCGTCAACGGATTGGCCCCCATCCTGCTCGGTTATTGTGACCCCGACGTGGACGCGGCGGTCAGGAATCAGCTCGAACGGGGTGTGCTCCTGAGCTTGTCCACCGAGTTGGAGATCGAGCTGGCGGAGTTGTTAGGAGAGATCATCCCCTGCGCGGAGATGGTCCGCTTTGCAAAAAATGGGTCGGATGCCTGCGCCGGCGCCATCCGGCTGGCGCGCGCTCACACGGGGCGGGATCACGTGGCCGTCTGCGGCTACCATGGCTGGCAGGATTGGTACATCGGCTCGACCTCCCGCCACAAGGGCGTTCCCGAGGCCGTCCGGGCTCTGACCCACCCGTTCGACTACAACGACGCCGGATCCCTGAAGGCCTCGTTCCTGGAACGGCCCGACGAATTTGCCGCGGTGATCTTGGAACCCTTTTACACGGCAGAACCCGAGTCTGGATTCCTGGAGGAGGTGCAGCGGCTGGCCCATGAACACGGCACCTTGCTGATATTCGACGAGGTGATCTCCGGCTTTCGTCATCACCTGGGGGGCGCCCAGTCCCTGTTCGGGGTGACGCCGGATCTGGCCGCCTTGGGAAAGGCCATGGCCAACGGCTTTCCCCTATCGGCCCTCGTCGGCCGAAGAGAGATCATGAAAGGACTGGAGGAGGTCTTCTTCTCCTTTACCAACGGCGGGGAAACGCTCTCCCTGGCGGCATCGCTGGCGACCATCCGGAAGATCCAGGCCGGGCTGGTTCACCCGCACCTCGCGCGCCTGGGAACAAAACTGATCGAAGGTGTGCGGGAGGCCCTCCGGGTTCACGGCTTGGCGGAGGTGTTCTCCATCGCGGGCCGCGCGCCCCTGACGCAACTGCAATACCGAAAGAATCCCGAAGGCGTGGACCCCTGGGCCTTGAAGACCCTGGTCCGACAGGAAATGGTCGCCTGCGGAGTCCTGACAACCGGGGTCCATAACCTGTCCTACAGTCATTCGGACGCCGACATCGATCGGCTCCTGTCCGCCTACCACCACACGTTCAAGCAAGTTGCGCACGCCTTGTCCGATGGCTCGGTCGAGCGCAGGCTGCGGGGTGAAAAGGCCCGGGAGATCTTGTCCATGAGATCCAGGTCATGACCCGGGCGCGGGCGCTCATCCGGGCGGACGGATCGCAGTCTATGGGGCTCGGCCACGTGATGCGCTCGCTGGCGCTGGCGGAGGCGTTGGCGATACGCGGGTGGCGGGTCTCCTTCGCCTTACAGGGCCGTCCCGGGCATCCGGCCGAGACGGTCAGGGCCCGGGGCTTTGAAACCCTCCTCCTGCCCGAAGGGGCGCCGGAGACGGACTGGACGGCGCTCGGACCCCGTCTGGAGAGCGGCGAGATCGGACTCTTGGTCATCGACCATCCCGAAATAGATGAAGCGTGGCAGCGGAGGGCGTCTGAGCGGGTTCCCCGCCTGGTCATCCTCGATGATCGGGCGGATCGGAATTTCTGGGGTCACGTTCTGATCAACGTGTCGCCGGGGGTTAAAGAGGAGGACTACCGGCCGCTCGTTCCGGAGTTCTGCCGTCTTCTCCTGGGACCCCGGTATGCCCTGATCCGGCCGGAGTTTCTGGCCCACCGGCCGGTGGAGGTCAGCCACCGACCGCTGCGGAATGTGCTCGTCTCCTTCGGCGGGGCCGATGGAAAGAACCAGACCGAGAAGACCCTGAGGGCGCTGAGTCGAGCGGCGGGCGTTCGGGAACTCGATGTCCACGTCGTCCTCGGCGGTGCGAACCGCCATGCGGAGAATGTCCCGGCGCTGCTTCCCGAGCTTCCCTTTCGGGTGACGGTCCACCGGGACGTGAGGGATATGGCCTCCCTGACGGCCCGGATGGATCTGGCCGTCGGCGCAGCGGGGGGGAGCGCCTGGGAGAGGTGCTGCCTGGGGGTCCCGTCGGTCATGGTGATCTGCGACGGGACGGAGGCCGCGGCGGCGGAGTATTTGGCCAAGGCCGGTGCCGGGGTGAATTTGGGTTGGCATTCTGCCGTGAGACCCGAGGCCATCACGCAGACCGTCCAATCCCTTCTAAGCGATCCCGTCCGGCTTGCCGAGATGCGCAAAGGCGCTTGGGGATTCGTGGATGGGCAAGGTCCGGGGCGCATCGTCCAGGAGATCGAGGCATATCGGGCACACGAAGTTCGGGAAACGGCTCTCGGTGAGAACTTCCCGGTGAGTCCTCGGGGCTGATGGGATCGCTGGCCCTCCCGTTCAAAGCGGCCAACGGTCCATCCAAGCTGGTGCCGAGCCCAGTGGTTGGTTGCGAAAATTCGTGTCACGTCGTAGCCCCGATCTGAGCGAGGGGTCGCAGACCCCGCGGGCGCAGCCCGTAGCGGAGATCGGGGCGGGTGCATAGGCCGCGATTTCCGCGGAGCCTGCACTGAGGGAAGCGAATGTGCTCAAATCGCGGCTACGTCTCTTGTGCAAGAGTGCCCTGTGGATCAACGCGTTGCCTGAGCTGGAGGACATCGCAATACGTCACCGTAATTCCGGCCAGGAGTACTAGGCGTTGACGTTCGGAAGACGTGCAGGGCTTCGGGGATGGTTACGATGTGGCGAGCCTGTGTTTCCGCTCCTCTTTCATTCATCTTCTTGATTCGAGTTCCCATCCTGTATTGAAGTGGGGTGTCAGGGTCAGTTCGGCAGAATGGATAATTTGAATCGGCAGATCCGGGTCGGCGGGCGCTGGGTGGGCGAGGGAGCGCCCTGCTTCATCGTGGCGGAGGCGGGAAGCAACCACAACGGGAACCTGGACCAGGCCCTGCGGCTGATCGACGTTGCCGCGGAGGCCGGAGCGGACGGGGTCAAGTTCCAAAACTTCAAGGCGGATCGGATTTACCCCCGCTCCGCCGGGCGGGCGGATTACCTCAGCGACCCGAGGTCCATCCACAGCATCATCGAGGAGATGGAAATGCCGGAGGATTGGGTTCCCCGGCTGGCCGACTATTGCCGGGAGCGCGGCATCGAATTCATCTCCTCTCCGTTTGACGAGAGCTCGGCCGACCTGTTGGAGCCTCATGTCAACGTCTTTAAGATCGCCTCCTACGAGCTGACCCACCTTCCCTTGGTGGGACACGTCTCCCGCAAGGGAAAGCCCATCTTCCTCTCCACCGGAGCGGCCGACCTGGCCGAAGCCCGCCGGACGGTGGACGCGATTCGTTCCTGGGGGAATGACCAGATCGTCGTGCTGCAGTGCACGGCCGCCTACCCCGCGCCCTTGGATGCCATCAATGTCGGGGCCATGAACGCCCTCAGGGAGGCGACGGGCCTGCCCGCGGGTCTTTCCGACCATTCGCGCGACCCGATCGTGGCCCCTGTGGTAGCGGTCGCCTTGGGGGCGTGCGTGGTCGAGAAGCACTTCACCCTCAACAATTGCCTGCCCGGACCGGATCACCGCTTCGCCGTCGAACCCCAAGAGCTGGCGGAAATGGTTCGCCGCATTCGGCAGGCCGAGAGGTCGTTGGGCCACGGACGGAAGGAAGTCCTGGAGGAGGAGACCGAGCTTCGCGCCTTCGCCCGCCGATCCGTGTTTGCCATCCGGGACATCGCGGCCGGCGAGACGTTCACCCCGCAAAACATCGCCGTTCTCAGGAAAGGAAAGCTGACCGGGGGTCTCGAACCCCGCGCCTTACCGGACCTCATGGGCCGAAGGACCGCCCGCCCTCTCCGGGTGGAACAGCCTGTCCGGGCGGAAGACGTGGTCTGGTCGGAGTAAGGCAGAAACGGCTATGGCGCGGCGGGCTTTCAGAGGTCCGGCCTCAGCCGCTCCCTGGGTTGAAGGCCATATCGCGAAAACCACAATGTCAAGGGGCGGAAGGTTGGGATTGTCCCTACGCCTAGCCAAGACTGAAGACGCGGAAACGCTTTGGCGATGGGCGAACGACCTGGAGACGAGGAAGAATTCCTTCTCCCAAGCGCCGATTCTTTGGGAGGATCACCTCCGCTGGTTGCAGGAAAAACTGCAATCGCCGGATACCCTGATCCTGGTGGGCTGGCAGGGGGACGAACCCGTCGGGGTCGTCCGGTTCGAGCGGAGGGGGACGGAGGCCGTCGTCAGTGTGACCGTCGCTCCGGCGCGCCGCGGAGAAGGACTGGGAAGGCGGATCTTGGCGGCGGGGATCCGGGAGTTGCAAACCCGGTGGTCAGACGTAACGGTCGTGGCCTTCGTCTTTAAACGAAACGAACCGTCCTTTCGGCTCTTTGCCGGATGCGGGTTCCTTCCCTCAGGGAGCGAGAAGGACGAAGTCGAGAGATTCGTGTTGACACCGACGGGTTTGTCTTGAGGGCGGTGCTGCCCTCGGCGGCGCCCACTCGGCGGGTGCTTTGGACGCAGCAGGGGCGCAGCAGTTGACGGGTAATAAGGTGCGCGCCGACCCCCAACTTGAAATAGGCCAAAGTTGGCAGCAAAAGCGTGGATCAGGGATCGGCCTATGCCAGCTCAGGGGCTAGCCCTTCACGGGGGATCGCCGGTGCGCCAGGAGTGGCTTCCCTACGCCCGGCAGA
>JBHIBA010000088.1:0-14602 GCA_046758845.1 Nitrospinota bacterium
ATCGCCTAAAACTGGCTGGTTGGCCGGATGCTGCGGCTGGCGAAGCCAGACGGGCATCCGGCCAAAGAAATAAGCTACCAATGGGCCGAAGACCAGGGGTATGGCCAATCTCGCCTACAACCCAAGCAGGCCCGGCCCCGCGGGTCATCGACCCGCGTGCCGGGCCGTCAAAAGTTTTCCGGGGGGTTCCCAGGGGGGCGGGACGCACCGCGTCAGGTTTCCGCACAGGCGTGCCTGGTGAATCACCTCTCGGAAGGTGCGCGCCAAAGACACCAGGCCTAAGCGCACGCTCCTCCAACCGCAGTTCGGCCGGCACGCAAGTGCCCAAAAAGCGCCCCCTGGGACTTTCTCTGATTCTGCCGGCGGGCATAGCGGCCGTTTCTCATGTGCACGAACCCGCCCCCCCATTGCGACGCAGGGTCCTGTAGCCTATGATCAATTCGTGGAATGAGGGAGGGCGCTCCCTCGGTTCTGAGGCGAAACGATTCTCTCCGGGAACGACGTGCCATGACCTGCCCCGTTCTGGTGGGCGTAAACGACCTGTTCTTTTCCGCCAAGATCGACGCCGCGGCCAAGGAATTGGCCGTCCCCCTCAAGTGCTTCCCGACCTGCGAGCGCGTCCTGGGTGCGGGCCGGGATGCAGAGCCGCCGCTGGTCATCCTGGACCTGGATTCCGTCGGGGGTGACGCCGTCGCCTTCATCCGAACCCTCAAATCCGATGGCCGATTGGGCCGGGTCAAAGTCATTGGATTTTGCCGGCATACGAACACCGCGATGCTTGCGGCGGCGGAGCGGGCGGGAATCGATCGGGTGATGCCGAGATCGGACTTCGTTCAACTCCTGCCGGAGCTCCTCCGCTCCTGCGCAGAACCGTCAGATGTGGGTGCGGAGGGCGACAAGGGACCGTGACCGATCCGGGAGAGACTTGCCGACGATGATCTGGAAAGCCGCGCTCCCGTGGATGATTGCGCTCGTCGGCGCGCTTTCCGCTGCGTCCGCGACGGCCGCGGGCGTGGGGCAGGCCGCCCTGGATTTCAGTCTCAAAAGCACAACCGGAAAGAACATCTCCCTCGGCGACTATCGGGGGAAGAAAAACGTCGTCCTCCAGTTCTACGTCCTGGATTTCACCCCGGGGTGAGTGGCCGAGTTCACGGCGAGTCAGGCTGACTACGCCAAGTTTCTGGAGCTGGACGCAGAGATCCTGGGGATCAGCGTGAACGCGCCCCAGTCCCAGGCCATCTTCGCCCAGATGTTGAAGCTGGAATTTCCACTGCTCAGCGACTTCGGAATGGACGTCATCAAGAAGTACGGAGTCAAACATCCCAGGCGGGACCTGGCCCTCCGCTCCTGGTTTATTATCGACAAGGAGGGGACGATACGCTTCAAATATATCTCGTCAAAACCCGGCGACATCCTCTCCAACGATGTGCTGCTCCGGGCGCTGGAGAAAATTGAGGGAAAAAGGGGATGACGGCGCTTTTCGGTCCTTTGTCCAAACTGGCGGTTTCCCTCTTTTTGCGCCTGGGGGAGCTGGCGGCTCACCATGAGCTGGCAGACCCCGCCGAAGTCTTCGACAAGATGGATAGGCCCCTGATCTCGGCCAGTCCCGTTCAAGCCCTCTTGGCCGCGCTGGGCATCCTCTTGATCCCCCTGGTCATCATCGGGCTCGTCTTCTGGTCCCGGCGTTCGCGGCAATCCTGAAAGTCCACCGTGAGAGTTGACCTTCGAATCGACGGCGGCGCCCTTGTCCTGCCCGGAGAGGGGATTGTCCGGGCGGGCCTGGCGGTTCGCGGCGGCAAGATTGCCGCCATCGGGAAAGAAGGGCACCTTCCCCCCGCCCGCCGCACGCTGGACGCCTCGGGCCTTTACGTCCTGCCGGGTCTCGTCGATCCGCACGGACACATGGGTCTGAGCGGCGACTTCGCCGGAGAATGCGAAACCGAGACCCGCGCCGCACTCAAAGGCGGGGTCACGACCATCGGGTTGTTCCTCCGGGGGGAGGGGGATTACCTGGGGATCTTTCCGAACCTCGCCGCCGAGGTCGAGCGGACCGCCTTCATCGACGTCTTCTTCACCCCCAGCATCGGCGAGTCCGGGCAGGCCGAGAACATCCCCCGCTACGCCGAGGATCTGGGCATCCGGTCATTCAAGTTTTACATTTGGGGCGTTCCGGGCACGAAGACCGTGGACGACGCTTTTCTGTTTCAGGCTTTCCAGAAAATCGCGACCCTCGGAAAGGACGCGATGGCTTGCGTCCACGCCGAGAACAAATCTCTGGTGGATGAGGCGACGGCGCGCGTGGCCGCGCAGCCTTGGGAGGGTTCGGACCTGAAACGCTACACGGCGAGCCATCCGCCCCTGGCCGAGGCCCTGGCCGTGGAGACCGCCGCGCTCCTCGCCGCGGCCGCTGGGGTCCGCCTCTACATCGTCCACCTCTCCTCGCAGGACGGCCTGGAGGCGGTCTGCCGGCTGAAGCCCGCGATGCCGGGCCTGATCGTGGAGACCACGCCCCATCATCTGGTTCTGACGGAAGACCACGGCGCAGGGCTCCTCGCCAAGATCGCCCCGCCCGTGCGGAAGCCTTCACACAAGGAATCCCTCTGGGAAGGTCTCGCCGCCAGCCAGATCGACACCCTCGGTACGGATAACCTGCCGAGAACGCTGGACCAGAAATACGGCGACTGGCGGGAGGCCGTCACGGGATTTCCGGGATACGGGACGCTTCTCCCGCTTCTCCTGCATGAGGGCTACCACAAACGCAAGCTGCCCCTGGACCGGCTCGTCGCCAAGATGACGGCCAACCCCGCCCGCGCCTTCGGCTGGTTTCCCCGGAAGGGCGCGCTCCGGTTGGGAAGCGATGCTGACATCGTCCTGGTGGACCTGGAAGCGGAGCGCACCGTGCGGTGGCAGGACATCGGCTCCTGGTCGGATTTCTCGGTCTACGAGGGCATGCGCCTGAAGGGCTGGCCGGTCTTGACGATCAAGGGCGGCGAGGTTGCCTGCGAGGGGGGCGAACTCCTGGCGGAAAAAGGCTCGGGCGGCTACCTTCGCCACTGAGAGGTTCCGACACCACAGAACCCATGGCACGGAGAAGATTTTCCCAGGAGCTGAAAAACGGAAGCAGAGACCTCTGGGAGGCCACGTTCCGTCACCCGTTCATCCGCGAAGTCGGGGAGGGAACGCTCCCGAAAGAAAGCTTCCGCTATTTCATCAGCCAGGATTTCCTCTACCTCCAGGATTTCGCCCGGGCGCTCCTTCTGGCCGGCAGCAAGGCCCAGAGCCAGGACACCCTGAAGATGTTCGCCGAACACGCAGCCGGATGCGTCGAGGCGGAGAGGGTGCTCCACCGCCGCCTGGCTCGGCGGATCGGCCTGAGTCCGAAAACCCTTGAGACCGCCCAAAGAGGCCCCGTAACGAAGGCTTACACCCGCCATCTCCTGTCCGTGACCCGGAGGGGGACCTTGGGCGAAGCGGTCGCGGCTGTTCTGCCCTGCTACTGGATCTACTGGGAGGTGGGAAGGCGTCTGAATCGCAGGCCCTCCAAGGACCCCGTCTACCGGGAATGGATAATCACGTATGCCTCGGAGGCATTCGGTCGCCTGGTGAAACAGCAACTGCGCCTGGTGGATGAGCTGGGCGCGAAGGCCTCCCGAAGGGAGAGGACGAGGATGATGGCGCACTTCCGGAGAAGCAGCCGGTACGAATACCTATTCTGGGATGCGGCCTACCGGCGGCAAGCCTATTCGCCCCGGGCAAAGCGATAAGAGGCGGAAAGGATTTGCATGATCACGTCCAGCTCGGCCTCGTCCCGCGGACCGTAGACCAGCACCGTGTTCGTCTGAATGTCCCCTCGCAGAACCATCGGATGCAACTCACCCCAGCCTTTGTCTGACACCTCCCGCCCGTCCTCCTGCGAGAGCGCCATGTGCATGCTGCCGTCATAGGGCGGATGAACGTGAGCGAACTCTTTGCCGATCATGAAGGCATCGCCGCGATGGGGTCCTTTCTCTTCGGTCAGCCACAGGGCCTCCGCGCCGGGGACGGAGATCTGGCTGGGGCGCCGCTCGACATGCAGGAAGTCAAAGGCCCGCTCCTTCAAAAGCGCGTATATTTCGGCCGGGGGATTCTGGTCCAACTGCTGATGCGGATTGGTCGGCGATGTCCAAGGCTTGGTTCCAGGGCGATTGGGAAGTGAGAGCACAGTGGCCTCCCATCAATCAAGATGAGCCGTTGCGCCGTCGTCTTGCGAACTGCCTCCGCGCGCCCCTGGTCGCAAGCCCCCCCTGGTCCCCCGGTTCTTCTCTTTCGCCGCTCAGGCGCGGCGCCCTCAAGGCTTGGGCGGCGTGTGGACCATCAGGACGTTGCAGGGCGCGCGCTCGGCCAGGCGGCTCGTGTCATGGCCGGTAAGAAACCGCTCCAGCCATCCGCTGGGGTGATGGCTTAGAACCAACAGGTCCACTCCCTCTTCCCGGATGATCTCTAGAACCTTTTGGGAGGGATTTCCCTCGACGACGAATTCCTTCAAGTTGACCCCGGCGCCCACTTTTTCGCGGATGAGCGCGTGAAGCTCGTCTGTGACCTTTTTTCGATGCTTCTCCCACTCCTCTTCCTTCACATAGACGTAGGGCATGTGAAGGCCCTCCGTGCCGAAGGGGTCGTGAATCACGTGGAGGACGATGAGGTCCGCATTGTACCGCTCGGCCAAGGAACCGGCGAAGTCCAGAGCCGTCTTGGAACCGGAGGAAAAGCTGACGGCAACCAGGACCTTCGAAATCTCAAGACTCATAGCCCGCCCCTCCTTTCCCCCCACCCCCCAAGATGGACTCGCGCAGGCGGGCGCGCTGGCCCCGGCTGCCTGCAGATAGTTCTCTTCAGGGACGCCCTCACGAGCAAAGCAAAGTTGACGCGTTCAGGAATACTGGGGGTAAGAGGTGATCGCCGCTAGCCGCCCACTCATCGGCTATGGCATCTCTCACACCGTGCTTTCCGCCGGCGGGGCGGACAAGCCGCCCGTGGCGCCCAGTTCCTACGGGAGCCAGCCAAGCCCCCGGTCACTCCAAGACCGCAACCGCCTCGATCTCCACCAGGGCGTCAGGGTCCGCCAGGCGCGACACCTCGACCGTGGTGCTGGGGACGGGCTCCGAGGTGAAGTATTCCCGTCTCACCTTCGCGACGGCGGCCAACTGGTTGTCGATGTCCGTCAGGTAGACATTGATCTTCACCACGTTGTCGAAGCTGGCCCCGACCGTCTCAAGGCACTTCTTGAGGTTCTCAAAGACCTCACGGGTCTGGGCCAGGATATCTCCCTTCCCGACGAGGTTTCCCTGGGCGTCCCTGGCCAACTGCCCCGCTGGGTACACTACCTTTCCGAATCGGCAGAGCTGGGAGTAACGGGGGCGTGGATCGAAGAGTCCTTTCGGATGAAGAATCTCCCTCGGCATATCTCCTCCTCTCATAATGCTTGATTGGGGCGATAGAAGGCGGCGTCGCACTCGTTGGCCATATTAGCAGGTTGCTGAAAAACTCCGGTTGACTCCCCACTCAGGGGTGGGTCGATCCACTGCGATTGTCATTCCGAACGAAGTGAGGAATCTCCTCAAGCTCGAAACCCGTTGTTTTTTGCGGAGTTGGAAACAGACCCTTTCAGCCGAACGAGATTCTTCGCTTCGCTCAGAATGACAGCAAGGGCAAATCCGAGGGCCTCAAAATCGTTTCTCAGCACTCTGTTAGAACGTTTTTCGTCGCACACCGCGATTTCCGCTGGCGGGGGGGGCGCCTTGGGGTTGGTGACCTCTTGCCACCCGCCGGGCCGGAAGCCCGGCCTACGAAATCGTGGCTGTCTCTCTCGGCAAAGCGAGCCGTCTTCGTCCTGTCCTGAATCTTCCTCAGCCCTCTCCCTTAGCATCGAGGGCGGCCAGGACTTTCTCCGGCGTGATGGGAAGGTCGCGTATCCGAACGCCGACGGCGTTATGAATCGCATTGGCGATGGCGGCCGCCGGCGGGTTGGTGGGCACTTCCGCCACGGCCTTGGCGCCGAAGGGACCCATCTCGTTGTGGTTCTCCACCATGACGATGTCCAGCTTCGGCATGTCGTTGGCCGTGAAGAGCTTGTAATCCAGGAAGGTGTTGTTGATCACGGCGCCTTTCGAATCGTACTGGATCTTCTCCGTCAGCCCGTAGCCCAATCCCATCTGGATGGCGCCCTCCGCCTGTCCCTCGGCCAGGAGCGGATGAATGCAGAAACCACAATCCACGGCGGCGACCAGGCGCAGGACCTTCACGCACCCGGTCTCACCGTCCACCTCGACCTCGGCGAACTGGGCGGAGAAGGGGGGCGAACTCATCGGCGCGACGTGCGAAGCGGTGGCTGAGATTTGATGCTTGACTCCATAGAGGGCGTGCAGGGCCACCTCCCGCATCGAGACGCTGCGCCCCGCGCTGGTCCGCACCTCGCCGTCCTGAAGGATCAGGTCCTCGGGACGGGCCTCCAGCAGGTCTCCCGCAGCCTCCAGGACCTGTCTTCGGACGTCCCCGGCCGCCTTCTTGGCGGCCCCCCCAGAGACGACCGTGGTGCTCGAAGCGTAGGCCCCCACGTCAAAGGGCGTCCGATCGGTGTCGCCGGAATAAACCACCACCTTGTCCATGCCCACGCCCAGGGTCTCCGCGACGATTTGGGCGAGAACGGTGTCAGCGCCGGTTCCGAGGTCCGCCTCGCCGGCCAGGACGTGATAGGAGCCGTCGTCGTTGATCTTGATCGTCATGGCGCCCCAGTCGACCCCGGGAATTCCGTTGCCCTGAAGGGCGCAGGCCATGCCGGCGCCGCGATGGCTCCTGCCGCCGTCTTTTCCGGCCCTGCCCGCTTTCCCGCGGGCCTCGGACCAGCCGAACCGCTCAGACCCCCGCCGCATGGCCTCAATCAGCCCGTCGTCCAGCACGCGCCGTCCGGCGGCCTCGCCCCCGGAGGCGCTCTCCTCGGAGAGGACGCGGGAGATGGAATCTTCCTGGCCCATCCGGATGCAATTGTTCATGCGGAATTCCAGGGGGTCCATCCCGAGGCGGTCGGCCAGCTCGTCCATCTGGTTCTCAAAAGCGAAGACTCCCTGGGGGGTTCCGTATCCGCGCATGGCGCCGGCGGGCGGCAGATTGGTGTAAGCGACCTGGCAATGGTAACGGATGGTCTCCGCCGGGTAGACGGGGAGCGAGTGGGCGCCGGTGTTGGTTTGGACGGTCTTGGAGTGTCCCCCGTAGGCCCCGGTATCCGCAACGACGCGGAGCTCGTTCGCCACCAGCCGGCCGTCCTTTGTCGCCCCTGTCTTCATCCGCAGGACCTGGGAGTGCCGGCTTCGGGTCATGTCGAATTCTTCCCTGCGGGTCAGCTCGATCTTCACGGGCCGGCCGCTCGCCAGGACCAAGGCCCCCGTGATGTCCTCCAGGACCATCTCCTGCTTGCCGCCGAACCCCCCGCCGATCCGGGGTTTGATCAGTCGGACGCGCGCCTCGGGGATCTGAAGCGCCGCCGCCACTTGGCGCCGGCTGTGGAACGGCACTTGGGTGCTGGTCCGCAAGACCAGCCGCCGGTCCTCATCCAGGTAGCCGATCGTCACGTGGGGCTCGATGCTGCATTGCTGAACTCTCGGGACGCGGTACTCGTTCTCCACGATGACGTCCGCCCGTTTGAACCCTTCCTCCACGTCGCCGACATCGACCTGGATGAGCGCAGCCAAATTCCGCGAGAAATCGTGGGCCCCACGGCACTCCGGCTCGTCGTGGACGACCGGCGCTCCCGGTTCGATTGCCTCCTCTGGGTCGAAGACCGCGGCAAGCACCCGAAAATTGACCTGGATGAGCTTCAGGGCGCGCTCGGCGATTTCGGGGGACTCGGCCGCCACAGCGGCCACCCGGTCCCCGATGTGCCGCATCTTGCGGTCCAGGACGAAATGGTCGAACGGCGAGGGCTCCGGGTGGTTCTGGCCCGCCGTTGAGATAGCCACCCGCCGCGTGTCGTGATATGTCAGGACGGCGTGAACACCCGGCAGGGCCTTGGCCTGCGAGACGTCGATTTCTTCGATGAGCGCGTGGGCGTGAGGGCTTCCGAGGACCCGGCCGTATAGCATTCCAGGCAAGTTGACATCGTCCGAGAAGCAGGGCTGCCCCGTGACCAGCTTGACGCCGTCGACCTTTCGGACGTTCTTCCCGACTACGTGATAATCCCCGGCCATCGCCTCAACCCCCCTTCCTACCGGCTTCCTCGGAGACTCCGTTCGAGCCCTGACGCATTCTCTCTGCTGCCACCAGGATCGCCTCCACAGGCTTTCGGTATCCCGTGCACCGGCAAAGCACCCCCCCTAACGCCTTTCGGACGTCTTCCTCGCGAGGACTGGGGTTTTCCTCTATCAAAACCTTGGCCAACAGAATCATGCCGGGCGTACAGAAGCCGCACTGGACCGCGCCGCAATCCAGAAAGGCTTGCTGAATCGGATGAAGGCCCTCCGGGGAGGCCAGACCCTCGACCGTCAGGACCTCGCGCCGCGCCGCACTTCCGGTGAACGTGACGCAACTGTTGACGCTCCGCCCGGCGAGGACCACGGCGCAGGCGCCGCAGTCCCCTGTCTCGCAGCCGCGCTTCACCCCGAAGTAGCCATGCCGGCGCAACGTATCGATGAGGACCTCGCCCGGCGCGGCTTCCCAGGTCTGCTCGCGGCCGTTGACCTTCAGGGTCACATCCATCGCCTCAGCCCTCCCCCCGGCCGGCGACGGCCTGTAGACCGGCATTGCGCAGGCAGGCTTCCAGACCCCGCCGGGCCAGCACCCCGCTGACCTTTCGGCGGTACACGGCGCCTGCCCGGTGGTCATCGATGGGTTCGACCCCCTCCCGGACGATGCGGGCCGCATCTTCAAGGAGCCCCGCCGTCGGGGCCTGACCTTCCAGAACCGCTTCCGCCTCGGGGACCCGCATCGGCGTCGGACCCACAGCCCCCAGGGCGATCCGCACGTCGCGGCACCGGCCATCTTCCAATCGAAGAGAAACCCCCGCGTTCACGAGGGCGATGTCCTCGGCCGTCCGCCCGATCTTCAGGAAGCTGCCGCGCCGCCCGTCGGCAGGGGGGACGGCCACACCCACGAGGAGACCGCCGCCCAGCACGCTTTTCCCGGGCCCGGTGAAGAACTCCGTCAAGGGGACCCGCCGCTCCTCGAGACCGCCCTCCGGCTTCGCCCCCCGGATCTCAGCCACCGCATCCAGGGCCAAAAGCGCGGGCGGCAGGTCGGCGGCCGGCGAGCCCCGGGCCAGGTTGCCTCCCAGCGTGGCCGTATTCCGGATCTGCTGGGAGATGAAAGACTCCGCCGCGTCGGCCAGAATGCCGTCGGCCAGGCGGCGGATGGTTCTCGAAGAGGTCAGGTCGTGCATGGTCACGGCCGCGCCGATGTGAAGCGCCCCCTGCCTGCGCCGGATCTTGTTCAGTCCCAGCCGGGTGATGTCGACCAGGACCTCCAAGTCTTCCCTGTAGTCCACGGCCACGTCGGTTCCCCCTGCAACGGCGGCAGCCCCCGGCTGGCTCAGGAGCGAGACGGCCTTGGCGACTCTCTTCGGCGAATGAAACTCACGGATGTGGTGCAAAGCGGCCTCATTCTGTATCGGCAACCCTGGATCCCCCTTCGCAATTCCAGGCTGTTAAAGCCCGTAGCGCTTCTCGCCCAACGTTCCGGCTCTCACGCCCCTGCCACCGCCTCCAGCGACGCCTCGAGGATCTCCACCGCCGTGTCCACGTCGGACTTCTCCACATTCAACGGAGGCGTGAGGCGGACAACGTTTCCGAAGATCCCCCCTTTGCCGATGAGAAGACCCCGCCTCTTCGTCTCCTCAAAGAGCCGATTGAGGGCTTCAGGGGCGGGCCGCTTCCCTTCCCCGACCAGCTCCAGGGCCAGCATCAGGCCCATCCCCCTCACGTCGCCCACCAGGGGAAACCGCTCCTTCAGCGCCTCCAGCCGGGCGCGCAAGTGTTCACCCACCACCTGGGCGTTATGAACCAGCTCCTCACTGACGATCACCTCCAGGGTTGCGCGCGCCGCCTCGGCCGACACCGGATTGCCCCCGAAGGTGGAGATCGTCAACCCCTTCACGCTGTCGGCCACCTCGGGGACGGCGATGGTCGCCCCGATGGGCGCCCCGTTGCCCAGGGCCTTGGCAAACGTCATCACCTCCGGCTCCACCCCGAAGTGCTGGATGCCGAACATCTTGCCCCCCGTCCGACCAAAGCCCGTCTGCACCTCGTCGCAGATGAAGATGCCCCCGTAGCGCCGGACAATCTCTACCGCCACCTGGAAGTACTCCTTGGGCGGCACGATGAACCCCCCCACCCCCTGGATGGGCTCGGCGACGAGCGCCGCAATGCGGCCGCCGGTGGAAGTCTGAATCACCTGTTCCAGGTCCCGCGCGCAAAGCAGATCGCAGCTCGGGTACGTCTGCTCATACGGGCACCGGTAGCAGTAGTAATTGGCTGCGTGCACCACGCCCGCCCCCGAGTCCGACCCCGCCAAGCGCCAGGAAGCCTGCCCGCCGAGAGACATGGCCACCGTTGTCCGACCGCTGTAGCCATGGCGCAGCGCCAAGACCTCGTGGCTCCCCGTGAAGGTGCGCGCCGCCAAGACGGCCGTCTCGTTGGCTTCGCTTCCGCTGTTGGTAAAGAAGGTCTTCTGAAGCCGCCCGGGCGTGACCTGCGCGAGCCTCTCCGCCAGGGATGCCGCCGGCTCGGTCAGGTAGAGGGTGGAGGTGTGCTGGAGGCGGCCGACCTGCTCGGCCGTGCGCTCGGCGACCCGCGGGTGGCAATGGCCGACGCCGACGGTGAGGATGCCGGCGAAAAAGTCCAGATACTCGCGCCCATCCGCGTCCACGACGGTGGCCCCCCGGCCCCGCTCGATGACCAGGGCCTCCTCGTAGTAAGTCCGGGCCGCCGGAAAAAGGTATTTTTGGGACTTTTCCCGGACCTCTTGCGACCGATTCGCGCGCTCAGCCACGCCTCAGAACTCCTTCGTGGGGGTTTTTCAATCCATTCTCACACGCCGCCTTTGCGGGTTCAACCCCTAGCGGGTCATATATTTTTTGACCCGGAGGCCCTTCGTCTGGTAGGGTGATTGTGGAAGGAAGCGGACCAAGCATTGATTTCGTATGGAGGGTTATCGAAATTCTGATCCAGTTTATGGGGCAGCTGGACAAATCCCGCCCTCGGAAAGCTCCAGGGACTGGCCCATCGAAATGGGTTTTTCTCATCGGGGTTCTCTTTGCCGTATCCTGCCTAACCGCTCCCCAGGTCCCGGCTCAGCCGACCTCCTTTCACCTGCGGATGATCCTGCTGAAAGACGAGGCCACCGCGAGAAAGGTGGCTGAGCTTTTGGCTCAGGGCAAAGCCTTCGCAGACTTGGCTTCACAATACTCCATCGATCCGACGAAGGAGCGGGGGGGGTTTTTGGGTCGAGTGGCCCTCAATAACTTGAACGAGCAGGTCCGGGCGATGGTGGGCAGCCTCAAAGTGGGGGGATTCACCGGCCCCGTCCGCGTACAGAACGGCCTTGCGTTTTTCCAGCGCACCACGACCGCGCACTACTCCGAAGCCCTCCAGCTGATGCGGTCGAAAAAATTCAGTGAGGCCCTGGACCCCCTGGGAAAAGACCTCTCCCTCAACCCGGACAGGGTTCACAGCCTGACGCTTCGGGCCTACGCGCTCCAGCGCCTCGATCGCTCCAAGGAAGCGAAGGAGGCGTACCGGAGGATCCTCAAGCGGGACCCCAAGAACGTCCTCTCTTACAACAACCTCGGCACCTTACTGGACCAGGAGGGGAACTACGCCGAAGCGGCCAAAATGTTCGAGCGGGCCATCGCCCTCAAGCCCAAACAGGACGTGATCCTCCATAACCTGGCCTGGATCTATTCCGCCCGCCTGGAACAACCGTCCAAGGCCCTCGCCTTCATTCGCAAGGCCATCGCCCTGAAGGCCGATGCGGCCAACTACCACGCCATGCTGGGAGACATCTATCGGAGGCTGGGGAACCGGCAGAAGGCTCGGGAGGCGGTCAAGAAGGCCGCCGATCTGGAACCCCAGAATCAGGAGTACAGGCAGACCTTGGCGAAACTGGGAAATTCCGGCACCTCGCTCCGTCCCAAGAAGGCCGCCGCCCGGCGCGCGTCCAGTCCCGTCCCCCGACGGGAACGGAAACGACCGATACGGACCAAGCCGGCGAGCCCGCCATCGAAACCCGGCCAAAAAGATCACGTGGCGGCAGTGAATCCTCCCGCCCGCCCCTCCATCAAGATCGTCACCCGGATAGGCGGGGCGAACACGAGCCGCATGGTTGGCCGTCTCCTCAAGGAGAACGAGTTCCCCGTGGCGCGACGCCTGAGGGAGTCCAAACCGCTCAACGGGATCCGGATTTACTACAAGCCGCCGTCCATCGGCGCCGCGCGGAAGATCCGCGACCTCATCAGTCCCCGGCCCGAGCTGAGGCGGCTTACCTGGAAATCCCAGTTCGACATCATCGTGTACGTCGGGAAATAGGCAAGGACTTCGGTCAGGCGGCGGAAGGCGCGCGTGGAGAAGTGCCGGTGTGACCGCTGCCCTCGCTGCCCTCAATGAGCGGGGCGGCCGTCGCCCGGTGCTCACCCCGGGGCGGCTCCGCGCCCCCGGCGGCCACCGCCTCCACGACCGGTATCTCAAAAACAAACGTGCTTCCGGTCTCCGGGTCCTTCCGGTCTGAGGCGGCACTCCTGGACACAGCCCAGATGCGGCCCCCGTGGGCCTCTATAATCCGCTTCGCGATGGGCAGGCCCAGGCCCGCGCCCTGTCGATTCGCCACGCCCTCCGCCCGGTAGAATTTGTCAAAGACCTTTTCCAGGTCCGACTCGGCGATTCCTATCCCCGTATCGGAAACCGAGACGCGAACCAGACGGCTCGCGTCCCACCTATTGCCCGAATCCGCCGGCCTGCACAGAGCGGCGCGAATCAACACGAGACCCCCGGGCGGGGTGAACTTGAGGGCGTTGCTGAGCAGGTTGGCCAGGACGCCCTGGATTTTGACCCCGTCCACTCTCATCAGGGGCAAATTTTCCTCCACCTCCTTTTCCAGACGGATGGATGCCTGGAGGGTGATCGGCCGGACCTCCTCGACCACCGCGTCGATCAGGGCCTGCATCCGCCAAGGGCTCAGGTTGAGCTTCATCATGTCGGCTTCCAGCTTGGCCAGCTTCAGAAGGTCGTCAATGAGCCGGAGAATCTTGTCATTACCCTCCCGGGCGATGCTCAACAGCTTCTTCTGCTCCTCGGTCAGCCGGCCCGGAATGCCGTCGATCATGAGCTGAAGGGCCTCCCGGACGGAGGTGAGGGGGGTGCGCAGCTCGTGGGAGATGGCCGAGAAGAACTCGGCCTTCGTCTGGTCGAGGGAGCGAAGGCGCTCGGCCATCTGGTTGAAGGAATGAGCAAGGTGCGCCAGCTCGTCCTCGCCGGTATCGGGAACGGGATGCTCGAAGTCGCCTTTCGCGACGCGGAAGGTTCCTTCTCGCAACTCTTTGAGGGGACGGCCGATGTGGCGGGCCATGCCCACCGCGATGACCAGGGCCGCCACCCCGGCGGCGACGCAAAGGCCGAGCAGAACCTGACTCGCCCGCCGGGTCAGGGCGTCGGACTCGGTCGTCCTCTGAGCGGCCTGGGTCTCAGCAGCCGACAGGACTTCATCCAGGTGTCCCCGCATCGCATTGAAATAGCCGTTCAGCCGGGTCTCGACATTCGCCGGGGCGCCCTGACCTTTTTTACTTCCCGACGCCAGGGCCTCCAGGGCCGCCTCGTAATCCCGGTGTTGGCCGGCGAAAAAGCCCAGGGGCTCTCTCAGGCTTTGTGGGAGCTTTCGCTCCTGAAGCATTCGGGTCCGGGTCTGGACCTCCGCGCCCTTCCTCCGGTACAAGGCCAAATAATCCGGATCTGAGGTCACCAGGAATTGTTTCTCGCTCCGGACCTGGGCCAAGAGATCGGCCCGCAAACCCCTGACCTGAGTGATGAGGTCCAAGTCCGTCGTCAAGATGGAGGCGGTCAGATCATTCAGGGCTTGAAAGCGCAGGATGGCGTACAGGGTCAGGCCGACGGCGAGGAGGATAACGGCCATATACCCCCAGAAAATCTTTTGGGCGATGGTCCAGCGGAACATGATCCTTCGTCCTATCGTCAAGGGCAGTTAATCAGACGCTTTCCCGGCGCGCCGGCCGACGGAGGCCCATTATAGCGCAGGTCCGTTATCGCTTCGATTCATCGCGGCGCATGCCGCGACTGCGCCGCGAAAAATCACAGGCCGGTACACTTCGGCTTCGCTCAGTGCAAGCTCCGCCCGGCCCCTTCCATAAAAAGACTCGCTTTGGTTTTCTGCGGGGCGCGCTTATTGGGCACTGACGTGCCGGATTTTTTGTGGGGGGCGCTTTTTGAAAGGCGCCACACCCCCGGTAGGGCGGCCAGTGAGGGCCGCCCCTTTTCGCAAGAAGCTGGCCCGTTGCCCGAATTCGGGAGCCTTGCCCAGCAAGGCGCGCATTCGGGCAAAGACAGGAGCCATCGCAAGGCCCCAGACAACC
>JBHIBA010000089.1:0-14595 GCA_046758845.1 Nitrospinota bacterium
TCTCGGATTGGAAGGCCGTGAGGGGCCTTCCTGAGTGCCGCCGCCTCAGCCCGCAGAGACACCCCAGGCGCCAAAGGCGCCCAAACAACGACCCATCAAGACATTAGACTCGGATTTGGCGAAAATCTTGCGTCATTCTAGGAAAGAAACGCCTTCAGAATCCGCTGTGACCAAAATGGCCTCCACGAATTTCCGCTCAAAAGACGCCCGAAAAATGCGCGTTGTCCGAAATTTTCTGACGACATATACTTGTAAGGCTGAAAACCATCCAGGAAGAGGCTCTCGCGGAGCGGAAACGTCCCGAAGGGAGCAAACGGACGAAAGAAGCGAGGATCGCCAGCGGGTCGAACTCGAGGAGGGAGCGGCCGCACTGGAGAAAGATTACCGGGAGCTGCTGAAACTACATCTTGAGCCGGGTCAATGACCCTTTTTATCGTGCGCCTGTCCATGGGGGGAGCGGAGGGTCTGCCATGAAAAGCAGAGTTTCTTTTTGTC
The DNA here is from genome assembly GCA_046758845.1 of Nitrospinota bacterium. Taxonomy (GTDB): domain Bacteria; phylum UBA8248; class UBA8248; order JACPRG01; genus JBHIBA01. The sequence continues at coordinate 496 of JBHIBA010000089.1, forward strand.
GTTTGCTGGTTGGCCTCATCGCGGTCCTCCTTTTTACGGGTCAAGCGGACGCCCAGAAACAGAAGCGCTCCTTGTCGACCCTGGCAGAGCGGGTGGCCGAGCGGGTGTTGCCCGAGTTGAAGGGCCTCAGCTTATTTCCTTCGGACCCCGACCGAAAGCCTTATGTCGCATCCCGCACCCTTCTCTACGGAAAGGCCCACTTTCAGACGTTTTTGTACGATTCCCGTCAGCGAAGCGTCAAAGTGGGCACGATTGTCGTTCTGAAGCCCCAGGGAAAAAGAGGACCCAACCGCCGGTATGTCCCCAGCGGAAAAACCTGGGACCTGAAGCAAACCCCCGCCTATTTGAGCATCCTTCTCCACTGGGGAAAGCTGCATAAGTTGACCCTCCGCAGACAGCCCGAAAGAGAGATCACTATCAACCGCCGGTACTTGAAGCCCCACCCGCGCCGCGGGCGGGTGAATGCCCGCGAGCCCGTCCGCTCCGTCAACCTACAGGTTGTCAAGGAAAAGAATTACGCCGGCATGCCGGGCCAGATGAGAATCGAGACCCACAAGGGTCGATGGATCAAACCCGTTTCTGAAAGGCATTGGGATATCGGCGCGGGCCCCAGCACAACCCAGTACCACGAAGTCATCAGTATCGATCAGGCGAAGAAAATCGAGGCCATCCTCTGGGTTGAGGTCGAAGGCATAAAGGATCCCTTTCGGGCAACGGTGGTTGCCACGTCTTCGTCGTACCTGCTCCCCGCAATCGACGAAGGGAAGGTTGATAACCTCATGAGCATCATTGCGGGGGCGATTTTCGCCGAACTCGGCCGACCGGCGCCCAAAAAACAAGAGTCCCAGCAGGTGGCCGAGAAACAGGAGGAATCCAAGTCCAAGCCCAAGCCGGAGGAGAAGGAGGAGACCGACAAGACCGACTCTACGGCGTCTTCTGATGAGTCTGAGCGTCCTCCAAAGGCAGAGGAATCTGCGGAGGAGCGGATTGCGCGGATGGACGCGGTGTTGAAGGGTGCGGAGGACGCGCTGACAGGGTCGCTTCTTTTGATTTTTCAGCACACGCAGTTGATGCTGGCGCTCCGTGCCCAGATTGAGGAGCTGAAGCAGGCCATTCGGAGTCCGGGCGACCCGGACGATCCGCACCCGGAGAACACCAAGCGCCTCAAGGACAAGATGCGCGCGAAGGTGCGCAAACTGGTCCGGCATCTTAAAACGCTGAGCCGTCAGCGCGAGACCCTGGTTCGCGACGCCATGGCGCGGATGGCCCACATCGTGCGCAAGGTGGAGGGGATTTACAACGCGTACGGCTTCGGAGAGCTGGACTCCAACGCCTACAGCCGTGTATTGGCGGCTCGTGAGCGCCGGACGTATTTCATGGGCCAGGTGCTTTTGGCGAAGAACGACGCGAAGGGTGCGCTTCGCCTGGCCAGGACGCTTCAGGGCGAGTCCACCACACGCACCGGGGGCTTTCGGATTGAGGCGATGGCCCTTTTTCTGCAGGGGAAGTTGGTTGAGTCGCTGGAGGCTCTTCGGACGGCCCGCCGAATGGGCCGCAAGGGGAAGGATGGTGAGGGTCAGGCGGACGCTCAGGGTCCGCTTACGTTCTGGGAGCTTGCGTTCCAGGAGAGGTCTCTCGACGTCTTGGAGCGTCACCTGGAGTTGCGGGTACTCCGGGCGCTTACGCGCCAGGCGCTGGTGGAAAAGGACTATCGCCATGAGGCGTTCGACCGCTGGGCTGCGTCCCACAGCATAGATGACCTGAATGCGGACCCTTGGAACGCCTACTGGTTCGTGAAGGGTGCGGTGTGGCGGGGGTGGTATGACACGGTCTCGGGTGCGCTGGCCAGTTTGCCGATGGTCGGCGAGAGCTCGGCGGAAGCGCGTGCGCGGCAGGTGGGCGATGAGGTGGACGACCTGGCGCTGACGCACGTGGGTTTGAACCTGGTGTACGGCCTCCGGAACAAGGGGATGCGTCTGGACGAGATCGGGAAGCTGAACACCGAGCGTCTCCGCGAGGCGGTGAAGCGGTTCTGGGGCCGGGAGCTGAGCGAGCAGGAGGCCCGGCAAAAGCTCCAGGTGCTTCGCCACGCCTTCTCTCTTCCAGACCTGAAGCGGTTGGCGAGCGGAGAGGTGTTGACCGAGCAGGACGTGTTGTCGGGTCCTCTTTTGCAGCAGATTCGGGCGGACAGCTTGTGGGAGAAGGGCCTGGAGCTGGGGGCGGGCGCCGGGAATCTATTCAACGGAGAGCTCCTGATTTTGATGGGTCTTCCCCACGCGAAGCTCGCGGGTTTGCGCTCTACGCGTCTGTTGCGGGGGGCCTCGAAAGCGAAAGAGCTCGCCTTTGTTCCCACTGTTTCCGAATATTTTGCGGCCTCACGGCCTGTGACGTGGGCGATGACGCGGCTGTCTCAGTCGCGGTGGACCAAGCCGTTTTTGCAGGCCGCCGCGGCCGTCGAGCGGTTCGGCCAGTGTCCAGGTTGCGGGCCGGGGATTTTGGGGAAGGGGCGCAAGCTTGCGCAGGCCGCGAGCGTGTTCGTGGGGGAGTTCGCGGTGTACATGGGGGCCGTCCATACGGCCGGCGAGTACCTGGGGGATGAGGGGCGTCTTTTGACGGACATCTTCCTTGGCGTGGGTCTGGGGCATGTGAGTTTTTGGACGCAGACCTTTAAGCGGGTGAACATGGGGCGCCCTCAGCTGGAGCGGGTGGCGGGCCGGATGCGCACGATGGCGACGGCGATGGAGCGCAACGTGGGCGGGTTGTCCTCTCTGGCGAAGCGGACGCGCCAGGTGTTGAAAGAAGCGGGGGAGGGCGCGCTGAATGAGTCCTCGGTCCGCAAGCTGCAGGCTTTGCGGCGCGAGCTTTCCAAGTTGATGGACGCGCCTCCGGAGTTGACGAGCCGGCTTCGCTACGCCCTGGACCAGGCGGAGTCGGGCTATGGATGCGCCGCTTTGCAGACCTTGAAGGACCAGGACGCTGCGGCTGCGGTGTGGCTCCGCCGGAGCGAGGAGTCGCTTCGCGCGGCGGGGCAGATGGAGCAGATAGCGAGTCATCTTCCGAAGCCCGCTGAGTCGAGGCTTCGGCGGATTGGCCCTGAGGACCTGCAGGGCAAGGTCATCGTGGATAACGTCGTGGGGGGCGGCGGCCGTGCCGCCCGTCAGGCGGGTGGCGGCGAGTTGGTTCCGGTGGGCCGCGGTGAGCTGGTTCCGGTGCGTCCTGGGCGCGGTGGCCTGAGCGGCGAGGCGCGCGGGGGGACGGTGGTTTTGGAGAACGTACCGGGCCCCGGAGGGCCTGGAGGTCTGGTGATGGGGCGGGGCGCCGGCCGTGCGGGCACCGCTGCGCAGGGGGGCCTTTGGCGCCCGCGCCCCCGGCTTCCCAGCGGTTCGGGCGGTCAGGGAGGTGCCGGGGGGGGCGGCGGTGGAGATGGCGGGGCCGGAACAGACACCACGGGGACGGTGATAATCGGCACCCGGCCGCAGGACCCGGTCTTCTTTTCGTCCGACCGTCACAAGAGCGCCCTCACGCACCGGGCCGACCGGCTGATGGCCGACGGAAGGCCCGGCGAGGCGAAGGTCGAGTACACGCGGATTTTGCAGAGCGACGGCCTCAAGCCGGAGGCCGTTCGGACGATCCAGCGAAAACGCCAGATGGCGCGGGAGATGATGCAAAGGCGCAAGGCGCTCAACAAGCTTCGGCGCAGGGCCGCCGAGCGGGGACTTTCGCGCACGGGGCCGGCTGAGGACATCGGCGACAATTTGCGGCAAACCCTCCAGCAGAAGGCCCCGGATGCAAAATACCTCGGCCCGGCGTACGACTCGGCCTCCCGTCCCCGGCCGATTTATGAAAAGGCGGCCGCAGAGCGGGCGGCGGGGGAGCGGCCTCTCGCTTGGGCCAAGCGCGTGGAGGACCAAACGCATGGCCATCCGGGCGGTGTTGCCGAGACGCTGGGCTCTAAGCTCCGCCGGGCGGCGGGGCGCCCCGGACAGGTCACCGAGATCGTGGATTTGAAGCTTCCGCCAACGGCCAGTCAACTCCAGCAACTCGAATTGCACGACTTGGGTCCGCTGGACCGGGACCTCTCCCGCACGGTGAACGAGATCAAGCGCCGCATCGCGGCCGGCAAACCGCCGACGCCCGAGGAGATCAAGGCGGGCATCGAGGCCGGGCTGCCGGAAGAGCTCGCCCGCCTTCCCGAGCCCCGCCAACCCTATGCCGTCACACGGGACTACGGCGCCCACGAGACGCTCTTGACGCGCCTCGAGAATCTAGCCGCCAACGGCCAGCGGGACCGGATTCTGCCCGAGTTGCTGGTTCGGAAGGAGGGCATCGTCGAGGACATGGTGGACTCCATGATCTCCGGCGACGGGGACCGGCACTTTGCCAACTTTGCGCTCTTCAACGACGGCAGCAGCATGATGCCGATGGACAACTGGCTGGGCGACATCTTCGAGGAGCACAAGTGGTATCGGAACTACGACAAGTACAACGAGTACGCCCGGGGCGTGACGGACGACGGGGCGCAGATTGCCAAGGGCTTGCAGGAGCAGGGGAAGGAGTTTCACGGCCTCTTCCGGCATCCGGACCTTCCCGGGCGGCCCGATCTCAATGACCCGGCCGCGCTCCGCGAGCACGCCCTGAAAACGATGCAGATGCACTTCGAGCACATCATTCGCCAGCAGTTGAGACAACTCAACAACCTCGACCCGACCGCTGTTGAGTACTACCTTTCGGTGTTTCGCTCCAAGGATTTTCGGCAGTACGTGGAGAGCCGGCAGCGGGCCCTGCGCGGCGGGCGGCTCGAGCAGATCGTGGAGGAGGCGTTCCGGGGTCGCTCGCCGCGCGAGATCGAATACGCCAAGAAGCTGCTCAAGACCCGGTTGGAGATTCTGCCCGAGTTCTTTGGGGACGTGGAGAAGCGGATCGACCGGGCGGTTGAGATATTGAAGAGAGAGGGCGGCGGCCGACTCTCCTTCGTGTTGCCGGACCGCGAGGGTCTGGACCTTCGGTTTGGCCGCCCGACCCTCCGGCGGGCCTCGCCCCTTTACGCGGAATGGAAAATGGCGGCATAAGAAAACACTCCCCACCGCATTTCTGGCGCTGCCGGCCTTTTGGGCGGACGCTGCGGCTCCCGCGCGCCTACCGGCCCGGAAGAAACAGGCGGTCGACGGCGGCGGCCAGCTCCGCCAGGTTGCTCACTTGATGGACGTGATCGCAGAGGGGAACGTAGGCCCAGATATCGCTGTCGCCCGTTCCCCAAAGGGGCCGGCGCTCGGGGTTCATCCAGATGATGCGCCGGGCGCGCCGCCCGATCATCTCGACGAGGTCCAGCCGGGGGTCGTTGTAGTTGTTCCGGCCGTCTCCCAGGATGATGAGGGTCGTCCGGCTGTCCACCGCATCCAGCGAGTCTTTGCAGAACTGGGCCAAAGAGGCCCCGAGGTCGGTGTTGTAGTACCCCGGCTGAAGCCTCCGCAGGACTTTCTCGACCGCCGCTTCCGGACGTTGCTCGTCGAACGCCTCGCTGACCTCTTCCATGTGGTCGATGAAGGCGAAGCTGCGGGCCTTGGCCACCTGGTCCTGAAGCTCGTAAATGAGGCGCAGCAGAAACTCCGAACAGTGGCGGACCGACGTGGAGACGTCGCAGATCACCGCCAGCTTGGGTTTGAGGCGTCGCGTCTTGAGACGGAGCTCCATCGGCACGCCCCCGTAGCGAAGGTTGGCGCGCAGGGTCGCCTTGGGGTCGAGGGCGCCCTTCTTTCCCCGGCGGTGGCGCAGGGACGCCCGGCTCCTGAGCTGGGCCGCCAGGCGGCGGATCTCAGCCCGCAAGGCCTCGGCCTCCTCCTCGGTGAGCCGCTGAAAGGGCCGATGCATCAGGTCCGGGCCGGTCTCCGGCCTCGGCTCCTCAGCCGCCTGCCGGGCGATGCTCCCGCCCGCATAATGGCGGATCTGCTCGTCCAGCGCTTCTAAGTTGGCCCCGACCATCTCCCGGAGTTTCTCCCTGGCCTCCTCGCTCATCCCCATCCGGGCGAGGGCCTCGAGGAGTTCCTCCAAGGCCTCCAGCGCTTCCTCCCAGCCCAGGGCGCGCTTCATCCCGTGCTCGGCCCACCGCTGCCCCCTCGGGTCCCGCATGCCGGGAAGCCGGGCCATCTCACCCAGTTCCTTCAGCTCTTCGTTCTCCAGCCGCCGGCCCTCCAAGAGACGGCGGAGCAGGTCGAGAAGCCGGGGACCGAGGGCCTGAAGGGCCTGCTGAAGCATCTCCATCTCTTCCGGGGAGAGCAGGTCGGAAGGCTGAAGGAGGGGAGGCTCGCCCAGGCCGAAGTAAAGGGGGAAGAGGCGCTCGAACGTGGGGATGTCCTTGCCGTCTTTGATGAGGGTCAGGCGCAACGCGGACCGAAACGTCTCCCGCTCCTGTATCCCCGTGTGCCCGATGGCGCCCATGCAGTCGGCGCTTTCGGCCACCGAAACCCTGACGCCCGCCCCCCGCAGGGCGGAGACGAATTCAACGATCCGATTTTCCACCCTGCCCCCCTTCGCCCGGCCCGTTTCCCCCCGAAAGCCCGGGCTTCAGCCGGGGCGGACGCCTGCGCTCCGGGGCCTGACTCTCCAGGCGTCTGTCGGCCTCCTCTTTGGTCCGGCGTTCCGCCTCCAGGGCGCGGCGGGCCCGCAGGAGGTCGTGTTCGTGCTTGAGCAGGACGGTTAGCGTATTGTTCAGGACTTTGGGCTCGATGGCTTTGGCGTTCAGCATGAGAAGGGCCTTCGCCCAATCCAGCGTCTCGCTGATGCTCGGACTCTTCTTCAAGTCCAGGAGTCTGAGGTTGTGGACCACTTCGACCGCCTGCCGGGCCAGCTCGGGCGTCAGGCCCGGGACCTTCCGCTGGACGATGCGAAACTCGGCCTCCACTGTCGGATAGTCGATATAGATGTAGAGGGACCGGCGCTTGAGGGCCTCGCTGAGCTCGCGCGTGTTGTTGCTGGTGAGGACCACGGCCGGCCGCTGCCGGGCCGCCAGCGTGCCCAGCTCCGGGACGCTCACTTGAAAGTCGCTGAGCACCTCCAGCAGGAAGGCCTCGAACTCGGCGTCGGCGCGGTCGATCTCGTCGATGAGAAGCAGTGTGGGCCGCTCCGCCTGGATGGCCTGAAGGAGGGGCCGCTGAAGGAGAAAACGCTGGGAGAAGAAGACGTCCTCTTCGGCGGCCAGCCGGTCGGCGGCCTCTCCCAAGGAGTCGGCGCCGGAGACAAGGACCTGAAGCTTATCGCGAAGGAGCTGCGTATAGAGCATCTGCTTCGCGTACTCCCATTCGTACAGGGCCTTCGTCTCGTCCAGACCCTCGTAGCATTGCAGGCGGATGAGGTCGCGTCCCGTCGCCCGGGCCCAGGCCTTTCCCAACTCGGTCTTCCCCACACCGGCCGGCCCCTCGGTGAGGATGGGTTTGCCCAGCCTCTCCGCCAAGAAGACGGCCGTCGCGATCTCCTCCGAGGGGATGTATTCATTCTCGTCCAGGAGATCACTGACGTCTTTGATGCTTTGGGGCGGTTTCGCCATTGGATCCATCCTTCACGGCGGGGAACAGGGACGGACGGGTGTGACTGCGTCAGGCCGGACTTTCCGCCTGCATCACGGCACAAACGAAATCCTCCCCTTTATTGAAACGATAACACACCCTCTGTAGGTGTAACAGGCAAAGGGCGGGAGATCATCCGAGGGGGGCGCGAAGCGCCAGCCGCATGACGGAGAAAAACGCGGAAACCGTATGACAACCGTTGTAGTTATCGCATAGAATATCCGGGTTTGGCTTAAACGACCTGAAATCCCCTAGCGCGCCCTTTCCGTTGACGGTTGCGTCCCGGATCGGGAGGTCACCCTTTTGGATACGCAATTCTGGGTCATCCAGGCCTTTAACGGCCTTTCCTACGGCGCCCTTCTGTTTCTGCTGGCCAGCGGTCTGTCCCTCATCTTCGGCGTCATGCGCATCGTCAACCTCTCCCACGGGGCCTACTTCCTGCTGGGCGGCTACGTCGCCCTGACGGTGATCTGGACCACCGGCTCCTGGCTGCTGTCCATTCCGGTGGCGGCTTTCGTCATCGCGGGGGTGGGGCTGCTCATGGAGCGAGTCTTCTTGAGACGCCTTGGGTTCGACGTGCTGCGCCAGGTCCTCCTGACGGTGGGGTTCGCCTTCCTGTTTCAGCAGGCCGCGTTGGACATCTGGGGCGGCGACAACATGGACATCAAGGCGCCTTCCGCACTGGACTGGAGCGCCGTGGCCGGGAGTTATTACTTCCCGGTGTACCGAATCTTCATGATAGCCATGGCCTGTCTGATGGGGTTGATCCTGTGGCTCGTGATGGAAAAGACCCGGATGGGAGCCATGGTCCGAGCCTCCGTGGACGACTCGGAGATGGCCCGCGGCGTGGGGATCGACACCTCGCGCGTCTCGATGTTGATCTTCGCCTTGGGGGCGTTCCTGGCGGCCCTGGGCGGGGTCATCGGCGGGGCCTTTGTGGGGATTTATCCGGGGCTCGATTTCGAGATCCTTCCCATCGCCTTCGCCGTGGTGATCATCGGCGGAATGGGCAGCCTGCGGGGGGCCGCCGTTGGAAGCCTGATCGTGGGCCTGGTGGACAATTTCGGAAAGGCCCTCTTCCCGGAATTGTCCTATTTCACCCTCTATGCTCCGATGGCCATCATCCTGGCGGTGAAGCCCACGGGGCTCTTCGGCAGGGAGTGAGACTTCGATGGCGGGCGACCTGCGGAAGGTGCTGACGGTTATCGGGGTCTTGCTGGCCCTGCTGGTGATCACTCCTTTCACCAGCTCATTCATAATTCTGCTGATCACCCAGGCCCTGATCTTCGGCATCCTGGCCATGAGTCTGGACGTTCTTCTGGGTTACACGGGACTGCCCTCCCTGGGGCAGGCGGCCTACCTGGGCGTGGGGGCGTACATGACGGCCGTCCTGGCCACCCGGTACCAGCTCGGCCTGGGGTGGGATTTTTGGCTGGTCCTCGCAATGGGGATGATTTTCGGCGCGCTGACGGCGGCGCTCTTCGGGCTGTTCGCCATCCGGGCGAGCGGGGTGTACTTCCTCATGATCACCCTGGCGCTGGGCATGGTCGTGTGGGGCCTCGCCTACCGGTGGAATTCCATGACCGGCGGCGACAACGGGATCAACATCCTCTCCCGCCCCGAGTTTGGAATCCACCTGAGCGACGACCTGCCGTACTTCTACCTCGTCTTCGGCTTTTCCGTCCTCAGTCTTTTCGCCCTGTACGTTCTGGTTCATTCGCCGTTCGGACGCAGCCTCGTCGGCATCCGCGAAAGAGAACTCCGAATGCGCATCCTCGGGTATAATACGTGGCTCCATAAGTACATCGCATTCATCATCGCCGGGGCGTTCGGGGGGCTTTCCGGCGTCCTCTGGGCGCACCTGAACGGCATTGTCAGCCCCGAGGACGTGATCTTGACCACTTCCGTGGACGCCCTCCTGATGGTGGTCCTGGGGGGGCCTGGCACGCTGGTGGGGGGCGTCATCGGGGCCTTCGTGGTGGTTTTTCTGCGCGAGTACCTGAGCACCCTGGTGGCGTGGTGGCAGTACGCCTTGGGAGGGGTTTACGTGTTGACGATTCTTTATCTTCCGAGCGGGCTGATGGGAATCCCGGCGCGCATCCGTCAGCAACGCTCACACAATGGGGCCCAGCGGCAATCCGAGGAAGCGGAATCCATGCCGGTCGGGTCTCGTCCATGAAAGGAGGCAAGACCATGTTCGGAAGACGCGCAAAGAGATTGTGTTGGGGCTTCATCACCGGAGTCCTGGCGCTGGGGCTGTGTTTCGGGTCGGCTCCGGGGGCGGCTGCCGAGGAATTGCGCATCGGCTTCCTGGCGCCGATGACGGGCATCTTCGCCCAGATCGGCAAGGACATGAGCAACGGCTTCAAGATGTACCTGGACGAGCATAACGACAACTTCGCCGGGGCCAAGGTGAAGTTTATCCTGGAGGACAGCCAGGGCAAGCCTCCCATCAACGTCCGCAAGGCCGAGAAGCTCATCCGTCAGGACAAGGTCCACATGTTCATCGGAGCGCTGTTGGCCTCCTCAGGGTACGCCCTGGCCCCCGTCAGCACGAGGCGAAAGGTCATCTACATCTCGCCCATCTCGGCGGCCGATGACCTCACGCAGCGTCAGAGCGCCAAGTACCCCTACTTCATCCGGTCGGGGTGGACCAGTTCCCAGCCATCCCATCCGTTCGGCCAGTGGGCCTGCGACCAAGGCTACAAGCGGATCGTCACCATTGGCGCCGACTACGCCTTCGGCTACGAGGTCATCGGCGGCTTCCAGAAGGCCTTCGAGGACTGCGGCGGGAAGATCATCGAGAAGCTCTGGGCCCCCATCGGGACGAAGGACTTCGGCCCTTACATCCCCAAGATCATAAAAGACGCGGACGCGGTGTTCACATTGATGGTGGGGCCGATGTCGCTTCAGTTCCCCAAGCAGTTGAAGGCCGCCGGGTTGACCATGCCCCTTTTGGGCGGCGGGACGAGTTACGACGAGTTCGTCCTCCCGTTCATGGGAGATGAGGTCCTCGGTCACGTGTCGGCCCTTCAGTACAGCGCCGCGCTGAAAACCCCGAAGAACGAAGCCTTCGTGAAGAAGTACCGGGCGAAATACGGGAAGGTGCCCTCCTATTACTCGGAGAGCTGCTACACCACCGCCCAGTGGATCCACGAGGTCATGAAGAAAACGGGCGGCAAGTGGCCGGGCAACGAAAAGTTTATCAAGACGTTTGCCAGCATCGAGCTGGATTCCATCCGGGGCCCCGTCCGCCTGGACGACCAGAGGAACCCGGTCCACAACATCTACATCAAGAAGATCGTGAGGAAGAAGATGTTCGGCTACCCCAAGGCCGAACTGTGGAACACGGTGGTGAAGACCTACAAGAACGTGGGTCAGTACTGGAAGTACGACAAGAAGAAGTTCTTGAAGCAGCCGGTTTACAGCCGGACTTTCCCGCCCTGCAAGAACTGCGAGTAGGGTTCTGACCGGCGCCGGGGCCCCGAGGCGGGGCCCCGGCCAATGCCTTCGTGACAGGGATTCAGAGGTGGCCCAAGACGCCGGGAAAAACGGCTCCGCGCCCGTCCTTGCCTTACAGGGCCTTTCCAAAAGCTTCGGAGGGCTGCACGCCGTTCAGGGCGTCCACCTGGAGGTCTTTCCCGGGGACCGCAAGGCGGTTATCGGCCCCAACGGGGCCGGGAAGACGACGCTCTTCAACGTCATCACGGGCGTTTTGCCCGCCAGTGGCGGGCAAGTCCTGCTGTTCGACCGGGACGTCACGCGCTGGCCGACTCACCGGCGGACGGCGCTGGGAATGGCCCGGACCTTCCAGATCACCAACCTGTTCCCGAAGCTCACCGTTCTGGACAACGTGCTGCTGGCCGTCGAAGGTCTGCGAAAGATGAAGTTCGTGATGTGGAGGTTCCTCTCCTCTTACCGGGACGTTTACGATAAGGCCCGGACCCTCCTGGAGCAGGTCGGCTACTGGGACCGAAGTGACGTGGAGATCCGAAACCTCTCCCATGGCGAGCAGCGCCAGGTAGAGATCGTTCTGGCCTTGGCGAGCGACCCGAAGATCTTGCTCCTGGATGAGCCATCGGCCGGCCTGGCGTCGGGAGAGTCCCACGAGATGGCGGAGTTCCTGAATAAGCTCGATCCCGATTTGGCCATCCTTCTGATCGAGCACGACATGGACGTGGTGTTTGACGTGGTGGACCACATCTCCGTTTTGCATTTCGGGGAGATCGTGGAAGAGGGACCGACAGAGAAAATACGCTCAAGCGTCAAGGTGCAGGAGATCTACCTGGGGACCGGGTAATCCATGGCGATTTTGGAAGTCCAGGACATCCACACGTATTACGGCGACGCCTACGTCCTACAGGGGCTCTCCCTGAAGCTCGAGGAAGGCCAAATCCTGGGACTTTTGGGGCGCAACGGAGTGGGGAAAACGACGATGGTGAGCTCGGTCCTGGGCTTTAACCCCCCGCGCCGGGGAAATATCATCTTCAAAGGCGTTGACATCACCCACATCTCCTCATTCGAAACGATTCGGATGGGGATGGGACTCGTCCCCCAGGGACGCCGCGTCTTTCCCTCGCTGAGCGTGCTGGAGAACCTGAAAGTGGCTGAACGGGGAAACGGCCGCCACGGCTGGAATCTGGAGCGGGTGTTCGCCCTCTTTCCCCGGCTCGATGAACGCAGGACTCAGCGCGCCAGGACCCTCTCCGGCGGCGAGCAGCAGATGCTGGCCATCGGCCGGGGACTCATGACCAACCCCGACTGCCTCATCATGGACGAGCCTTCCGAAGGTCTCGCCCCCATCATCATCCAGGACGTATGGGAAGTCATCGGCAAACTGAAGGCCGAGGGGCTTTCCATCCTTCTGGTCGAGCAGAACGCCTCCCTGGCCCTGAAGCTCGTGGACTACGTCCACGTCATGAGCAAGGGCCGGGTTGTATACTCCTCCGAGCCGCAGAAGCTCTGGGCCAACGAGGAGATCAAATCCCGCTACCTGGGGATCTAGACTCGCCGCCCCCGCTCTCCTCGTCCCGGTTTCCCCATCCCTGAAAGCGCTTTTTCAGCAAGGTGAATATCCCCTTGACAAAAGATGACGCTCAAAGGGGTGCAGTATATCCTCAAGGACATTATCCACGACTGGGATGAAGGGGCCACGGTCGGCATCCTGAAAAACTGCCGACGCGCTATGCCTAAGAACGGAAAACTTCTTCTCGTAGAGAGAGTGATCCCGCCGGGAAATGATCCGTCTCCCGGAAAACTTATTGACATCGTTATGCTGGTCATCACTGGTGGCTTTGAGCGAACAGAGGCCGAGTATGGCGCGCTCCTCAACGCAGCCGGATTCAAGCTGACCAAGGTCGTAGCGACGCAGTCAGAGATGAGCGTTATCGAGGGAGAGCCCGTTTAGGTCTGATAAGCGAACCCGCTTCCGTCGGCTCGAAACGGCGTTGACAGGTTCAGCGGGAGGGGTTCAAATGCCTAGTAAGCAGGAATGGGGCCCTCTCGCTTTGAAATGGAAAATTCCGGAAAAGATGTGCCACTGGATTTGTTCCTCAACCAGTGAACGTCTTTCGGAATGAGGAGAGTCCGCGATTCGCTTCGGCTTCTATAAACCCTATCGTTAGGAGAAACCGCCATGTTGACCCCGATGAAGTGTCACTTCCTCAAGCAGAAACGGGACATGCCGGAGATCTTCTCCGACTGGCTGGAACCTTCTTCCTGCGCCATCGTCAGCATCGACATGCACCGGGGGCACCTGGGGGATGAGCCGGACGTGACCTGTCCCGCCCCGAGGGGCCGGGCCATCATCGAGCGGCACAACTGGTTCTGCCGGGTAGCGCGGCAGTGCGGCATTCCCGTGATCCACGTCCAACTCTGGCTCCGGGCCGACGGGATCGACGACGTCAACGGGTGTATGCCCTCCACCTGGCGGTACCTCTACGAGGCCTACATCGGCCCCAACCCCAATCAGAAGAACCACAGTCTGGAGGGAACCAAATGGCTTGACCTCATGGTCGAAAACCTACCTGGGGACTATTACGTGCGGACGAAGAAGCGCCTGAGCGCCTTTTACCCCACCGACCTGGAGTATCTTCTCCGAAACCTGAAAAAGACCACGGTCGTAATCATCGGAGCCTATACGGACTGCTGTGACCTTTGCACCGCGTTCGATGCCGCTAACCGGATGTTCCAGGTCGTCGTGCCCCAGGACGTGACGGCGGGTTATTCGGAGGAGGCCGAGCAGGCGGCCCTGTTCCTCATCTCGCTCCATGCCGGGCTGGTGGTCGACTCCGAGGATCTGGCGGCCGAGTGGTACGCCCGCTGCGGGATCCAAGAGCCGGCTCACATGACGTAAGAGGGCGACCTTGGGCGCGCCGTCAGGCGAGCGGGGTTCTTTCTTTTCCCGAATGGAGGATGATAGAAATTCCGGGGATGGCAATATGAGGCAAGTATCTTCGGAGGGGGAATGATAGTCATGAAATGACAGCCGAATCCGATGCTATAAGTTCATGCATTAGCAGGGTGCTGAAAAACGATTTTG
>JBHIBA010000090.1:0-14356 GCA_046758845.1 Nitrospinota bacterium
ATTTTGAGATAGGTTCATGTCAATTATCTATGGCTCCCCTTAGTAAGTTCGATGAGCGCGCGATTCCCGGATAGTTAAACCTATCGGTCAAAGGTTGGTTTATGTCTCTTTGAAAGACTTGGATTTTCCTACGATGATTGAACCGCCTCGGTGGTAGGCGAGCCGTTATTGCCCGACGCCGACCTTGGACGACGTGACATAGTCCTCGATCCGGATCTCTTCCACACCGGGGATCGTCAACCGCTCAGGATACTCGTAAGGCAGGCCCAGGGGGATGGTCGCATCGATTCCCATTTTCGTCACCATTCCATCCCGGGCCAAACGGGTAATCGTGTACGTGGTCGGGTCCAGCCGGTTGCCCCTCGCGCCGGGAACCATCACGATGTCCCGGTCCGCCACGACGCGGGTGGCGATGGCCCAGTTGACCTCGCTCTCGTGATTGATGTCGATGTCCGGGTCCACCACAACGACGAACTTCAAGTAGGGGCTTATGGAAAGTGCGGCGAGGATGACGTTCTTCGCGTCTCCTTCATTGACCTTTTCCAAACAGACGTAGGCCATGTACCGAACCCCGGAATTCGGAAGGGCCGCAGCCTTGACCGTCGGCACCACCTTCTTCAACTCGGAGAGCAGGAAACCCTCGCTGAGGGGGGTCTGGATGAACAGATGCTCTACAATGATCCCCACGTTTTGATAGATGGCATCTCGCCGGTGGGTGATTGCCTTCACCTGGAGAATCGGGGCGTCGACGATCTGCCCGTAATACTGGTGGAACTCCCCGAAGGGACCTTCGGTTTGCCTTTCTTTGGGCAGGATTTCCCCTTCAATGACAATCTCAGCCCGGGCCGGGACCTCCAGGGGAACCGTCTTGCAGGGCACAAGCTCCAGAGGTTCTCCTAACAGGCCGCCGGCAATTCCGTACTCATCTTCGCCCATGGCGTCCGCCAGGGGGCTGACAGCGGCGATATGGAATGCCGGGTGCATGCCCAAGACGATGGCGACGGGCAGGCCCTCTCCCTTCTCTTCACAGTGCTTATGGGCGTACTGAAGATGTTTGCCCCAACTATAGTAAACGCCGAGGCGATCCTTGCCGAGAAGCTTATGGCGGAAGATTCCGATGTCGCGGTGCCCCGTGTTTGGATCGACCGAAACGGTCACTCCCATGGTGATATAGGGGGCGTCGTCCTGAGCGCTGTGGGTGACGATGGGAAGCCTCCTGAGGTCCACGTCCTCACCCGTCAACACGACTTCGTGAACGGGGACTTCCCTGGCCATTTCCGGGTCCAAAACGACCGGGGGGATCTTATCTCCCATCCGCTCTGCGATGGCCTCAGAGAGCCCCTCTTCGGGAAGGTTCAGGGCCAGGGCGTATTTCCTTTTGTCCGCCAGCAGGTTGGCCACGACGGAGAAATCAAATCCTCGGACATTCTCGAAAAGGACGGCGTTGAACTTGCCGCAGAGGTCGAGCTTCCGGATGAGTCCCGAGATTTCATATTCCGTCGAAACCTCCCGCTCGATCCACAGGAGGTCATCCGGATAGCGGGCTTCCAGTTCGGCGAGAAACGTTCTCAGGTCTTGCCCCATGACTCCAACCCTTCATCCAGAGAAACCCTTGGACGGAATCGGTGGGGAGTTGCTCAGGCGGTCCCGTCCGTCCAGTCTTCCAGGTATTCGTCCAGTTTCACCCCTTCGGTCCCCGGAACGTGTGTCGGCCTGGGGATCTCGTACGGGAGGCCGATGGGGGTCGTGGCATCGATCCCAAGGCGGGTGACCATCCTTCCCCTCCCCCTCCGGGTGATTTCGTACGAGGAGGGGTCTTCCGAGTCTCCCAGCACCCCGGCAACCATGAACAGGTCCCTGTCCGCGACCACACGGGTGGCGAGGACCCAGAGAACCTCCCGGTCAACATCCATGTCGATATCCGTGTCCACGGCAAAGACGGTTTTTACGCCCGGGATGGTCCCGAGGGCCGCCACGATGGCCTTCTTGGCTTCTCCCATGCGCTTCTGGTCAACCTTCACATATGCGTGATAACCGTTCGACGCAACCGGGATGCGCACATCCAAGACCGCGGGAACGGCTCGCTGGAGGGTTATGAGGGCTTCCGCTTCGCGAATGGGAGTCGGCAGAAAAAGTCTTTCGCCGAAGAGACCGGCCGTTTGAAAGATGGCGTTGTCCCGCCGGGTGAGCGCCTTCACCTGGAAGACAAGCGCCTCTCTTTCCCTGCCCTCGTATCCGATTGGGGATGCGGGCGCCCTCAGGGTTTTCGCGTCCCCGCGTGAAACGGTCCCCTCGATGACTATTTCCGCGTGAGCAGGAACCGGCAGATCGCCCGTCAGCGTCCGCGTGACGGAAAGCGGTTCTCCCAAGAGGGAACCGATCCGCCCGAGCGATACGGCGCCGTCCATTCCGACCGCGGCGGCCAGATAAAACGCGGGGTGCATCCCGATGACCAGGGCCACCTCTATTGGCTGGCGTTCGTCCGAAGTGTCTGAAATGCAGTTCGCCAGGGGCAAATCCTCGTCGGCGAAGATCCCCAGCGCGTCCTTGTCCAACCAGCGGAGTTGAGGGAGGCTTACGGTGACGGCCCCGGACCGAGGATTTCGGGCAACGGCGGCGCCCATCAATAGGCTGGGCGACTCGTCCCCGTCGGTATGGGTCAACAGCGGCAGAACCGAGAGGTCGGCCTCCTTTCCGGTTTTCTTGACGGCTTGAACCGGGCCGGTCTGGACCTGGACCGGCGGGAGGTTCGCCTCCAGCTTTTTCCGGAGAGCCCTCATGTATTCCAGCCGATCGGCCCCCGGCTCCAGGCCCAGGGCGAGGCAGCTGCAGGCCCGGCTGGTTATCAGATTCCCCACAACCGGGAGATCGCTGCCCTCAATGGATGAAAAATATACGGCGGCCCCGCGTTTTTCCCGCCTCGCCTTCTCCAAGAGGGCAGAGACTTCATGTTGCGGCGATACCGGCCTCTCAATCCGCAGCAAGGCTCCTGAAAGTTGGGATTCCATTGAAGCGATGTATTCTCTCAAAGACTTCGCCATGACGCTGGGTCGATCCCGGTGAGTTGAGACTTCATTGAAACGCCGCGCGGGTTGGGGCCTATTTCACCGCCGGCTGGACGTAATCCTCCCATTTCAAGTCATCCGTCCCGGGGATCCTGGCCCGGTTCGGGAACGGGTCGTCGTATCCGACGGGAACTGTGGCGTCAACCCCCATCTTCGTCACCATGCCGTCTCGCGTGAGGCGCGTAATGGCATACGTCATGGGGTCGAGGCGGTTGCCCCGAGCTCCCGGTACAATGAAGATGTCCCGGTCGGCAACGACTCGGGTGGACAGGGCCCACAGGACATCGCTCTCATCGAAAATGTCCACGTCGGGGTCGAAGGCAAAGGCGCCCTTGATGTAAGGGGTCCGGGTCAGCGCCGCCATGAGAACATTCTTGGCATCCCCTTCGGTGACCTTCTCCATCTGGATGTATGCGTGGTAAAGGACCCCGGAAAGGGGGATGTGGACGGCCCTGACGGTCGGAAGCACTTTCCGCAGCTCCCGAAGCATGTGGCCTTCGTTGGGGACGATGGTGGCGGTGATGTGCTCGATGTACTGCCCGACGTCGTGATAGATGGCGTCCCGGCGATGGGTGATGGCCGTCACCTCGATCTCGGGAGCATCCACGATCTGACCGTAGTAGCGGTGGTACTCGCCGAAGGGCCCCTCCCTCTGACGGATGTGGGGCAGGATTTTCCCCTCAATCACGATCTCGGCGTGAGCCGGGACCTCCAGGTCCACCGTCTCGCACTTTACGACCTCCAGCCGCTCCCCCAACAGGCCCCCCGCCACCTCGTACTCATCGGCCCCGTTCTTGCGCGCGACCTGCGTCTGTGAGGCCACGTAAAACGCGGGGTGCATGCCCAGGACGATGGCGCAGTCCAGGGGATCATCGCGCATCTCGGCTTTGCGGTGGATATATTGAAGGCGTTTGCCCCAGCTGTAATAGACGCCCAATTTGTTGCGGCCGATCTTCTTGTGCCGGTAAATGCCCAGGTTGGACATCCCCGTCTCGGGATCTTTGGTCACCATCACGCCCATGGTGACATAGGGGGCATCGTTTTCTTCGTGATGGAGGAGGATGGGGAGATGTCCGAGATCGACTTCCCTCCCTGTATAGACTACATCCTTCACCGGGCCCGTTCTCACGAGCGTTGGGGGGACTTGCCGGACCTCCCGCTCAGCAATCACTTCGGCGACCCTGTCTTCGGTCGTGTCGAAGGCGACGGCGAATTTCTTCCGGCTGGAGAGAATGTTCGCGATGACGGGAAACTCGAACCCCTTGACCCGCTCAAAGAGGACCGCCGGGTAAATCCCCTCCCGGTCCATCTTGGTGATGAGGGCGATAGGCTCCCACTCGTGGGAGACCTCCCGGGTGACGCGACGAAGCTGCTCGGGGGCCGCCTCATGAAGGTCTTTGAGATAGGAGCGAAGGTCCTTGCTCACGAAAAGCTCCTTTTCCTCAGGAGATCGTTAGCCCTTTCGCGACGCGCTCGTTCGGGATATCCCTCGGATGTATTATCTATCATTCGCGAAAAGGCGGCAATCCCACGGGTAAACCGGTAGTGAGTCAGTTTGAATGGGGGGGATTCCGCCGATCTCGGTAGGGCGGGCATTCGGGTCGGTGACCCCTTGCCCGCCTTTTTGCGCTCGTCGGATTGGGATGCCAGTCTAACCGAGAGGAAGGCTTACGGTGGATTTTCCGATCGAAACCGTCAGATACAACCCAATCGCCGGTTATGCAGAAAACGTCGGCAGGGTGCGGTCGGCGAGGGCGGGAAATTCAGCGCGGACCTGAGAGACGAGAGACATATCCACCTCGGCGGTCAGAACGGCCTCGCGGTCGCCCGCTGAAGCTGCCGCGATGCCCCACGGGTCCACGACCATGCTGTGACCCACGTAACGCACGCCGCCCTGCTCCCCGCAGCTGTTGCAGGAGATGAGGAAGCTCTGGTTCTCCAAGGCCCGCGCCCGGTTCAGAAGAATCCAGTGCTCAAGCCGTGGGTAGGGCCAGCCCGAAGTGACGAGGAAACAATCCGCCCCCGCGTCCACCAAGGCCCGGAAAAGCTCCGGAAACCGGAGGTCATAGCAGGTGGCCAGGCCGAAGGTGGCCAGCGGGGTCTGAGCGACTGCCGGGCTGTCCCCCGGGACCAGGATTTCCCTCTCCTTGGACTGATAACCGAAGAGGTGGATCTTCCTGTACAATTTCAAGACTTCTCCTTCGGGAGACAGGAAGACCGCCGTATTGTGCAGGCCCTCCCCGGAACGCTCGACCCAACTTCCCGCGAAGAAATAGCACCCCTTCTCCCCGGCAATTTCCTTCATGGCCGCCAGCGTGGGACCCTCGAACGGCTCGGCATCGGTCTCCAGCCGCTCATAGGCGAAGGCCCCGGATGTCCAAAGCTCGGGCAGGAGGATCAAGTCGGTATCGGCAACCCGGCCGATCAGCCCACGGGCGCGCTCGATTTGCTCTGCCTTCGAGCGATCACCCGCAGCCAATTGAATGGATGCGATTTTCATGTCTTATACCTATAAAGTGTTATCCCATGAATTAAAGTCTACTTCCTTGTTATAAAGCCATTTACGCTTCGGCCGTTGCGAGGAACCCATCCAGGTCGTGCGCCTCTTTGTCGGGGTGGAGGAGGTGAAAGCGCTCTCTGAACTTCACGTTTTGGCTCACCAGGATGTCCACGTGTGCAAGGCAGCAAAGGTGCAGCATCTCCTCGTCGTCGCCGCGCTTCCGATCCTCGTACCGCATTTTGTAAAGGTATTGCTTGAACAAAGGGAGCTTAACGAACGCCGCGGCCGTCGGACACCTGTGGATCTTCGTGTCGACGCGCCGGGCGATATCTCCCGGCTTTTCGGCCCGGATCACATCGGCCATGAGCTTGCGAACATGTTCCCGCCGCTTTCCCTTTTCGTAACGCAGGAGCAGACCGGAGAAGTCCTCGATCCCCTCCTCGTCGAAGGATGTCTCTTTGAACAGGTGATGGAGAACCCGGCCGAAAGCCTCCTGGCGACTCTGGCGGTCCCTCAGGTCCAGTTCCGCCGTCACCTCATATTTTCCCTCGGACAGATCGGCGATGAGCCTTCGGATCTTATCGGCCTCCTCGTCTTCGTATTGCCACCAGTACCGGGGGATCATCTCCAACAGCGCCTGAACCTCGTCCCGAATCAGCCAACCGAAGTGTTTGAGGATTCGGTCGCCGATCACCCTGCGAACCAGCTTGAAAAGTTCCCCCCCTGCTTCCAGGTCGCCGAAGCGGAACGCACTCGAAAGGTCAATCAGGGCGGAGTCATCGAAGGTAATCTCAATCTCATCGTGCCTCAGGCTCAGTCTGTCAATGGCCGTTCCGGCCGGGTCGATCCCCTCCTCCCGGAGGTGTCGGTAAACAGAGGCGTCAAGATAGGCGACAGGCATGGAGAAAACCCCTATTCAGGCGCTGATTTCCACGATCACAGTCTCATCAAGGCCCGCGTTCAGTATCTGCGCGGCGTTTCCGCAAGAGACAAAGAGCTCGAGAAATCCCCAAGAATTGAACAGGGCCGCCGCCTTTCCCTCGCGGGATTCATTGTAAAATCTGACCAGTTCCGCGACCTCTCGGCCCTTCAGGAAAACGCGCGCGCGCCCTCCCCGCGCAGAGCCCGACGCCTCCTCGAACGACTCGCGGTCCACATTCGTGATGAGGTTGCCGAACCGGTCGACATGAATCACGACTCCGCGGATTCGGGCGCGGGCGCCTTTCCGGTCGGCTTCCACCCGAGGGCTCGGAAACGGGAGCCGGATCGCATCCGAGACTTCCGGTCCGGCGTCGGTCGGCTCGGCTCCGGCACCCAAGTGAGCCGCCGCCGGCGCGAAAACATCCCGTCCATGAAACGTCGCGGAGGGACCTTTCAGAAACCACCGAGGATTGCAGACCTCACGGACCTTCGCCCCTTCCTTCTCCAGAGCGGAGGTCAGGACTCCGTTATCCGGCCCCAGGAAGAGAAACTTTTCGTCCTGGATGAGAATCGCGCGGCGGCCGCTCCCCACTCCGGGGTCCACGACGGCCACGTGGATCGTTCCTTGGGGAAAGTACGGATGAGCCGCGCGCAAGATCAGTTCCCCCGTCCGAATGTCCTGGGGCGGAACCTGATGGGTGATGTCCACGATGGTAAGGTCGGGACAGATCGCCAGGGCGACTCCCTTCATCGTCCCCACGAAGCCGTCGCTCAGCCCGAAATCCGTGATGAAGGTCAGGACGGGACGGCTCATGACGTCACAGGAAGCCGCAGGGGCGTCCCCCGAACATGTTCGGGCTCGACTTTCTCGACCCGCACCCGGATCAGTTCCCTCATCCACGCGTCCGGTCCGGGGGTCAACACTTTTATGTAGTTTCCGGTCAGTCCCTGAAGGAGGCCCGTTTTCTTGGGCTGGCTGTGCTCGATCAGGACCTCCACTTCCTTCCCCAGGTGCTGCTCGCAAAACGCCCGGCGTTTCCGGAGGCCCAGCTCGCGCAGCAGGGCCACGCGCTCCTTCTTGGCCTCAGGGGAAAGGCCTCCCTCCAGACCGGCCGCTCGCGTGTTCCTTCGCGGCGAGTAAGGGAAGACGTGGAGGTACGTGACGGGCAACTCCTCGATAAGGGCGTATGTGCGCCGGAAGGCGTCCTCGGTTTCGGTGGGAAATCCGGCGATCACGTCAGCGCCGATCCCCGCCGCCGGAAAGGCCCGTTTCAGGGACCAGAGGCGATCGGCGTAATGGGCGGCATTGTAAGGGCGGCGCATCGCCTTGAGAACTCCGTCGTCGCCGCTTTGAAGGGGAACGTGAAAGTGGGGACTGATGCAAGGGGTCTCGGCACAAGCCTCGATGAGGTGATCCGGTATCTCCCATGGATTGAGGGAGCTGATGCGAAGCCTGTCCAAGCCCCGGACCTCCCCCAGCTGGCGCACCAGGAAGGCCAGATCGGTTGCGGGATTCAGATCCCAACCATAGCTGCCCAGGTCCACGCCCGTGAGGACGACCTCCCGGAATCCCGCCGAGACCAGACCCCGGACCTGCCGGAGGGCGGAGTGAGGCGGCAGGCTCCTGCTGGGTCCCCTCGCGAGGGTGATCGCGCAGAAAGAACAGCGAAAATCGCAGCCATCCTGTACCTTGATAAACGCCCGGGTATTCCCAGGAAAGTTTCGAATCGGGACCTCGTCGAACTTCACTCCCCGGTCCATGTCGCTCACTTCAACCACCGGGCGCCCCGAGGGCCGCTTGTGAAGGCCGTTGCATTGCAGGAAAGCCGTCAGCCTCTCAGCCAGGTGAAGCTTTTCCCGGTTCCCGAGGATCAGGTCTACCCCTCTCAGCGCGGCCGCTTCCCCAGGACTGGCCTGGGGGTAGCATCCGGCCAGGACTACGACGGCGTTCCGATTGGAGCGGACGGCCCGGCGGGCCAGCTGGCGAGAACGGTAGTCGCTCTTTCCCGTCACCGTGCAGGTGTTGACCACGTAAACGTCGGCGGCACTTTCAAACGGGACGACGCAAAACCCGTTCCTTTCCAGTCCCTCCATCATGGCCGCCGATTCGGACTGGTTCATCCGGCATCCTAAGGTGTCCAGCCCGACCCGCAGTCCCTCCGGCGTAAAGGACATCTCGAATCCCTCTTTCGCGCCTTCATCTTTCAAACGGCCAGTTTCAAATCACTTTCGATTGCCTCGCAACGATTCTTAACTTACTTCCTATATGGTTTCGAGACAAGCCGACGCAGGCGGGGGCTTCGAGAAAGACCTTGACTCCACGGCGCCTGTTTGCTAGCTTGATTGGAAGCCGGCAGTCGCTCGTCCCTCTAGGATTGTGCACCTATCGCGGCCGGCGCGTCTCGATGATCTGCCAACCAGGAAAAGACGGGAACCATTGATTTGTGTGAGGGTGGGGTTCAGACATGAAAAATTTTGATTACGTGGCTCCCAGAACTCTTGACGAGGCGGTCTCCATTCTCAAGGATGCCAAAGAGGGTTGGCACGTCCTTTCCGGGGGAACGAATCTCGTCGTCGAAATCCGCGACCGAAAAACGGCGCCGGACGTGGTCGTGGACATCAGCTACATCGATTCGCTCCGTTACATCCGGGAAGAAAACGGAAAGATCCGGATCGGGGGCCGCGCCAGCGTCGAAGACCTGTTGCGCTCCGGGCCCATCCGGGAAAAAGCCGGGGTCCTTTACGAGTGCGCCCTGAACTTCGCCGGTCCGCCGATTCGAAACCGCGCCACGGTGGCGGGCAACATCGTGGACGCCTCTCCGGCGGCCGATTGCGCGCCCCCTCTTCAGGCCTTGGACGCGGTGGCTGTTTTGAGAAGCGCCGAAGGCGAGCGGCGCGTGCCCGTCAGCGAATTCGCGCAGGGGGTACGGGAAACCGTACGCAGGCCCAACGAGTTGGTGACGGAAATTGAGTTCGAGCCCATCGGGAAAGGTTCAGGCTACGGTTACTACAAGCTCGGGCGGCGCAGGGCGATGGCCATCTCTGTGGTGAGCGAGGCCGTGGTCCTGCACATGGACAACGGGACCTGCCGCAAAGCGGGAATCTCCCTGGGGGCGGTGGCCCCGGTCCCCATTCGGGTCCAGAAGGCGGAAGAGATGCTTGAGGGCAAGCCCGCTCCGGACGAAACGACGGTGAACGAGTGCGGCCGGTTGGCCGCCGAGGCGGCCAGCCCCATCGACGACATCCGGGCCTCGGCCGAGTACCGCAAACTGATGTGCGAGGTCTTAACCCGGAGACTGATCAACAGGGCCCTGGGCCGCGAAGCCTAGCCCAGTTGGAGAGCGCAATGCGAAAAGAGCACACCGCGAAATTCACCCTCAACGGTGAAGCCATGGAGCGGACGTTTCCTTCCAACGTGTCGCTGCTCAACGCCCTTCGGTACGAGATCGGGGCGACTGAAGTCAAGAATGGATGCGAAAAGGGCGATTGCGGCGCTTGCGTGGTGATCGTGGACGGTCAGGCCGAGAACGCCTGCTGCATGCTCGCCGTTCAGGCCGACGGAAAAGACATCGTGACGGTGAAGGGGTTGGGGAGCATCGACAACCTCCATCCTCTCCAGAAAGCCTTCATCGAAATGGGAGCCATCCAGTGCGGCTTCTGCACGCCGGGTATGCTTTGCGCCGCCAAGACCTTCCTGGATGAATACCCGAATCCGACCCGTCACCAGATCAAGGTCGGCATTTCGGGGAACCTTTGCCGCTGCACCGGCTACGTAAAGATCATCGACGCCATCGAAGCCGTCGCGCAAGGAAAGTATTGACGGATTCGGCCGGCAAGGATAATTAAGGTATGGAGATTGAAACGCCCGCGCCCTCGAGCGTCCGGGCGTTTGTTTCCTTGTGAGTCGATCTTCGGATGACCCGCCCCGCGGGTGGCTGCGGATTGCCTCCGTTTCCCTTTCCATCGGTCAGATAAGGTAGCCGCTCCGGACAACCGACGGACTGCCCTCTACCCCAGGCGACGAGGATTGCCTCGAATGTTCAAAACGATTGAGGAACTTCAAGAACAGCTGAGGAAAGAGAATTACATTGCCGATCGCACCCTGGCGACCACCCTCTACCTCTCCATTTCCATGAGGAAACCCATCTTCCTCGAAGGGGAAGCGGGCGTCGGAAAGACCGATGTGGCCAAGGTGCTCGCTCAGGTCACCGACACCCGCCTGATCCGCCTTCAATGCTATGAGGGCCTGGATGCCAACACCGCCCTATATGAGTGGAACTACGCCAAGCAGCTGCTCCGAATCAAGATGGAGGAGGGATCGAAGAGTTCGCGCCAGGCGCTGGAGGAGACCATCTTCAGTCCGGAGTTCCTCATCGCCCGGCCGCTCTTGGAGGCCATTCAGGACAGCAACGAAAGGTCGCCCGTCCTTTTGATCGACGAAGTGGATCGAAGCGATGAGGAATTTGAAGCGTTCCTGCTGGAGATCCTGGCGGATTTCCAGATCACCATTCCCGAGATCGGCACGATCGCCGCAACCCACAAACCCTACGTGGTCCTGACCTCGAACCGGACGCGCGACGTTCATGACGCCCTGAAACGCCGCTGCCTGTACCTGTGGATCGATTATCCGACTTTCGCCAAAGAGCTGGAGATCGTGATGGTCAAGGCTCCCGGGATCCGGGAGGAACTGGCCCGGCAAATCTGCAACTTCATGCAGGGGTTCCGGGATATCGACTTTTACAAAAAGCCGGGAATCGCCGAGACCCTGGACTGGGCCACCGCCCTCATGACCCTCCATCGCAACGAGCTGGACGGCGAAGCGGTCAACGAAACCCTGGGGGCCATCTTCAAATACCAGGAAGACGTGATCCGGGCGCGGGATGAAGCCGTTCCCATGCTCCTGAGCCGCTACGCAGGAGAATAATCCCTTGCTGGACGAACAGACCAGACCGCCAACGGATGGGAAACGAAAGATCCCGGTCCCCCGCGGGGCGGAGCACAAAGACTTCACGCGCGACCTGCTCCTTTTCTGCCGGAAGCTGCGCTCGCGGAACGTGAAAGTCACGACGGGCAGGGTCCTCGACCTTTACAGGAGCCTGAATTTCATCAACCTGACCCGAAAAGAAGACTTTCGCGCCGCCGCCCGCTCCAACCTGGTCTCTAGCTACCAAGAGTTGAAGACCTTCGATGAGCTCTTCAATGAATTCTGGGGAATCGGGCAGGACGAAATGACTCCCGAGGGATTGGAAGGTTGCGCCCCCGAAAGCGAACCCCCCATGGATCAGGATGGGTGCGGCGCAGAGGGAGAGGATTCCGGCCAGGAAGGCGAGGAAGGACTGGATGAGGAAGGCGCAGGGCAAGGCGAGGAGGAGGAGCTCCTCCTCATGGACGATGAGGAGGAAGGCGGAGAGGGCGAAGACGGCGAGCCCTCGGGAGAGGATGACAAACTTCCCAGTTACAGCCCGTATGAGGTGCTCGGCGTCAAGGATTTCGGGAACATCAAGGGCGAAGAGGTCGAGGAGATTCGAAAACTGATCGCCGAACTCGCCCCAAAGCTGGCGACGAGGCTGAGCCGGCGGAAAACGGCCACTCCCCGCAAGAAGCTCATCGACATGCGCCGGACCATCCGCAAGAACCTGCGCTACGGGGGGGACATCGTCCGGTTGTTCCACCGCAGTCCGAAGATCAAGAAGAACGATATCGTCCTTCTCTGTGATGTCAGCGGTTCCATGGACGCCTACAGCCAGTTCCTGGTCCAATTCATCTACGGTCTGCAAAGCGAGATCAAGAACATTCAAACGGCCGTCTTCAGCACCCGGCTGACCCTTGCCACGCCTTACCTCAAGGAACCGGACCTCTACAAGGCGCTCTCCCGTCTGTCCGACAAGGTGCACGACTGGTCGGGAGGGACCAACATCGGCGGGTGCCTCAAAACGTTCAACGAGCGTTGGGGTTCCATGATGGTTTCCAAGCGGACCATCGTCATCATCATCAGCGACGGTTGGGACCGTGGAGAAATCGAAGTTCTGGATCGGGAGTTGCGCCGGCTGAAAAGTCGTTGCCGCAGGATGATCTGGCTCAACCCCCTTCTGGGCAGCCCCGGCTACAAGCCTATCGACCGGGGGATGCGGACCGCCCTTCCCTACCTGGACCAGTTCCTGCCCGCCCACAACTTGATGGCCCTCACCACCCTCGCGGAAACCATCAGCCTCGAGTAGCCGCAACCCCCTTCAGAATCGGGGCGTGGAAAGGCTTCGCCCGTCCGGATTATGCAAGAGACGGAGGAGAGGCCCTTTCGAGCGGATTAGAGGGTTGGATACCCCACGCTCCTTCGATGATCATCCGCAGCTTGTGCATTTAGTGAACGGATTACCGCTGGTTGCTTTTCTCGGATGCGCGGTGTTCATTGACACCCAGGGCGAATCAAGACTAGATTCTTGCCGTCCCTGGAAAAGCCAGGGAACAGGAAGGAGATCGGGATGGGCCACCTGTCATTCCACCTCGTCTTTTACGGCCTCATCTGCATCCTCGTCTACAGCCAGTGGTACCTGTTTCGAAAGGCAAAGAACTTTGTGCACGGCCGAAGGTGGCCCCCGCGGATCAAGCGTTCGGCGATGTTCGCTCTGGGCGGCTTCTTCGCCCTGATGTTGGTCCCGTACCTCTACCGTTTGTCCCTCGGCAGGCCGCCCGCCATCCACTCTGCTTGGTTCACCTACGGAATTCTCTATCCATTCGGGATCTGGAGCCTGGGCTCTTTTCTCACGTTTTTATGTCTCCTTCCGATGACTCGAATCCGCCCACTCTTAGCCGCATGCTCGGGCAGGTTTTCTCGTCTGCGGGCCTCAAAAAAGGAGCCTGACCCGAAGGAGACGGTATTCAACCGGAGGGCATTCCTCCGATGGGCCCTCGGCGGGACCACCGCCGCCCCACTCCTTTTGACGACGTACGGAACGGTTTACGCCCGGACGGCTTTCGAGACCGTGGCGATCGACATGCCTGTCCGCGACTTTCCGGGGCCGCTGGCCGGCTTTCGCATCGTCCAGATCACAGACCTGCACGTGGGGCCCTTCACCTCTGAGCGGCAGACCGTCAAGATCGTCACGAAGGCCAACGCCCTGGCCCCTGACCTGGTGGTGATCACTGGGGACCTCGTTCACTCCTCCCAGGATTACATTCCCCCCTGCGTACGCGCCCTCTCTCGTTTACGGGCGAGGTACGGCGTTTTCGCATGTCAGGGGAATCACGAATATTGGGTAGGCGCTGAAGAGGTCCGCCGGGCCGTGGAGGCGGCGGGGATCAGGATGCTGGTGAACGAGGGTCTGACCCTGCCCGTCCGCAGAGGGCGGATCAATCTGGCGGCGGTGGACGACACCCGCGTGGGAGCCCCCGATCTGAACAGGGCCTTGACGGACCTTGACCCCTCAGCCCCTACCCTGCTGCTCTCTCACCGTCCTGAGATGTTTCCCTATGCGGCTCGCCGGGGCGTGGACCTCACCTTGTCCGGTCACTACCACGGCGGCCAGATCAAAGTGAGAATCTTAGGCGTCCCGTTCACGCCCGTCCGGCTCTTCACAAGATATGTGGAAGGGGCCTTTCGCATCGGGCACAGTCGGCTGTACGTGAGCCGGGGATTGGGAACAACCGGGACACCCGTCCGGCTCGGCTCCAGGCCGGAATTGACGCTCATCCGGCTGGTTCCAGGCTGATCGGCCCAGGAAAGTCCACCGCAGAGATCAACAGCCTCTGCCGGAGGAAAGAACCCTGGCCGCACTGGGATGAACGGCTGGTGCTCCTGTTCATAAATTCGCATACAAGTTTTAAGGTCGTAGCCCCGATCTGAGCGAGGGGTCGCAGACCCCGCGGGCACAGC
>JBHIBA010000091.1:0-14222 GCA_046758845.1 Nitrospinota bacterium
GAGCGGGTCTTCTATAAGGCCGGCGGGACGGCGCGCCCTTACCTTTTCGGGCTGAAGCGCGAAGGGCTGGGTGACATCCGCTTTTATGTCAGGGGCTACGAGCGAAACGGGAACAGCCTCTTCCGGTACGCCCTCGGCGGAGGCGACATTGTCGCTCCCAAGGGCGCCAACGTCTTCGAGCGGTGGCGCGGGATCGACCACCCCCTGGACCAAAACGCCACGCGGGTTGGGGGGACCCTCACACTGGGCCCCTTCGGTCCCGTGACGCTGACCAGCGATCTCGCCTATGAGGCTTTCTCCAGCGACGCCCCGATCCTCACAATCGCCGACCTGGTGGCGCTGGGAGCGGGCGGGTTGAAGGCCTCCACCAAAACGATCAACTTTATCGCGGACACCTCGAAGCTCATCAGCCAGAGCCGGCTCCAGGCCGTCTTTGGCTGGTTCCAGGTCACGGGGGGCTACGGATTCGTCACCGTCGATCAGGACAACTTCAGCCAGCGCCTCAGGGACAACAGCTACAATCAGGGCCGTGTCGATACCCATACGGCCTATTTGTCGCTGGACGGAAATCCCCTTCCCAACGTCTCCGTCAACGTTTTCAGCCGCTATGAGCAACGCTCCAACCTCCAATCGTTCCCCGTCCCCGGATTTCTGGACTTCACGACCGAGGCGAAGCTCATAGATCCTCACGTTTCCGAGCTCCGGCGGCTGCGGGTGGGCGCCGACGTTTTGGTGCGGACGCCCTTTTACCGGACCAATGTGCGGGGCGGTTGGGTCTACTACCATGGGGACAGGGATTTTGACTTCGGCGTAAGCGCCGAAACCATTGATCGGCAGCGCACGCTCTACACACAGGATTCAAGAAGCCACACCTTCTTTGTGGAGGCCTCCGCCAGACCCCTCCGCGGACTCAGGGTCCGTGTCAAGCCCTCGTTTACATTCGCCGATGAAACCGCGCTGCTGTCGGAGCCCACGGAGCGTCAGGCAGTCCGTGCTTCTTTCAACTATTACCTCCCCCTGCTCATGGGGACGACTCTGTCCGGCTTCTACCAGCTTGAACACAAGGAGAACGACGACAAGAGCTACATCCAGGGTCTTCTCACGAGCACGACCCGAGTCAAGCAGGAATTCGAATCGATGGCTCACTCCGCGGGGATCGCCCTCACCCTCGTTCCATCCCCCGACACGACCGTTGTCCTGAATTACACCTACAACAACCTCGATCACGACCACGATTTCATTCGGTCCGACCTGAGGCGGTTCACCCCCTCCGCCACGACAGGCGTGCTCTTCAGGCAGGAAGAGGCGTCGAACTACAACGTAAGCGTCCAATCGGCGACGGCGGCCGTCAGCCACCAGTTCCTCCCGGGCCTGAGCGCCGCGTTGGCCTACACCCAGGCATGGGTTATTGGCGACACCGCCAGCGGCGGGCTGGCGGCTTCTCTGGGAAGGCTGGGCAACCGTCTCGATAACGTCAACCACACCGTGACTCTGGACGGCTCTTTTTCGATCACCAAGGCCTTGAGCGTCCAGGGCCAGTACATCTTTGACGACTACAACGACGATGTCGATGGTAGCCTCAGCGCCACCACCCATTCCTGGCTGATGGCCTTCAGCTATCGATTTTCTATGCAGGGGCGGAAATAGGGGTAAGTCGCCGGTCGCCTGGAGGTGCGGGGGAGGTCTCGTTTCGCTGGGCTCCAGCGGCCCCCCATCGAAGTTGGGACTGCGAGCGCCTTCCTGCGGTCACAGGCTCAGCCTGAGCAGCCAGGATCAAACGCCCTCGGCAAAAGAAGACCCGCCCAGAACACGAAAGGGAGGGTGATCTGCCTCATAGTGCAATTGGCGCAGATCGCCTAATTTAACATAAGTGTGTCAGGTCGCGTCGGCCAAAAGCCCCCCTTGTAAACCAGCGGGATCGGGAAAAGGGGAGGGGGGGTTCTACCGGACCCCTGGACCGGGGGTGTGAATTGAGGTTTCCCTCGCGAAAGCACATCGCCCTCGGGAGCGCCGGAATCGTCGTGGTTCTCGGTTTGCTTCTGTGGGCGCGCCCAGCGCCCCCGACCCTTCAGCCCATTTCATTCAATCACAAGGTCCATCCGCTGGGGTGTCCATTCTGCCACCGGTCCGTCCAGCGGCTCTCTTCGGCCGGCCGGCCGGCCCTGGCGACCTGCGCGCCGTGCCACCAAGCCCTGAAGCCGAGAACAGAGGCCATGCGGAAGCTGAAAGATCACGTGGACCGGAATGAGGAGGTGCCCTGGATACGGATCTACCGGGTTCCGGCACACGTGTACTTCTCCCACCGGCGCCACGTCGCGGCGGGCGGGCTGGGTTGTGAGACCTGTCACGGAAACGTGAGCAAATTCACCAAGCCCGTGTCGCGGCCGGTGGTCGAGCCGACGATGAACAACTGTATTGCATGCCATACCAGGAAAAAGGTTTCCACCGATTGTAACGCCTGCCATCGCTGAGAGGACGGAAAGAATGAGGCGATCATCCCGATGAAAGTGAACCGGCGGACTTTCATGCAGTTGATGGGCCTTGGCGCCGTGGCAGTGGGCAACCCCCTGTCCGGATGCACGTCGCCGGAAATGCCTCCCCCAACGGATTGGCCCAACCGCGAGGAGACGTGGATCTCGACCGTCTGCCGGAAGTGCCCGGGCGGCTGCGGTCTGCGTGTCCGGCGGGTGGACGGCCGTCCCGTGAAACTGGAAGGCAACCCGTTCCATCCCATCAACGCCGGGACCCTCTGTCCGAAGGGACACGCCCAACTCCAGCAGCTGTACAGTCCGGATCGAATCCGCCAACCCCTGAAGCGGGTCGGCAAGGGGGGGAGCGCCGGTTGGAAACCCATCGCGTGGGATGAGGCGCTTCAGACCGTGGTCTCCGCCCTGCGGCGTTTGCGTGAGGCGGGTCGGCCAGAAAGGCTCCTGATCCTTGGAGGACAGTACCGGGGAGTTCGAGACGAAATCTGGACCCGTTTCGCCACTGCTTACGGAACCCCCAACTATGTACGCGCCCGTTGCCTGGTTCCAGAACGCGCACCCCTCGCCCACCAATTGATGACCGGGATCACCTCCCCGATTGCCTATGACCTGCCCCGGGCCGGTACAGTGCTCTCTTTCGGTTGCAACCTTCTCGAGTCCTGGCTCTCTTCGGTTTATCAGATTCGGGCCTACGGCCACATGCGACAGGAGCGGCCTCACGACCGGGGGATCTGGATCCAAGTGGACCCGCGCCTCTCAGTGACGGCCTCCAAAGCCGACCAATGGATCCCCATTCGCCCCGGGACGGACGGTGCTCTCGCGTTGGGGATATCCCACGCACTAGTCCGAGAAGGACTATACAACCGCAAGTTTGTCGAGCGCTATACCTTCGGGTTCGACGACTGGGAAGACGAGGAGGGGCCTCACAGCGGCTTCCGTACTTACGTCCTTCGCCAATTCAGCCTCCCACGAGTCTCTCGGATCACCGGAGTCCCGATAGAGACCATCATCGGACTGGCGCGCACCATTGCCGGGCGCGGTCCAACCCTTGTCCTCGGGGAGCGTGGACCGCTTTTCCATCGAAATGACCTGTACACCCGGATGGCGATTCACGCGCTCAACGGTCTGTTGGGAAGCCTCGGCGTTCCCGGGACCCTCTTGGAGAACGATCCCGTTCCCCTGACCCCCTGGGAAGACCCGGAGCTGGACGAGGTGGCCCGCCAGGGGCGGCGCCGAGGGCGAGTGGACGGTGCGGGCGAGGGCATTCATTTCCTGGCCGATGACGCCTCTCAGAATTTGCCGGAGCATCTGCTGGCAAAGCGGCCCTATCCCATCGAGGTGTGCGTCCTTTACCGGACCAATCCTCTTTTCTCTCAGCCTGCATCTGCGAACTGGGCCAAAGCCCTGCGGTCGATTCCCCTAGTCGTCAGCTTCTCTCCCTTCCTCGACGAGACGGCCGCTGGGGCGGACCTGATCCTGCCCGACCATTTGGACCTGGAGGCGTGGCAGGACGATGTCGTGACGCACCTGGGCGCCTTCTCCGCCTACAGTGTTGGCCGGCCAGCCATTCCTCCTCTGCACCAGACGCGGGACGCGGTCGAGGTCATCCTGGCGATGGCCAGAGGGATCGGGGGGGCGGTCGCCAAGGGGTTCGACTGGGACAGCGTCGCGGATCTGATTCGTAACCGCGCGCGGGGACTGTATGCGGCGGGAAGAGGCAGCGTGGTGGGAGATCCAGTCCGGGGAGCTTTCGAACAAGTTCTGGAGCGGCAAGGTATCAGGACGGAGCCGTTTAAGAATTTCGATGGCTTCTGGGAGGCGCTCTTGGAGCGCGGTGCCTGGTGGGACGCCCCACAGTCGCGGCTTTACGGTCCTCCCCGGTTTCAAACGCCCTCAAAGAAATTCGAATTCTTTAGCCAGACCCTTCGCAATCGCTGGCGGGCCGCCGAGAGGGGCCACCGTCGGCTGCAACCAGGAAGCCGGCGGAACCTGGCTCGGGCATTGGCCGAGACCATGGGCCTGCAAGGCCGCGGAGACGACCTCTTCCTGCCCCACCTCGAAGAAGGGTCCCTTCCCGCCTCCAGTCCAGAGCGCGAACTCTTGCTGGTCACCTACAAGCTCATGAGTCAGGGCAGGGGAGGCACGGCCAACCAACCGTGGTCATTGGAGTACTTGGCGACCCACCTGCCGGAGCGTTGGGACAGCTGGATCGAGATCAATCCCCAGACTGCGCGGAACTTGGGGATCCTCGATAGAAGCGAGGTCGTTGTGGAGTCCTCCACGGGCCGGCTCAGGACCCGCGCCAGGCTCTACGGGGGTGTCCCCCCGAACGTGGTGGCCATGCCCTTTGGGCTGGGCCACGAACGGTTGGGTCGCTGGGCGCGCGGGCGCGGGGCGAATCCCAACCGCATCCTTGAAGAGGTGCCCGATCTCGCTCGGGGGTTTGGCCTGTGGTCGGCGACGCCGGTCCTCATTCGGAGGGCATGAGTGAGCAAGTCGACAGCGGAGAGAGAACGGGGAGCCAGGGGACGAAGAAGCCGCCCCCATCGCTTCGGCATGGTGATCGACCTCGATAAGTGCACCGGCTGCCAGGCCTGTGTCTTGGCCTGTAAGGTCGAGAACAATGTGCCTCCGGTTCCTCCCCCCGACGGGATCCGGGGACGTACGATCAGCTGGATGGACATCGTGACCGAGGTCGAGAGGACGTATTCTGACGTGCGGCTGAAATTCTACCCCCGCCCGTGCATGCATTGCGACGACCCGCCCTGCACCAAGGTCTGCCCGGTCCACGCAACTTACAAAGACGAGGACGGGATCATCGCTCAGATCTACGCCAGGTGCATCGGCTGCCGGTTCTGCCTCGTGGCCTGTCCCTATGGCGTCAAGTCGTTCAACTGGTACGACTACCGGACGCCTGAGGAGAGACGCCGTCCCCACAATCCCGATGTCTCCACTCGTCCCCGGGGCGTGGTGGAAAAGTGCACCTTCTGCCATCACCGCCTGCAGAAGGCCAAGGAGCGCGCCCGGGCCGAGAACCGACCCCTCCGCGAGAAAGACTATCAGCCGGCCTGCGCCGAGAGCTGTCCTGCGGGGGCCATCTTCTTCGGCGACCTGAACGACCCGGACAGCAAGGTCAGCCGCCTCAGTCGCAGTCCGCGCGCCTACCGGCTCCACGAAGAACTGGGCACTCGGCCCAAGGTCATTTACCTCTCGGAAGAGAAACGCCATGTCATCGAGTGAGACCCCACGGCAGGGGGACGGAGCGCTCTTTGAGCCCATCGGTCGGACGACCTCCGCTTATTATCTGACCGTGGCGGGGCTCCTTCTCTTGGTCGGGTGGGGAGTGGCCTCTTATGTCTATCAGTGGGTTTACGGCTTGGGCGTCACGGGTCTTAACCGTCCGGTGGCTTGGGGATTTTATATCACGAACTTCGTTTTCTTCATCGGCATTAGCCATGCGGGGACGCTCATCTCGGCCATCCTCCGTCTGTCCCATGCCGAGTGGCGCAGGCCCATCACGCGGATGGCGGAGGTCATCACGGTGGTCGTCTTGGGCATCGGGGGCATGAACATCCTGGTGGACCTGGGCCGGCCCGACCGGGCGCTGAACGTTCTTCTGCAAGGGCGCTACCAGTCCCCCCTTCTCTGGGACGCCACCAGCATCTCGGCCTATCTGACCGCCAGCACCATCTACCTCTGGCTTCCCATGATCCCCGATCTGGCCATGCTGCGGGACCGGGGCCGAAGGTGGCGGTGGCTCTATGGTGTTCTGGCCCTGGGGTGGACCGGCACGGAGCGGCAGCACCGCGTCTTGAACCGGGCGGTCGCCATCATGGCCGTCATGGTCATTCCGATCGCGGTCTCGGTACACAGTGTGGTGAGCTTTGTTTTCTCCATGACGCTCCAGCCTGGGTGGCACAGCACAATTTTTGGGCCGTATTTCGTTGTGGGGGCCATCTTCAGCGGCATCGCCGCGCTGATCATCACCATGATCGTCATCCGGCGCATCTATCACCTGGAGCGTTATCTGAAACCGGTCCACTTCCGAAACCTGGG
This sequence comes from Nitrospinota bacterium, assembly GCA_046758845.1. Classification (GTDB taxonomy): domain Bacteria; phylum UBA8248; class UBA8248; order JACPRG01; genus JBHIBA01. The sequence goes on from JBHIBA010000091.1 coordinate 6,543, forward strand.
AACCCTCCTCCTTCTCATGTCGTTGCTCTGGTTCTATTTCACCTTTGCGGAGTACTTGACGGGTTATTACGGCAACGAGCCCGAGGAAGTGGGGATTATGTGGTCCAAGTTCAACGGCCCGTTTGCTCCCTTTTTCTGGGGCATGGTGATCGCGAATTTTGTGGTCCCCGTTCTTGTCCTCAGCTTCTGGCGAACGATCCCGGGCACATTCATCGCCTCGGTGACGGCCCTCATCGGGATGTGGGTGGAACGATACATCATCATCGTCCCGACCTTGTCTCATCCCCTGCTGCCGCAGGATGTATGGGCCTATCTTCCATCGATCATCGAACTGGGGGAAACGGTGGGCAGCTTTGCGCTGTTCGTCCTGATGTTTGCGGTCTTCATCAAGCTCTTCCCGATCATCTCCGTTTGGGAAATCCAGGAGGGGCGTGAAGAGGCCCTGGAGGTGACCACGAAGCGGATCCTCAGCTACTTGCCGGACGAATCGCTACAGGGGCAGACATGAGCACAGAGCATCCGATCTCTCCGAGTCCAGACCCTCCCTCCATCCGATGGGCCCAACGGCTCATCCTGGGCCTGTTTTTTGCCCTCGTTGGGGGGATTGTTGTGTGGATCGTCCACCTCATTCGGCTCTCCTGGCGCCTGCGGGATGTCCCCTCTGCCTCCGTCGGCATCTCGCTGGTTGCCATCCCCGTCTTCTTAATCCTGCTGGGAGTTGTGAACTACGTCTTTTGGGGACTGCGAAGGGGCGGAAAGGAGAACCGGTGATGAAGTTGTCACGCTGGAGTGTAGCTGTGGGTGTGGCGACCGTTGCCGTCGTGAGCCTGATGGTTTCCGTCCGGGATCTCTCGTGGTCGTCCCACCTCCCAGAAGACCCGCTGGAAGGGATGGGCCTGTTCGTCAAGAAGGGATGCATCAATTGCCACGCCATTCAAGGCCAGGGAGGGAAGGCGGGCCCCGACCTGGCCAAGGTTCAAGTCGGTCACAGCTTCCTCGGCCTGGCCGGGATCATGTGGAACCACCTGCCCAAGATGGCGATGGAGTTCAGGCGGCTGCACGTTCCTCATCCCAAGCTGACCCAGGAAGAGGCCTCTCGCATCATGGCCCTGCTCTACTCGCTGAGCTTCCTGGATCGGCGGCCCGATCCGGTTCGGGGACGGGAGGAGTTCGACGTCAAGGGTTGCCGCGGATGCCACTCCGTCGGGGGGCAGGGGGGGTTCGACGGCCCCCCCCTCGATGGATTCGGGGGAAAGGTCTCGCCGGCCTTCGTCGCAGCGGCCTTCTGGGACCGGGGGCTCGGCATGGCGCGCACGGCCCAAGAGAAGGGGATCAAGTGGCCGCGTTTTGAGGGAGACGAGTTGGCGGACATCAACGCCTACCTTCGGACCCAGGGAACGGCACGGAAGGAGCAGCGCGTATACCTCAAGCCGGGCAGCCCCGATGCCGGCAGGGAACTCTTCGTCTCCAAGGGGTGCATTCAGTGTCACGCCATTCTCGGCAAGGGCGGCAGGGTGGGGCCGGATCTTGGGCGGCACGAGCTCAAGCGCAGCCTGACGCGGATCGCGGGCGTCATCTGGAACCACGGGCCTGGGATGTGGGAGGAAATCGTGAAGCGCAAACTGGACTTGACGCTGAACCCCCAGCAGATGCTCCATCTGCTCAGCTACCTTTACTTCATCCAGTACAGCGATCCTCCGGGAGACGCCAAGGCGGGGCGGAAGGTTTTTGAGGTCAAAGGCTGTGCGCTATGTCACCGCAGCGCGTCGCAAGGAGGGGGAATCGGCCCCGACCTGGCCGGAAAGAAACTCAATTCGCCTACTGGGGTTTTCGCGGAAATGTGGAATCACGGTCCCAAGATGGGGGAACAAGCCCGCGCGATGGGCATGACGTGGCCCAACCTCGGCGCAGGCGAAATGGCGGACCTCATTGCGTACATCCGCTCCATTCAAAGACAGCGGCCAGCCGTCAACCGGTAATTGCGAATTCTTCATCAGGGGAGCCTGGGAGGACTTCCGACTTCACTCGAAGGACCGGTGGAAGTTGGGACATCGGGGCCTTGGCAATCGGCGGTCCAGTGCAGCATCCGAGCCGGACATGAAAGGCCGCCTGTGGAGGACCCCGACCGATGGGAGTGCACTCCTTCAGGCCGAGGGTTGGTTCTTTCGCGCTCACCGGCTCGATCGAACCCGGGGCGGGTGAAGTATCGCCGGGGGCCTGGCCCTGAAGACGAAGGCACCGGTGCCTTGTCGACCCATCGGTAGGGTAAAACCTCGCGGCCAGTGAACAAGGAGACCCCCATTCCTGCCTACGAGACCTTCGCAAATCACAAGATGCAAGCTTGCCGGCCCATCCCCCATTCGCTGGTTTCGCTTCATTTTTGATCGGGTGCGTCTCCCTCTCCGAATGGAGAGGGAGACGCATATTCTTGAACATGGCCTCTATGATCCCCGGGATTCCTTTTGCGGGACAGCCTTTCCCTTTTTCCCACCGCGCGAGAGTGCTAACGTCGATGTTTAACTCTCTGGCCGACGCCTCCTGGCTCATCCCAAGCCTCTTCCGTGCCCGACCAATCTTTTCTCCCAAGTTTCGGGGCGGTCCATGCCAAGGGGTGTACCCGAGAAAGGCCGCGATCTTCGCCAGAAATGGAAGAGAAGGGGCATTTCGCCCGGTTTCCCAGAACTGAACCGTGGTTGCGTTGCCACCCTGTAACTGGGCCATCTCGCGCTGCAAGGGCCCCAGGTCCAGCCTGCGCTCTCGGATGTGATCACCTAATAAATTCAAGAAGTCAGGGTATATGGGTGGGAGGGGCTTTCTCGCTCTAAGCGTGACATGGCAAAAAGGGAACGCAACCCTGAATGTGCAGCGTGGGAGTGACCATGAAATCAGCCTGCACTCACCTTTGGACTTTCCCTCTGTCCAGCCAAGACATAGACCAAAGAATCAAAACGTTATGACTCACAAGGGCCTTGAAACAGGAGGGATTGGCTGAGGCGGTGGGAGTGAACGGAGACACAGGCAGAACCTGGGAGAAGAACGGGTGCAAACCTGCGTCTTGGCTGCTCAGAGGGGTAGAGGAGTTCTTTGCAACGGGTTTGGAGCCCTCACCGCAGGCCCACTCACGGTCAAACAGCGTCAACGGGATTTCTGGTCCCCAGGGAAAGCCCGTTCCTTCTGAAAGCGTTCGTTAAGTAAGCCGAAGCCGCTCGGCCAAAAGGCGAAAGGCCTTTTTGCGGTTCTCCGCGGTCCCTCGCAGAGACAGGACTAGTATCTCAAGCCCCGTTTCAGAGTATTCCTTGATCCGGTCCACCGCCATCTCGGGCGTGCCCGTTACAGTGTGCGCATGGACGACTTCCTCAGGGATGAGGCGCTTCACGGCTTCCCAGTCCTCTCGCACGAAAGCATCGTTAATCGCGCTCTTATCCAGCTTCGTCCCGGTTACATCCAGGTTGGGCTGCTGGGCGGGGCTCCTGAGAAGATAGGCTAAACCCTTTTGGCTTGCGTCCAAGGCTTCTTCATAATTCTTGGTGACGCTTGTGAAGATGAAGCTGGCAACGGTGAAATTTTCCTTTCCTCTCGCGCAGCGAGCCTGTCCTTTCCTCACGTGCTCCAGCGCCCAGGCGATGTACTCGGACGAGCCGCCGGCCGTGAGCAGCACCCCGTCAGCCGCCTCGCCGCTGAGTTCGCACATTTTCGGCCCCATCGCTGCGATGTAGATGGGGATCGACTTTGGGACCCGAAAATCCAGACGGACACCCTTCAGTTGGACGGTCTCGCCGCCGAATTCGATCCGGCTTCCCTCAGCCTCCCAGAGCCTTTGGATGGACTCGATCATCTCGCGGATGCGGGTCAGCGGTTTCTTGAGGGCGATGCCCATTTCGCCGAGGACATTGGGGTTGGCCGTCCCCACGGCCAGCATCACCCGTCCGGGCGCGTACTCGGCCAGCGTCGAGATACCCATTGCCCAAAAAAGGGGATGGGCCACATACGGGCTCAGCGCCGTGGGGGCCACCCGAACCTTTCGGGTTTCGCCTAGATAGGCCATGGAGGCCGTCACTGCCTCTCGGTATCCCAGATGCTCTGCGGGCCATACGGAGTGAAAGCCCGCTTCGTCGGCCATTCGGGCCAGCTCAATCATGTCGGAAAGGGTGATCCTTCCGTCCAGCGAAATCGCAAGTTTCATATTCGTTCCCAGCCTCTTATCACACCTGCACCGAGCGGCTCACACCCAAAGAGGCTCCTCCCACATCGTCAACACTTCTCCGAGGCCCTTGGCTTCAGCGGCGCGGAGAAGCCGGTCGGCTATGGTCACATCCAACCCGGCCACGCCAAGGCAACTGAAGAAAATCACCTCGCTGTCGGAATTCCGTCCGGGACGGCCGTTGACCACCTCGCCTATGAAGGCCTCAACTCCCTTCCGGCTGAATTTCCCCTCTTTCACCATTCGACCCAGGACAGTTTGAAGTTGAAGAGAACGTTCCGTGTCGATGATGACCTTGTCCGCCGCGAGGATGGTCTCCGGTTTGTAGTCGTTGTGGGAAATGTTGCCGAGAAAGGCGCCTTCGGCTATCCATTCCGGCGGGATGTAGGCGCCTTCCGGCCGGACCGTCGTGGCCGGCAGGACGGCGTCGGCTCGTGCCACGGCGTCCTCGGCGGATGAGACAACCTCGACGGAAACAGAGAGCTCCGCTTTGGCCCACTCGGCAAAGGAACGCGCACGTCCCTCGACAATCTCGAAAAGCCGTATGTCTGTTGCGTCTGGAAGCTCGGTGCGTGCAGCCAGGAGCTGGGCCCGGCTGATCGGTCCCGCGCCGATCAGCCCCAATCGGCGGGCATCTCGGCGGGCGAGGTGGCGGAGTCCGACGCCCGTTACGGCCCCCGTCCGGACGGCGCTGAGGAGGCTCGCCTCCATCACGGCCAGGGGGTGGCCCGTTTCCGGGTCGCTGAGGATTTGCAATGCAGTGGCGCGCGGCAGACCCCGGGCCGGGTTGTCCAGGTTGCTCCCCTTCCACTTGATCCCCGCCCGGCCGACGGTTCCCCGCACCCAGGAGGGGTGCATCGTTATCCGCCGCCGCCGGGTCTCGCCGTCAAAGTAAAGCGGAGTGAGCGGAACTTCTGTCACGTCTCCGGCGTCGAGCCACCCGAAGGCGCGCTCGACATCGTCGATCGCCGCCTTCATGTCCAAAACACCCGCCTGAATCAGGTCATCTTGGCAGAGAAACCGGATCTGAAGGCTCATGGGCCCGGTTCGGTCCGATCACATGGTAGCGCCGAGCTGGGCAGCGATGTCCACCCTCACCCCCTTGACCAGGATGCGCTCCGCAAAGGAGATGAAGCTGAAAAGGGCGATCCCCATGGCGGAGAGCACAATCACGGTGGCGAAGACCAGCTCGGTTTCCAATACGCCCCCCGCCTCGATGATGAGGTGGCCCAGGCCCTTATTGGCGGCGATGAACTCCCCCACCACCGCCCCCACCACGGCGAGGGTGATGGCCACCTTCAGGCCGCCGAAGATGCTGGGCAGGGCCTTGGGGAGGCGGAACTTGAGGAAACTTTGAAGGGGTCCGGCCCCCAGAGAACGCGCCAGATAGAGCATCTCCGGCTCGATGGAGTTCATCCCCACGACGGTGGAAATGACCACCGGGAAAAAGGCGATGAGGAAGGCCACGACCACCTTGGAAGCGATGCCGAAGCCGAACCAGATCACGATGATGGGGGCCAAGGCCACCTTGGGGACAGTCTGGGAGGAAACCAACAGCTTATAGGCCACCTTGGCGAAGAGCTTGGAGTAGACAATGCCTGTTGCGATGGGGATCCCCAGAAAGATGCTCAACCCAAACCCCAGCAAGACCTCCCACATGGTGGGCAGGGTATGCTTCCAAAGAAGCAGCCACCTGGCGGCGATCTCGTGACCAATCGCAATCGGACTGGGAAGGACATAGGTCTCGATTTCGAGGGCCCAAACCACCAGTTGCCAAAACAGGAAGATCCCTAGAACGGCGGCAATAGAATCCCCGTACCGACGTACAATGGTCCTTGCGAGAATACCGAAATTCGGTCGCACAAAAGGAATGCCCTTTCCGCTCTCAGCGGGGCGAGACTGCCTTCAAAGCGCCCGGCGCAGATTACACCTCTGACGTTCGGTAGGGCTGGAATGGCTCTCTCAGGCCAAGCCCCCGTTACATAGAAGCCCCACCGACAAACTCATTCGTGTAGTATGCCTTGAGCTCTTTCCGTTTCGCGATTCCACCCGTTTTTTGGAGGGTGTCGAGCGTCTCCTTCCAGTCCTCCGCCGCTTGCCAACCGAGGGGTTTTCCCTTCGTTGCTGGCGATCTTGTCAGCCCATTATTGATAATCAACTGCCTCTCTGTGATATCAACTTTTAGGGTTTGGAAGCGCTTGGCGATGATTTCGGCGGCTTCCCTCGGGTTCTTGAGGGTATCTGCCCAACCCTTGGCGGAGGCGCGGAGGACCTTGCGGATGGTATCGCCGTTGGCCGCCAGGTAATCGTTGCTGACCACGAGGCCATGACCCAGAAGCTTGAATCCCCAATCGAAAGACGCGAGCGTGTTGAGCTTCTTGCCCATTTTGGCTTCCATCACCGGAAGGTCATTCGTGAAGTAGATGGTGATGAGCTCGGTTTCACCTCGCATGAAAGCCGGGACACGGCTCCCCCATCCCAGCTTGATGACGTTGATCTTGGCCAGGTCGAGTTTGTGGGCCCGCGCAAAGGCCGGCAGGATGGCCACGAAGGAGTCCACCGGAGCCACTGCCAGTTTCTTTCCTTCCAGGTCCTTTGGAGTCTTCAGCTGGATGTGGGGATGGGCGGCTACGCCCACGGGCAACTTCTTAACAAAGTTGGCCACCATCCGGATAGGGATATCTTTGCCAACTCCCTGGGCTGTTTCGAGACCGCCGATGTAGGCAAATTGGTCCTTTCCGGTGGCGATGAGCTTGATGGCCACACTGGCGCCGCTGCCCGGCTCTACGGCCACATTTAGGCCCTCAGCCTTGTAGTAGCCCTTGTCCAAGGCCACATAGAGAGGCGCGTATTCGCCCTTGACCTTCCAGCTCAGCCGAATGACAGACTTCCCGGCGGCTTGCGCGATCGCGGGTCCCAGAAAGATCAGGGCTGCGGCGACAAAAAAGCCCAGCCCATTCAGGAGGCGCAATATCCGTCTTCCCCTTGGCGTCTTCATTTCTCCCCCTCCTCTGTTCACGTTTGAAAAGATTTCCAACGATAAAAAGGCCAATCGGCACTCTCCTGGCCGGGACGTCCGTAAAGCGTCTCTTTGCTTGGTTATCGATGTCTTCTGATCTTCACCAGAATAACAGAATTCGATGTCTGGTGCCACCCAGAAAAGGATGGTGTTGAATAGGCAACGCTGAGCGGGATTTGCATCAGCCAAAGGTCATGATGAGGTTCCGATATCCGTCCATCTCGACTTGGTGGGCGGGCCGAACCACGATGGTGGTGTCAGGAGCTTCGACTACGGCCGGACCCTCGATTCGATTTCCCGGGTGGAGGGCCTCCGAATCGTAGATGGATGTTTCTCGCCAACCGCTTGTTTCGGAAAAGTAAACAGACCGCTTTCCCTTCTGCGCGTGGTCGGCATCCACTCCCTCTAGCGGAAGTTTCTCTAATTTGGGGCGAAGGATGCGGCCGTAGCCGTACACGTG
>JBHIBA010000092.1:0-14215 GCA_046758845.1 Nitrospinota bacterium
ACACTAGGCCGATGGTGCTCCACCTGCCCTGCGGGAGCCCGCAAGGGGCTCCCCTACACACTTCTTCTCCTGGATTGTCCGATTGGTTTGGAAGGAACCCGCCAGTGGGGTTTTCCAGCACTCTTCCATCAGCCTGTCACTGTCAAGGGGTGAGGCCGCCCATTTATGAAAGCTCGTTCCGCGTGTCGAATGCTAGCTTTCCCTCCGGGCAGCCGTAGGATAAACTGAATTCCTTTCCGCTGAGCCCAAGAACCGACCGCGGGCCCTGTCCCAAGGAGGGTGACGCCATGGGACTTACCCGAAAGAGCCTCGCAGCCCCCTTACTCGCTGCGGTTCTGCTTGTCCTCTTGCCGTACGCGACTCCGGGAACGGTCCAAGCCCAGGGTACGCTTGAAGAAGCGAAACGTCTAAATGCCGCAGCGGTTCGCCTCTACCAGGCCGGCCGGTATGCGGAGGGGATTCGCTTGGCGAAGCGCTTTCTGAGCATCATTGAGAAATCCCTCGGCTCCGAGCATCCTCGCGTGGCCACGGGCCTCAACAACCTGGCTGCGCTCTACCAGGCCCAGGGGCGCTACGGGGAGGCCGAGCCGCTTCACAGGCGGGCTCTCGCTATCCGCGAGAAAGCCCTCGGCCCCGAGCACCCCCACGTGGCCACGGCCCTCAACAACCTGGGCGCGGGCTACCTCCACCAGGGGCGCTACGGGGAGGCCGAGCCGCTTTTCCGCCGGGCGCTGACCATCCGCGAGAAAGCCCTCGGCGCCCAGCATCCCGATGTGGCGCAGAGCCTCAACAATCTGGGCTTGCTCTACGAGGCCCAGGGCCGATACGGGGAAGCCGAGCCGCTCTACCGGCGCGCGCTCGCCATTTGGGAAAAGGCCCTGGGGCGCGAGCACCCACAGGTCGCCCTGGGCCTCAACAACCTGGGCGCGCTCCACCTGGCCCAGGGCCGATACGGGGAAGCCGAGCCGCTCTACCGGCGTGCGCTCGCCATCCTTGATAAAAGGGTGGGGCCGGACCACCCAAACATCGTTACGACGCTGAACAACCTGGCGGGGCTCTACGAGAAGCTCGGGAAGAGCGAAGAAGCCGCCGCGCTCTCGGCCCGGGCGAAGGCGATGCAGGAAAGGCTGGCCAGGCCACGGTGAAGCTGTCTCACGGCTTTCTGGATTTATTAAGGCGAGCACTAAATCATTTACAGTCCACCTTGAGCGATAGTCTGCGACTCGCGCGAAAGGTCTCGCAATTCAGACGTTCCACGGCGAGATTCTTTGTGCGGGCCAATGACGCGAACTCAGATGGGGATGAAAACCCGGATTCCCAGGGGGATCTTCCCTCGGCTTCGCTCGGGACAAGCTTTGAAAACCGGCCCCCCTGGAACCCTCCGGAAAACTTTTATTTCGCGAAAGACAACCGCTCAGGCCGAACACACACCCGACCCCCAGCAGGCCCGGCCATGCAATGCCGGGCCGTCAGAAGTTTTGCGGGGGGGTGTGGGGGGGCGCCTTTCAAAAAGCGCCCCCCACGCCTAAGCCGGCACGCAGTGCCCAAAAAGCGCCCCCCGCAGAAAACAAGAGCCCGGCGGCTCTCGGCTTACGCCGCCGACTCTTGTAGAAGCCGGCCGAAACCCCGGACGGGCTCCTTGTGCTCGAAGGCCCTCAGGGCCTTCCAGAGGATGGGGCTGAACTGCGTCAGGACCGGGACGTCGAACTCTTTTTCGAGCTTGGCAATCGTATCGCTGGCCCCGTGCCACAGGGGGCAGGAGAGATAGATGCTCTCGGCTCCGGACGCTGCCAGGAAGACCTCCTTGCCCTTCTCGTACGGGGTGTTCTCCCGAAGGGCGTGGATCTCGGCGTGGCCGTTGGTCTGATAACCGGAGATGGAAGTGACCGTAAAGCCAGCCGCCTCGAGGTAGCCCCGCAAGTGTTCGTTCTGATCGTCCCGGTGGGGGGTGCCCACGGCCACCTTCCTGACCCCCAGGTGCTCCAGGGCGTCGGTCACGGCGGTCGTCGCAGCCGTGGCGGGTTTTCCGGTGAGTCTTTGAATGTCCTTCTCCAGCTCCCTCGCCCATTTGGGTCCCATCGCGGCCTGAATGAGGTCGCCCGTGACGGCGAAGAAGTCCGGGCGCTGATAGCGCAAAAGCTCCTCCACCGAGTGGAGGACGCTGTCCCGCCGGGTCATGAAATCCTCTTTGTCGAACTTCCCCGGATGCAGCATTTTCAGCGCCCAAGACGTAGTGTAGATGATCAAGTTGATGTCCGGCGGCGTCATCCGGAAGAAGTCCTGATAGGTCTTGTCCACGGTCCCCGGCGTGACCCAGCCGATGGTCGCCTTCCAATCGTCAATCCAGCCTCTCATGCTTGGTCTCCCTTGTTGGGGTTACGCATCGAATTCCGGGGACAACTCGGCGAAGTCCTGGTCCGGCGAAGCTCCGGCCCGATGACCGATGGTCCACCCGGGGGTTCGCGGTCGGGTCCTGAACGTCAAGGCGGGGGCTCCCCTTTGGGGAGCAACGCCTTTTGGCGTCCCATGCGTCCGCGCTGGAGGAAGTACAGCCCGACGAGGACAGAGACGCCGGCCGCGTCCGTCAGAAGGGAGCCGTGAAGGAGCGTCAGGGCCCCCAGGATCAGAAATCCCCGCTGCAGGAGGCTCGCCGGCTGGATGAAATACCCCGCCGTGGAGGCCGCGAGACAGCCGACTCCCACCATGGCCGTCAGCACCGACCAGAGGATCTTGCCGGGACTCCCCGCAAGAAGCAGCGCGTTGTTATAGACGAAGAAATACGGGACGAGAAACCCCGCCAGGGCGTAACGGAAGGCCAGCCAGCCCGTGCTCCAGGGGTCGCTCTTGGCGATGGGGGCCGCGGCATAGGCCGCAAGCGCCACCGGCGGCGTCACGTTGCACACGATGGCGAAGAAGAACACAAACATGTGCGCGGCGATCGGGCTGACGCCCATCTCCTCAAGAGCCGGGGCCCCCAGCGTCGCCACGATGATGTAGGCCCCGACGGTGGGCATGCCCATCCCGAGGATCAGCGAGGCGATCATCGTGAAAATCAGCGCTGGCAGGAGATTCCCGCCCGAAAGGAACTGAATCAGGTCGGTGAGACGCAGTCCCAACCCGGAAATGACGATGAAGGAAACGATGATCCCCGCACAGGCGCCCGTGACCCCCACGGCTACGATTCCCCGGCCCGCTTTGTCCAGGGCGTTCACAAACTTCCGGGGGGTGATGCGGGTCTGCCGGTGAAATGCCGTCACGACGAGGATGACGATGATGGCCCACATCCCCGCTTTCAAGGGCGTGTATCCCCGGAGCAGAAGCAGAACAATGGCCGCCACGGGAAGAAACAGGAACCAGCCCCCTTTCATCACCTCTGTGAAGCGCGGCAACTCCGACCTTCCCAGGCCCCTGAGATTGAGCCGCCGGCAGGTGAAGTGGACCACCAGGCCCACTGAGAAGAAGTAAAGAAGCGCGGGGACGAGGGCGGCCTTCATCACCTCCAGGTACGAGACGCCCAGGATCGCCGCGATGACGAAGGCTGACGCCCCCATGATAGGCGGCATGATCTGCCCCCCCGTGGAGGCCGCGGCTTCGACCGCTCCGGCCATCTGCGGCCGGTAGCCCATCCGCTTCATCAGGGGGATGGTGAAGGACCCGGTCGTCACGACATTGGCGGCCGAGCTTCCCGAAAGGGCGCCGATCAGGGTGCTCGACACCACCGCCACCTTGGCGGGCCCTCCCGAGAAATGCCCCGCCAGGGAGTTGGCCAGGTTGATGAAGAAGTTGACCGCCCCCGTTTCCTCCAGAAATGAGGAGAAGATGACGAAGATGATGATGTACGTGGACAGGACGCCGAGGATGAGGCCGTACAGACCGTCGGTGGCCATGAAGTTCAGCGTGATGATCTCCTCCAGGGAATACCCCCCGTGAGCGATGGCGAGCGGGAAAACTCTCCCGTAGAGGGAGTACACGAAGAAGACCAGCGTCAGGATCACAATGGGCCAACCCACGGCCCGACGGGTGGCCTCGATAACCAGCAGCAGGAGGAGCCCTCCCAGCCATAGATCCAGCGAGGTGGCCGCCCCTGCGCGTATGAGGATCTCCTCGCTGTTTGCGGCGCTGTAATAACCGATGACTGCGATCAGAATCAGGGAGAGGACGTCGGCTGCGAGGAACCAGCGGTTGGCCGGGGCCCGGCGGCTCAGGGGGTAAATCAAGAAAACCAGAAGCAGGATGAAGGTAACGTCCAGGGAGCGCTGAAAGTAGGCTTCGAACACCCCGAAATGCGCTGTGTAGAGGTGGAATGCCATAAACACAACGGCCACGACGCTGGCCGCGCGGCTCCACATCGTACCGGCCTGCTTCCCCCGGCGTTCCGCGGCCTCAAGGGGCAAGGGTCTTTCTCCCGCCGCAGGGGTTTCGCGCACTCATCCGAGAAAAAGCCGGGGGGAAGGTCTCATCCCCCCGGCTGGTTCAAGGCGGAAAACGTCCCGGATCGTCACTCGGAGTGAACGCTGACCCCTTTTTCCTTGAAGTAGCGGGCGGCGCCCCGGTGGAAGGGGATCTGGACACCCTCGGCCGCTTTCTTCCAAGTCATGCCCTTCAGCCAGGCGAGTTTCTTAAACAGGCGAGGATTCTCGTAAATCGCCCGGGTGATCTTGTAGGCCAGGTCGTCCGGCATCCGGGTGCTGGCGATGAGAAGGTCGTTGTCGGCGATGGTCCAGGCGTCGCTCTCTTGACCTTTGTAGATCCCTTTGGGGATCTTGACCGCCACGTATCCTCTGTAGGTGTTGAGGATTTTTTCGAGGATGGGTTTTTCGATTCCCAAAACGCGGACCGGGAAGGACGCCTCAAGCTGCATGATGAGGGGATTGGGGACAGGCTGCGCCAGCTGGATGACGTCCACCTGCCGGTCCTTCATGAGCAGCACCGCGTCGCTCCACCCCACGTGGCTCACCTTCCCCCCGGCTTGCCGGATCTTGTCAAAGCTCAGGCCGTGGGCCTCCAGCATCCGCGCATACGCCAGCGTCGAGCCCCACCCCTTCTTTCCGGCCGTGGTCCGCTTGCCCTTGATGTCGTAGAAGGTCCGGACGGGGCTGTGGGCCTGGACGGTGATGGAGAACGCGGATTGGTAATAGACCCCGATGGCGCGGATATTGCGGTGGGGTTTCTTGAAAGGATCCTTGGTGTTCCAGGCCTCTGCAACGGACCCGGTATAGGTGAACCCCATGTCGATTTTGGCGTTTTCCACGTTTCGGATGTTGGTGATGGCTCCCCCGGTCGTGACGGTTGAGATCACTCCAGGGACTTTATAGTTGATCACGCTGGCAGTGAGGGACATGGTGGGGAACCAGGACCCGCCCAGGCTGGAAGAGCCGATTTTCAGAAAGACCCTTTCGGCCGCCGAGCCGGGGCTCCCGCCGAAGCCGATCAGACACAAAAGACTGATTGCCGCCAGGACCGTGATGACCTTTCTACCCATCGTGATGGTCTCCCTCTGGTCCCCCCAGTGATAAAGACGCATCGCCCTTCACAGCCCGCGGACGTGAAGCGCCGACTTTCGATTTCTTGGATATGGCTCGGCAACGATGCTAACATCTGGCTCAATCGAAATCAACAATTCCCGAAACTAGACACGACGTCCCTTCATCGGCCGAATTTTTGCCCAACCGCCGGAGAGATTCGTGACGCCGGATTCGCCCCAGGACTTGAGAAGCTTCCTGCGCGAGGTGGAAGCAAGAAATCCCTCCGACCTGCTCCGGATTCGGGAACCCGTCTCCAACCGCTTCGAGATGACGGCCATGGCCCTGGAGCTGGAGCGTCGCGGAAAATCGCCGATCCTCTGGTTCGAAAAGGTCGAAGGGACCGCCTTTCCGGTGGTGGCCAACGTCTACGGAACGCGGATGCGCTTCGCCCAGACCCTCGGCGTACCCCAGGAGGAACTGCTGGAGGCTTGGGTCTGGCGGGACCAGAACCCCATCGCCCCGAAGCTCCTCCGGACCGGCCCCGTTCTGGACCTCGTCTGGACGGGAGAGGACGTGAACCTCTTCCGCCTCCCCCTGATCACCCACTTCTGCGAGGACGCCGGGCCTTACCTCACGGCCGGAGTCCTGGTGGCCAAGGACCCGGACAGCGGCGTACGCAACTGCTCCTTTCATCGCTTGCAGGTGAAGGGCAGAGATCGCCTGGGGACGAGCCTTCACAGCCGGCGGCATCTGTGGTCCTACCAGCAGCGGATCGAGGAGCGCGAAGAGCCATTGGAGGTGGCCGTCGTAATCGGCGCCCACCCCCTGTTCTACTTCGGGGCCGGACTGTGGAAAGGACCGATCCAAGCCGATGAGTTCGAGGTTGCGGGGTCGTTTCTCGGCGAGCCGTTGGAGGTCGTCCCGTGCCGGACGGTGGACCTGGAGGTTCCGGCCCGGGCCGAGATCGTCCTGGAGGGCCGCATCCTCCCCGGCGTCCGGGAGCCGGAGGGTCCTTTCAGCGAATTTACCGGCTACGCCTCCAGCGCCTCCACCCGCCACGTCATGGAGGTCACAGCGGTGTCTCACCGCCGGGACGCCATCTTCCAGGACATCGTTTCGGGCAACTCCGCCGAGCACACCGGCCTCCTTCGCGTGCCGGGCGAGTGCCGGATCTACCAGACCCTCAAAGGCATCGTGCCGTCCGTCCGGGCGGTGAGCTATCCGCCCTCAGGGGCCTGCCGTTTTCACTGCTACATCTCGATGAAGAAAACGAGCGAGGGGCAGGCCAAGAGCGCTATCTTCGCCGCCATGGGCGAGGACTTGAGCTTGAAGCTGGTCCTGGTCGTGGATGAGGACGTGGACGTTTACAACGAAGAGGAGGTCTTGTGGGCGGTGGCGACTCGGATGCAGGCGGACCGGGGGATCTTCGTCGTCCCGCACGCCATGGGGGCCATCCTGGACCCTTCCAGTGACCGCGGACTCACCGCGAAGGTGGGCATCGACGCCACCGCCCCCCTGGAGGGCTGGACCGCTGAGCGATGCACCCTCCCCGAGGAGGTCCTCCGGGCGGTGCGGGAAAAGCTCCGGGCGCTGTCCGACTGATGGCTGGGTGACATCTTCTGGGTGCCGGGATGAGGTTCAGGCTTGCCCTCGGCGTTTCGGCACATTACCGTAAGGTCTGAAGAGGCGGGAAAATGCCGGTTGTTTCAGGTATGGGGCCGAAGCGGAGACGTTCGGGCGCAACCGCAAAACAACGGAGAGTAATCCATTGGTGCTGAAAGACCGAGTCGCCATCGTCACGGGGGGGGCCAAGGGGATGGGCGGAAGCGTCGCCCTCGGCCTGGCGCGGGAAGGGGCGCGTCTTTGCCTTTGCGCCCGGGATCGGGACGCGCTGGACGCGCAAGTCGAGGAAATCCGCAACGAGGTCCCCGGGGTGGAGGCCATCACCGCGTCGGTGGACGTCCGCGACGAAAACCGGGTGAAGGCCATGGTCGATGAGGCGATGAAGACCTTCGGGACGATGGACATCCTGGTGAATACGGCGGGCGTCATCGGCCCCGTCGAAATGCCGGTCCACAAGATCTTGGTTGAGAACTGGGATTACGTCCTGGATGTCAACCTGAAGGGGACCTTCCTCTGCTGCAAGCACGTCATCCCCACGTTCATCGAAAAGAGGTGGGGGAAGATCGTGAATCTCGCCGGGACTTCCGGCCTCCGGGGGTACGTCAATCGCGCAGCCTATTCCTCCTCCAAGTGGGCCGTGCGGGGCTTCACCCGAACCCTGGCGCTGGAGCTGGGTCCGTACAACATCAACGTCAATTGCATCTGCCCCGGTCCCGTTTCCGGCGATCGGATGAACAAGATCATCACGGAGAAGGCCAGGGTCTGGAATTGTTCCACGGAAGACGTTTATCGCAAGTACACCAGCGAGATGGCCCTGGGACGCTTCCCTGAGGAGGAAGAAATCGCCGCCGCCGTGGTTTACCTCTGCTCGGAGAAGTCGCGCAACATGACGGGTCAGGCGATGGTCATCGACAGCGGATGGGACGTTTGACCCGGACCCCCTGCGCGAGCGAAGCGGCCGGCGCGGATCGGAGAGCTCGTGAGATGGCGTTCAAGGAGCGAATCGCGGTAGCCGAGCGCCAAAGTGTGGTCGGCGGCCGGATGGTCCGCCACGACGCGGTGGATAAGGCGGGGGGGACCCTCTCGTACGCATCGGATTTTCTGCCCCGCGGCGCGCTGGTGGGGCGCGTCTTGCGCGCCGAGCACCCTTCGGCCCGCATTCTCCGCATCCACAAGGCGCCGGCCCTGGCGGTTCCCGGCGTGGTCTGCGTCCTCACGGCCGAAGACGTGCCCTGCAACGAGTTGATGGCCGGCCTGCCGGGCCGCGTCTCCGATTCGGGAGAGAGTTCGTACAAGGCCTTCCACCAGATCCTGGCGCGGGATCGGGTGCGCTATCTCGGCGAGCCGGTGGCCTTGGTGGCCGCGGAAACCGAAGGGGCGGCGGCGGAGGCGCTCGGTCGCGTTCGGGTGGACTACGAGCCCCTGCCCGGCGTGTTCGATCCGGTGGAGGCCCTCCGGCCGGGTGCCCCCCAGGTCCACGAGGGCGGGAATCTGGTTTGCCATTGGGCCATCCGCAAGGGCGACGTGGACGCCGGGTTCGCCGAGGCCGACGTCATCGTGGAGAACGCGTACAGGACGCAGTTCATCGACCACGCGTATCTGGAGACCGAGACGGGGGTCGCCTGGGTGGATGAGGACCGGGTCGTCAACCTCTGCGTGGGAACCCAGGTGCTGGAACATTACCGGGACGTCGCCCAGGCCCTCGGGATTCCCGAAAGCAAGGTCCGCATCCGGTGCGCCTACATGGGCGGGGGGTTCGGCGGCAAAGAGGACGTGACCGTCGAGGTCTTCCTGGGGCTTCTCGCCTGGAAGACGGGGCGTCCCGTGCGCCTGGAATACAAGCGGGAGGAATCCATCCTGGCCCACGGCAAGCGCCACCCCTTCGTCATGCGGTACAAGAGCGGGGCGAAGCGAGACGGCCGCATCACCGCCCTGGAAGCCGATCTCGTGGCCGATGGGGGCGCCTACGCCTACCTGAGCGTTTGGGTCGTGAACTACAGCGCCGTCACCGCCACGGGACCTTACCGGATCCCCAACGTGAAAGTGGACGCCCGGGGCGCTTACACCAACAACACCTTCGCCAGCGCGATGCGGTGCTTCGGCTCCCTCCAGAGCAATTTCGCCTACGAGATGCAGATGGGGGCGTTGGCGCGCAAGCTGGGGATGGACCCCGACCGGCTGAGGGAGATCAACTACCTGCGCAGGGGGGATACCCTCGGAACCGGCGAGGACATCCGCTCGGAGGTGGACCTGGCCGAGGCGGCCCGGCGCTGCCGCGAGGCCCTGGAAAGACCGGCCGGTTCGGCCTTCGCCGACTCCGATACCGGGACGGGAGAAAAACGCGACCGATTCCGCATCGGACGGGCCGTCGCCTCCAGCATGACTCCCTACGGCCGGATGCACTGGACGCATGACAGCTCGCAGGCGTGGGTCGGGTTCGAGACGGACGGCAGCCTGGTGGTCCGCGCCGGCGCCCCGGACCACGGCGGGGGACAGGCCTCCTCCTTGGCCACCATCGCGGCGGAAGTCCTCGGCGTGGACCCGGGGAAGATCACCGTGCAGCGGGCCGACAGCCAGCTCACCCCCCTTGCGGGAACGACGACGGCCACCCGGCAGCTCATGATGAGCGGCAACGCCGTTTTCAAATCCAGCCGGGAGATCCGCCGCAATCTGCTGGAAGTTGCGGGGGACCTCCTGGAGGTTCCTTCGGAAGAGCTCGAGCTCCACGACGGGCGGGTTCTTGTGAAGGGGTTTCCCGAGCGGGGTCTGGAGCTTTCAGAGGTCATCCGCCGGATGGCCGCGACGGGGAGGCCGCTCGGCAACCTAGCTAAGTGGGACGCTCCGGGGGGCGAGCCCATCGACCCCCGGACGGGCCAGGGACGCGCCTTTAACGACTACACCTTCGGGGCCGTCGGTGCGGAGGTGGCCGTGGACAGCGAGACGGGCGAAGTCAGTGTCGGCCGACTGGCCTCCTGTTTCGATGTGGGACGGGCCGTCAATCGGACCAGCGTCGAGGGTCAGATGGAAGGGGGGGCTTACATGGGACTCGGTCAGAGTCTGATGGAGGAGGTGATCCTCAACGACGGCGTCACCCAAACGCCGAACTTGGAGACCTATCTCCTGCCCACGGCCCTCGACACCCCCGACGTAAAGGCGGAGATCCTGGAATCGGAATGCGGACTGGGGCCTTTCGGGGCCAAGGGGATCGGCGAGCCCTCCCTCACGCCCGCCGCCGCCGCGGTCGCCCTGGCCGTGGCCGACGCCCTTGGGATGCCCGTCCGGGAGCTCCCCATCACACCCGAACGGGTCCTGGCTGCCCTGGCCTCCCTCCCGGAGAGGGCCGCGCAGCCTTGAGTCGTCTTCCCCTTCCGCTCCGTCGGGACTCAGAACGATGAGCGAACGCGCCTGGAGGGTAGGGGTGGACGTTGGGGGAACGTTCACCGACGTCGTCGCCCTTGACCCGGACGGCCATTGTGTGGAGTTCAAGGTGCCGAGCGATCCGGCCCGCCCTGCGGCGGCGCTCCTGCGGGCGCTTGAACGGGTGGCGGAGAAAGCCTCCGGCGAAACCCTCAAGGGCCTGCACGTTGTTCACGGCACGACCGTAGCCACCAACACGCTCGAGGAGCGGCGGGGGGCGCGGACGGCCTTCGTGACCACGCGGGGCTTTCGCGATCTCCTGGAAATCGCCCGCCAATCCAGGGATGAGATCTACGACGTCCGCCGGCCGGCCCGCCCGCCGCCCTTCGTCTCCCGGGAGCTCTGTTTTGAGATCACCGAGCGCCTGGACGTTTCGGGCCGGGTCCTGACGCCCCTGCGGATGGAAGAGGTCCCGGAACTGACCCGGCAATTGAAGAGCGCAGGCGTCGAGTCGGTGGCGGTCTGCCTGCTCCATTCCTATGCGAACCCGGCTCATGAGCGAAGGCTGGGCGAGGCCCTGCGCGAGGCGTTTCGCCACGTCAGCCTCTCCTGCGAGGTGAACGCGGAGTTCCGGGAGTACGAGCGGGCCCTGACGACCGTCCTGAACGCCTACCTGATGCCCATGGCGTCGGATTTTCTCTCTCACCTGGAAAGCGATTTGGCGGGCCGGGACGCCCACCTTCACCTGGTGCAGTCGAACGGCGGGATGATGTCGGCGTCCGCCCTTCGCCAAAGACCCCTCAACCTCGTCATGTCCGGACCTGCGGCAGGCGTCTCCGCGGGCTGCTCGCTGACTCGGGACCTGGGGTTCAAGCGGGCGCTCGCGCTCGACATGGGAGGGACCACAACGGACGTCTGCCTCATCGAAGACGGCAGGGCGGAGCTCATGCGCCAGCGGACGGTAGGAGGGCAGCCCATTCGGCTGGGTTCGGTGGCGGTGGAGAGCATCGGCGCCGGGGGAGGGTCGCTGGCCTGGACGGATGAGGTCGGGGCGCTGCACGTGGGTCCCCGAAGCGCAGGGGCCGAGCCGGGTCCGGCCTGCTACGGCCTGGGCGGAAAGGAGCCGACCCTGACCGACGCCAACCTCCTTCTGGGTTACCTGAATCCCGACGCCGTCCTGGGCGGACGGATCCGCCTCCGCCGGGACCTGGCCGAAGAAGCGGTGGGGAATCTTGCGCGCAGGCTGGGGGTGTCGCCGGAGGAGACCGCCCGCGGTATCGCGGCGATTGCGGAGGCCAACGTCCTGGGGGCGCTCCGCCTCGTCTCGGTCGAGCGGGGCCGGGACGTTCGGGACGGCGCGCTGGTGGCGTACGGGGGGGTCGGACCGCTCCACGCAGCCGCTCTCGCCAGGGCGCTGGAGGTGGCCTGCGTGGTGGTCCCGGCGAGGTCCTCGGTCTTCTCGGCCCTGGGCTGCCTGACGTCAGACCTCCGCTACGAAGCGGTGCGGACGCACCACGCGAGTCTGGAGGACCTCTCCCCGCAGAGCCTGGAGGCCGTCTGGGAAGACCTGCTGGCTTCCACCCGGGACCTCCTGGTTGATGAGGGCCACGCGCCGGGTTCCGTTCAGGTCCGCACCTCGCTCGACCTCCGTTACAAAAGGCAGAACTACGAAATCGAGGTTCCCGTGGGCGGGATGGACGGCTGGACGGCCGCCGAGGTCCGCGCCGCTTTCGAAAGGGAGCATCTGGGCCTTTATCGCTACGTGACCGATGAGCCCATCGAGTGCGCGAACGTGCGGGTTTCGGCCGTCGTCCCGAGGGATGTCCGGTTGGAGGAGGACTGGAGGCCGGACGGGTGCGCCGAGCGCGAGTTGGGCTGCCGGGAGGTGGCTTTCGGCGGCCAGCGGATTTCGACGCCCGTCTTGAACCGGGCGGCCCTGAGACCCGAGGAGAAAGTCGAAGGGCCGGCGGTCGTGGAGGACGAATGGTCGGTTACGGTTCTTCCCCCAGGCCGGTTCCTGACGGTGGACGGGCGCGGCCACCTGATTCTCAGAGTCAAACCGTGAGCCGCCTCGATCCCGTTACGATGGAGCTGATCCGGAACGCCGTCTTGGCGGCGGCGGAGGAGATGCGCTTCATCGTCATGCGCTCGGCCCGGGCGCCCCTGCTGAAAGAGGCGGGCGACCTTTCCTGTGTTCTCACCGACGGCCAGGGGCGGCTCATCGCCCAGGGAAAGGACATCCCGGTTCACCTCGGCGTCATGGCCTTCACTGTGAAAGAATTCCTCAAACGGGTTTCCGCGCAGGAGCTTCATCCCGGGGACGTGTACCTGACGAACCTGCCGGAGATCGGAGGGAACCACCTGCCCGACGTGAAGGCGATCCGGCCGGTGTTCTTGGAAGGTGAGGTGGTCGCCTTCGCTGTCTGTCTCGCCCACTGGCCCGACACCGGCGGCGCTCTTCCCGGCAGCTACGTCCCCGACGCCGCGGAAACGTATCAGGAAGGTCTGAGGATTCCTCCGGTGAGAATCTTCCAAGCGGACCGCCTCGTCCGAGAGACGCTGGATTTCATCCTGGAAAACGTCCGGGGCCGGGAGGAGCGGGAGGGGGACATCCTCGGCCAGTACGCCAGCCAGACCGTGGCCGAAACCCGTCTCCTGGATATCTTCGGGCAATGGGGCCGCGGGACGGTCCTCGCTGCTTTCCAGCGCATGCAGGAGGAATCGGAGATCCGGATGCGCAGGGCCGTCACCGCGATACCGGACGGGGTGTACGAAGGCGAGGATTCCATGGACCCCTTCGCAGAAGGCGAAGACCCCCTGCCCATCCGGGTGACCATCCGGATCCGCGGGGATGAGGCGGAGTTTGACTTCTCCGGCACGGCCCCTCCCGCACCCTTTCCCATCAACACGACCCCCTTCATCGCGGCCGCCTCCGTTTTCTACAGCATGAAAGTTCTCGTGGGCGAGGGCATCCCCATGAACGATGGCTGCTGTCGGCCCCTCATCCTCCACGTTCCCGAGGACACCCTGCTGAACCCCGGGCGGGAGGCCGCGCGGGTCGGGGGGAATCACGAGACGTCCCAGCGCGTGGTGGACGCCGTCTTTCGCGCTCTCGCCCCGGTTCTCCCCGATCGAATCACCGCCGGCGGGCCGACGACCTCGGGTCTGACGCTTTTCAGTGGCAGGCGCGCCGACGGCTCGACATTTATTCTTTACGAAGTTCACGCGGGCGGGGAGGGCGCGGCCGCCCACCGGGACGGGAGCCACGCCACAAGGGTCCATATGAGCAATGTCATGAACACGCCCATCGAGTCCCTCGAGGCCGAGTACCCGATGCGGGTCGAGTCCTACTCGCTCAGAGACGGAAGCGGGGGCGCGGGTGGAAGACGGGGGGGCCTGGGAGTCCGCCGGCGCTACCGGATGCTGGCGCCCGAGGCGCGCGTGACGACGATGCTGGAAAGGGAACAGATCCCGCCGTGGGGGGCATTCGGCGGCGAGTCGGGGGAGACGTTCCGGGTTACGCTGAACCCGGGAAAGAACGGGCGGCGCATCAAGGGAAAGGAGACGGTTTCACTCGCGCAGGGCGACGTGGTTCTGGTGGAGAGCTCCGGCGGGGGGGGCTACGGCCCGCCGGAAGAGGCGCCGGGACCCGAAGGATCGTCTAAAGGCTGATCCGCCTCATCGATGATCGATTTGCGGGCTCTGGAGTGGTATTCTGGCCGCGTGAGAATCTTTGGAGACGTCGGAATGTCTTACCGCAGGCGTTGGTG
>JBHIBA010000093.1:0-14199 GCA_046758845.1 Nitrospinota bacterium
CATCCCCTCAATGCTCGGCGCGTCCAAGGTCCCGGCTGCGGGGTCCCACGTCACCTCGTCCCCGCCGGCCCCCGGCCTCGATCGGACGAGGCGGACGACGCTGTGCCCGGCGGCGCTCAGAGAAGGAACCAAGGCCGAACCGATGAGGCCGCTCGCTCCACTGACGAGAACTCTCATGACTCAGCCTCCTTTATTCTTGCGGGGGCGCTTTTTCTTCCCTGGGGGGCCTTTTTGAAAACCGGCCCCCCAGGACCCCCCGGAAAACTTTTGACGGAACGTAGGCGCTGCGCGCCTGCGTTCCTGCCAGGCATTCGGGCGGGTACGGGGACCCGCCCCTACGAAACGAATGTCGCGGATGTGAGCAGATGTAGGGGCCGGGCTCTGCACCGGCCCAATGCACTCAGATAGGCCATTATTAACGCAGGAATCAATAGCATCCGCTTTTTGCGCAACCCCAAAAAAGATCACGGATTAGGTCATCTGTCTCCCATCAACCGACGAATCTACTCCTCCGAAGCAAGTGTTTCTATTGAGAGGAGCCCTCATCTCCGGTCTTCTCCTAAATACCCCTTGCTACCCTGCAGATTAAGCCCTCCTTAAGAAACTTCTGAATAATTATATGAAGGTACGGCCTGTTACTCTTGCCAGAACTCCTCTCCAAGTCGGCAACATTAAACCTGTGAGGCAACTCCTCAAAAACCCTTTTCCAGTCCACTCTGCTGGAACCTGACTCAACAGCCGAGCCGGATTCTTGTTCCACTATCAGGCCTTTGCTTTCAGTTTTCTTGACACGTGATTTAACTGATTCTTCGCTCCGCCCTTCTCGCTCAATTTCCTCAAGGGCCTTAGAAATTCTTTCTCGAATCACCTCACTTCGAATTACTGCAGCAAGTTCCTTTTCAGAAACTAATAAATTCATTTTCTTTCTTAGCATCCTGCGAATTACTTTAATACTATCATCAGAAAGGATGGCTTCAGCTATCGAAGTAGGATTCAAGAATTCTATTTTCCGCCAATATTCCTCGATCTCGTCACGCTGCATGCTCCGCTTTGTTAGGTACGAGAGTTTCTCAACCGTATCTAACAAATCCTCATCAATCAAATTCGTGCTAAAAACAAACTTCCACGAAACGGGCTTTTTAAATTCCACATGGTAAAGTTCAAAGCTGGCAGAATTGGTAAGAAGGCACCACTCAATCCCCTCACTTGCGGCATAGTTAGTTAACTGAAAGAGATGCCTTTGCTTTAGAGACAACGAAACCTGTTTTACCTCAATTAGGAACTTGATATCTTCCCGGATTCGGATTGCAAAATCAGCGTAGCGAGCTTTTATTCCGTGTTCGGGAATTACATCCGTAAAAAGATCGTAACCCAAAACCTCAGTTAAGAATTGAGACAGGTGGAGCTTTGTTATTGCCTCGCTTACCCGCCGAGATTGTGCATCTTTAACGATCGGAACGTATTTCCTTAGAGCTGCAACGAATTGTTGTTCACTTTCGCGTTTCATGCCGACGCTCCTTAATGGTACGACCAAAACAATGACCGAGAGAACTATCTGGATCAGTACGGATCTGCTTGCACGTAGGCAACGGATAGCAAACGGCTAGAGAATTCGAAATCCTCAGCATGGCCTGTTATCTTCTCTCCCACCTAAACGGCCCACTTCTGATTTTAGGGAAAAAAGAATGACATTGTCAACAACTATTAGAAACTTAAGCGAAGTTGAGGTACTAGTAAGAAAGGACCGTTCCCTCCTGTGCCCTCGAGTCTCTACGAAGCCGAGATCATCTGCTATGATTCACACGCACCCAGCGAAAGGAAAGGCCATCGAAGGGGCGAACACAAGCGGCCCACCCAACCCCACACCCAACCAATGCAGGCCCGGCGATGCAGTGCCGGGCCGTCATAAGTTTTCCGGGGGGTCCAGGGGGGCGGGTTTTCAAAAAAGCCCCCTGGAAAATTCAAGAATCCAAATCGCCCCCCGCACCGATCCCCCTCACCTCACCGGCAGGTGGTTGCAGACCTCCAGCGCAGCGGAGGCGTACATCTTGGCTGCGTCGACCAGGTCCTTTATCTTCTGGACCTCTCCGGTGGCCGGTTTCAACCGGGGGTCTTCCGGCGCGGGACCGCATTTGATGGCCGGGATGCCCATCTCCGCCAGGACGTTGAGGTCCGCGTACGTGCTGCTGAGCGCCGTCTCGATGGGTTTCGGCGGCGTTTTCCGGACCGCCCGGTACGCCCAGCGCATGGTCTCCACCAGCGGCGCAACGTTTTTCGACTCATATCCCTGAACGGAGAGGTAAAGCTCGGTCTCGGCCTCGAGGCCGGTCCCTCGGATGACTTCCAGCACCTCGCGCAATACGTCCAGGGGCCGGGTCCCCGGAGCGGTGAAGGCTTCCACGTACAGGTTGCAGACGCCCGGGGAGAAGTTGGGCTTGAAGGGCGCCCCGCCCAGGATAGACCCGATGTTGACCTTGGGGACGAGAAGCCCCGCCCCGAACCGATAGGTGTGCTCTTTCTCGTATTGCCGCGCCCAGGCCTCCAAGGGCTCGATCAGGGTGCTCATCTTGACGACGGCGTTCAAGCTTTTGCGGAGGTCTTCGGGGTGTTGGACGTAGGGGGCGTACATCGGCTCGCCCCAGACCGTGATCTTGATGAATACCGCCCCCGACTGGGCCCACGTGATCGCCAGGCGGGAGGGTTCGACGACGATGGCGTAATCGGCCACAGCGCCGTGTGTCAGCAAGTAACGCATCCCGACGCCCTTGCCGCGATAGGCCGCCCCCTGATAGCCGTCCACCGGAGCTCTGCCGATCTCGCCGCAGACCCCCGTCAGGAGGACGTCGCCCTTCAGCTTCACACCGGATTTTTTGATAGCGTGGGCGGCGACAAGGGCGCAGGAAAGCGGGCCTTTGTCGTTGACGATCCCGCTTCCGTAAATGAGATTTCGGACGCGGCGGGCCGAGGCCTTCCACTCGGGCCGAATTCGCCCGGCGAACAGGACATCCTGGGGATCGCCCGAAAGGGCCGTGTCCAGGTGGCCGTTGAACATCAGGATAGGCCCGTCCCCTGTGCCCTTCAGCCGGCCGACCACGTTTCCCCGTCCGGGTTCCACTTCCTGATAGTAGGCGGGGATGTCTCTTTCGTTCAGCCAGTCCACCAGAAGCCTGGCGGCGGCCTCCTCGCTTCCGGTGGTGCTCGGCGTACTCACCACGTCCATCGCCAGGGAAATCAGCTCCTGTTCATCGACCTTCGCCCAGACTTTTTGCAGCGTCTTGAGATTCGTTTTCATGGCCTCTCCAAAAAGGGCCGCTCGGCCGCCCCGACCGTCCGCCGGATGAAGCTCCGGGCCGTGGTCGCTTGCGTCCCGACGCCGGGGGCGTCACAGGGGGGGATGTTGTCCGAGCCGAAGAGGGGTCCGGTATCGGCCGTGGCCAGAAGGGCCCGGGGGTTTTTCACCAGCTCGGGCAAGCGGCGCTCGCGCTGCTCAGGGGTCAGGGAGAAATCCATACGGCGAGATCCTTTGGGCCGGGCGGATCAATCAGATTGCAAAGACTGGACGATCCCGCGGAACTCGTCATCGTCGATCAGCCCTTTCCTCTCAATCGACCGCCGCTTGACCTCGGCCAGGGTCGCCTGAATCTTCTCTTCGTCCTCCAGCTTCAAGCCGGTCTCCTCCAGCTTGACCCGGATCGAAGTGGCCCCGCTCTTTTTACCCAGGACCGCGCGCGGCCGGTTGCCCACGAAGGCGGGCGCGACCGAGAACATCGCCAGCGGTCTCTCGTACAACATGTCAATGCCGATGCCCGACTCTCGCGTGAACGTGTTGAGGCCGGTCAGCGGTTTGCCCGGCGCCAGGGGATAGCCGGAAAGACGCTGCACCAGGCGGCTCACTTCCCCGAGCTTGTCGAACCGGATCCCCACCGGCAAGCCGTAGAGGGCCCTGAGGCCCACCGCCACCTCGTCCAGAGCGGCGTTGCCGCTGCGCTCGCCCAGGCCGTTTATGCTCGCGTGAACCACCCCGGCCCCGGCCCCGACCGCCGAGAGCGTCGTCGCGATGCCCATTCCCAGGTCGTTGTGGGTGTGGACTTCCACGGGGATCTGTACCCGGCTGCGGACCCGCCGGATCAGGACCTCCATGGCGCGGGGCAGCAGGCACCCCATCGTGTCCACGACGCCCACCGAGTCGGGCGACGCCCGGTCCATGACCTCGCCGAGGAGGCGGTCCAGGAATTCCAGGTCCGCCCGGGTGGTGTCGTAGGGGAAGTAAACCGTATGGAGCCCGGCGGCCTTGGCGTGAGACGCGGTCTCGACGCTCCGTTCGATGACGTCCCGCGCGCTCCACTTGGCGAACTGATACTTGAGCTTGGGCAGACTGCAAGGGATCTCGATGACCACACCGTCGGCTCCGCATTTGAGCGCCAGGTCCACGTCGGCCGGGGTGGCGCGGCAGAACGTCATCAGCTTGGCCCGCAGCCCCAGCCTCGCCATCTCCTCGATGGCCTTGGCGTCGTCGGCCGAGACGGCGGGCATGCCCCCCTCGATCCGGTCCACGCCCAGATCGTCCAGCGCCCGGGCGATCTCAAGCTTTTCCTCGATGCGAAAGACCACGCCGGGCGTCTGCTCTCCATCCCGGAGGGTGACGTCGTGGATCTCCACCTTCTCAGGGAGGTCGAGCCGGCTTGTCACCTCATCGGAATAGTTCAGCGGGCCGACCCAGAAATCTTCGCATGCCCAGGGCGTGTCGCTCATGTCTCCATCCTTTATGTGCAGAATGCAGTGCGGAGAACTCCCCGCTTGTTCGAGCCGTCTTCAACGTGAAGGATTTGGGGGAAGTCTACCACGATTCGCGCGCCCCGTTGGTTCTCTGAAGGCTTTACGGCAAGAAGGCGATCGCCTTCCAGTACAGGATGGTCAGGGGGATGACCACGACCAGGCTCAGGAAGGCGAAGGGCACCTGGACGCGCAAGGCCTGTTGGCCGCTGAACGCGCCGAAGCCCTGGGCGGTGACCATCGGCGGCGTCTGGTAGGGGAAGAAACTGATACTGAACCCCAGGATCTCGGCCATCAGAAGGCGGTTGACGTCGAGTCCCTCCGCTGCCGCGTATGTGATGACGATGGGCGTCAAGACGGCGGGGATCGCCGGGTGGGTCGTGAGGATCCCCAGCAAGAGCGTGATCACAGCCAGGACCGCAACCTGCAAGGCGTCCCCCATCTCTGCCAGGGGCACGACCCGGAAGATGATCTCCCCCGCCCACTGGCTCACGCCGGTCGCCGCAAGGGTCGTCCCGAGGCCGAAGATGCTTGCTAGATAGATCAGGAACGGGAGATTGAGGTGCCGTCCCATGTCCTTTTCTTTCAGGACTCCAATGCCGGGCAACAGGGTCGCCACTGCCGCTCCCAGCCCTACCCATGCCGGTTTCAGGCCGTGAAGGAAATCCGTCACCCATAAACCCACGGCGACACAAAGAAGGCCGATCATCTTCCGCTCCTCAAGGCTCAGAGGCCCCTCGGACCCCGCAACCCGAAGCCCGCTTTGAAGGGTCAGGATCTCCTTTGGCCAAAGGAAGATCCGGATGGTCAGGAAGATCAAGGCCACACGGACCAGGCCGAGAACGGGAAGATGAAGGTACGCCCACTGGCCGTAGGAGAGGGAGGCGCCGGACACCGATTCGACCACGGCCACGTGCACCAGATTCGGGACGTTGGCGGTGAGCACGGCAAAGCCCGGAAAGAAGGCGGACATCGTGGTCGCCAGGACCAGGGCGGCGCATCCGCGGGACCGGAGCTCCAGCCCGAAGGCGGAGCCGATCTCCAAGGCGATGGGGATGAGAAGCGCAACCCGCGCGTTGGCCGACGGAACCCCGAACGTCAGAAGGAAGCCGAGGACGCAAAACCCCATGAGCACACGGTCGAACCGGTTCCCGAGCGCCCGGATGAACACGAAGGCCATCCGGCGGGCCAGGCCCGTGCGAAGCATCCCGCCGCCTAAAAGGAACGCCGAGAAGACCAGCCAGAAGGCTGGTGTCGTGAACCCCGAGAAGGCGACGCCGGGAGAGACCACGCCCAAGAGGACGAACAAAAGGAGGAGGATCAGGCCGGTCAAACCGACCGGGATCGTCTCCGCCAGGAAAAAGGGGATGGCGAAAAGCGCCAGGGACAGGGCCTTGTGGCCTTCCGCGCTCAGCCCCTCCGGGGGTCCCCAGGCAAGGAGGATAAGCGGCAAAACGATCCCCGAGGCGGCGATGAGACGGCGGATCATGTTCCTCTCGGAAAACGGCGGAACGAACTTCTCCCGGAGACAGCCGGATAGCGGAGCGAGGCGAACCGCCCAATCTCAGCACGCGCCAGCCGGGGCGTCAAGGCACGAGTGAGGCATCTTCGCTGAGGACATGTTTTGAAAACCTGCGAGATTTCCAGGGGGACTTTTTTGAAAAACCGTCCCCCTGGACCCCCTGAAAAACTTTTGACGGCCTAGCATTGCATGGCCGGGCCTGCTTTGGGATGTGTGTGGGGTTGGCAGGACCGGTGGTCTGTCGCCTATTGGTGGCTTCTTTCTTTGGCCGGATGCCCGTCTGCCTGCGGCAGCCGCAGCATCCGGCCAATGAGCCAGTTTTAGGCGATGGAATGCGGCCCTGCAGGGCCGCATTCCATCGCGAACAAAAAGTTTTGCGGGGGGGTGTGGGGGGGCGCCTTTCAAAAAGCGCCCCCCGCAATCATTCTGCCAGAACGCCAGTGCCCAAAAAGCGCCCCCCGGGATGAACAAAAGCGAGTCCTTGTCTGTGTGGTGGACATTTCCAGGCTTCGGCAGCATGATGAGATGAATCGCGCGAGGACGCCCGGTCGAACTCAGCGCACTGTGACATGCAAGTCAGCGGACGATGACCCCTGGAACGGAATGGCTCAACGAGATTGATTCGGAAGCCCTGATCCGAACGCTTGTGGAGGCGATTGGAATCCCCAGCCCCACCGGTTCGGAGCGGGAGATGGGGGAATACACCGCCCAGCGGATGCGGGCTGCGGGCCTCGAGGTGGCGGAGGCGACGCTCCGCCCAGAGAGCCCGAACTTCCTGGGACGCCTTTCGGGAAAGAGGCCCGGAATCACACTCTGCTTTCACGCCCACCTCGATACCGTACCCCCCGGCAG
Source organism: Nitrospinota bacterium (assembly GCA_046758845.1). Taxonomy (GTDB): domain Bacteria; phylum UBA8248; class UBA8248; order JACPRG01; genus JBHIBA01. The sequence continues at coordinate 7,148 of JBHIBA010000093.1, forward strand.
TCTCGCCTCCTGGACGAAGGACCCCTTCGCCGGTGTGGTGGAAAACGGCCGCGTCTTCGGCCGGGGCGCCTGCGACGTGAAGAACGACATCGCCGTGATGCTCAGCGTTGCCGAAGTGTTGGCCGCGCACCGGGAGGACCTGTCGGGAAACCTCTTGCTCTGCTTCGCCTCAGGCGAAGAGTTTGGAGAGCCCGGGGGGACGATCCACGTCGTCGAAAAGGGAGTCTTGAGGGGTGTGGACTTCGCCGTGGTGGGGGAGCAGACCGAGTGTCACGTGGCGGCGGCGCACCGCGGGGGCGTCCACCTCCGGGTGAGCGTCAAAGGAAAGGCGGCCCACAGCAGCATCGCTGACCGGGCGGGGGTGAACGCCATCTACAAGATGAGCCGCATCGTGGAGACCATCCGGACAGAGTACATACCCACGATTCACGCCCGGACCCACCCCTATCTTCCCCCCCCAACGGCCAACGTGGCGATCATCCAAGGCGGGGTGAAACCCAACATGGTCCCGGACCAATGCGAGATGGTCATGGACAGGCGGACCCTTCCCCACGAGACGCCCGAGCAAGCCAGAGAGGAGATTGTCGCCATCGTGGATGCGCTTCGCCGGGATGACCCCGAACTGGACGCCAGCGTCGAGATTACAAAAATCTTTACTCCCTTCGAGACGGACGCTCAACACCCCTATGTCCAGCGCATGCTCCGGGTGGTCGAAAGGGTCCTCGGCTCCCCCCAGCGCCCCATGGGATACATGGCGGGAACGGACGCCCGACATTTTTCCAGCGCAGGAATCCCCGCCGTGGTTTTCGGACCCGGGGAGTTTTCTCAGGCGCACGCCGCCGATGAATCGGTCTCTATCGACCAGCTCGAAAAAGCCTCCCGCATCCTGACGCTTCTGGCCTCCGACCTCCTCGGCAAGCCGCCCGGCTGAAACAGCACTATCATTTCGCGGGGGGCGCTTTTTGGGCACTGGCGTGCCGGCCGGACTGCGGTTGGAGGCATGTCTGCTTAAGCCGAGCGACTTTGGCGCACACCTTTCGAGAGGTGATTCACCAGGCACGCCAGTGCGGAAACCCGACGCCGCGCGTCCGCCCCCCCGCCCTACCTTTTCTTCGCGAAAGAGAGCGGCCCTGATGGGCCGCTCTCTTTCGCCTAAAACTGGCCCGTTGCCCGAATGCGGGAGCCTTGCGGAGCAAGGCGCGCATTCGGGCAAAGACACGAGCCATCGCCAGGCCCCAGACAACCAGCCTCGCCAAACCCACGCCCAACCCAAAAGCAGGCCCGGCCACGCAGTGCCGGGCCGTCAAAAGTTTTCCGGGGGGTTTTAGGGGGGCCGGTTTTCAAAAAGGCCCCCCTAAGCATGTTCGGGTTCCCTCCATCACTGATTGCGCTCCTCGCCTTTGAAGAAGACGGCCGCCAGGGGGGGGAGGGTGAGGTTGAGGGAATAGGGGCGGCCGTGGCATGGGGTTGCCGAAGCGAAGAGGCCGCCCTGGTTGCCTACCCCGCTCCCGCCGTACTCCACCGCATCGCTGTTCAACAATTCTCTCCAATAGCCCCCGTGCGGAGCCCCCACCCGGTAGTTGTAACGAGGGACGGGTGTGAAGTTGCAGACCGCGAGGACGGTGGCCTCGCCCGACCTCGCCCGGCGAAGGAAGCTCAGAATGCTCTGCTGGCTGTCGCTGGCGTCAATCCACTCGAACCCCCTGCTGTCGCAGTCGAGCTCGTGACAGGCCGGCTCGTTCCGGTACAAACGGTTCAGGTCCGCCACCCACCCTTGCAATTCCGTATGCCGGGCGTAATTCAGCAGATTCCAGTCCAGGCTTCCGTCGTGGTCCCACTCGCTCCACTGTCCGAATTCGGCCCCCATGAAAATCAGTTTCTTGCCGGGCTGGGCGTACATATAGCCGAGCAGCAGCCTCAAGTTGGCGAATTTCTGCCAGTCGTCCCCCGGCATCTTTCCCAAGAGAGACCCCTTCCCGTGCACAACCTCATCGTGGGAAAGCGGGAGGACGAAGTTCTCCGAGAAGGAGTACAGCGAGCGGAAGGTGATCTCGTTGTGATGATACTTGTGATGGACGGGGTCCCGGCTCACGTATCCCAACGTATCGTGCATCCAACCCATGTCCCACTTCAGGCCGAAGCCCAGTCCCCCCAGGTTGGTCGGGCGGGAGACCATGGGCCAGGCGGTCGATTCCTCGGCGATGGTCTGGACGTCGGGATGGCGCTCGTAAACGGCCTCGTTGAGGCGGCGGAGGAATTCGATGGCCTCGAGGTTTTCGTTTCCCCCGAAACGGTTTGGAATCCATTCCCCTTCCTTGCGGGCGTAATCCAGGTAGAGCATCGAGGCCACCGCGTCCACCCGAAGGCCGTCCGCGTGGTAATTCTCCAGCCAGAAAAGGGCGTTGCTGATGAGGAAGCTGCGGACCTCGTGTCGTCCGTAGTTAAAAATGTTGCTCCCCCATTCGGCGTGCAGTCCCAGCCGGGGATCGGCGTGCTCGTAGATGTGGGTCCCGTCAAAGTAGGCGAGGCTGTGTCCGTCGGTGGGGAAGTGGGAGGGAACCCAGTCGAGGATGACGCCGATTCCGTTCTGGTGCAGGGCGTCGATGAGGTGCATGAAGTCCTGGGGGGAGCCGTACCGGCTCGTGGGGGCGAAATAGCCCGCAACCTGGTATCCCCAGGAACCGTAAAAGGGGTGCTCCATGACCGGCAGGAACTCCACATGGGTGAAGCCCATCTGCTTCACGTGCTCGATGAGCGGGCGGGCGAGCTCCCGATAGGAGAGCGAGCGGTTTTTCTCCTCCGGCACCCGCCTCCAAGAACCCAGGTGGACCTCGTAAATCGCGAGGGGGGCGTCCAGGGCGTTTCGTGTACTCCGCTCCTCCATCCACTCCCGGTCTTTCCAGGAATGTTCCAGATCCCAAACGATAGAGGCCGTTTTCGGGGGGATTTCAGACCGGAAGGCGAAGGGATCGGCCTTATCCACCCGGTATCCGTGATTTCTGGAAAGGATGTGATACTTATAGCGAGCTCCCCGGCCCACTTGAGGGATGGACCCCTCCCAGATCCCGGACTGTCCCCTTTGAGACAAGGGATGGCTGCCGGTGTTCCAACCGTTGAAATCCCCCATCACAAAAACCCGCTCGGCGTTGGGCGCCCAGACAGCGAAGTAAGTCCCCTCCCACCCGTTTCGGCTCAGGGGATGCGCCCCCAGCTTCTCGTAGAGACGATAGTGGGTTCCCTCATTGAAGAGGAAGAGGTCATCTTCGCTCAAAAGGGACATGTCGTGGCGGACGGGCTCGGTATGCGCCTTTTCCCGGGAGGTCTTCTCAGCGTTCATTTTGTTCTTGCCCGACTTCCGGCTCGCCCCGGCCAGGGTTCGGTCCGAGCTCTGGGATGCGCGGCGAACCCTTTGCCAAGAGGACCCGCACAGCGAGTTCAAAATCTCCAGGCTTCCCCGCCCGAACGCCTTGAATCGCTCCATCAAAGCGATCAGTCGCTCTGTTCACCACTTCATCCATATCATTCAGCCTAGATAAGAACAACCGAACAGGCCCTGACGTTACCGTTCAGGGAAATCATTGAAAAAGCGTATGAGTCTGCCAAATGGGAACCCCGTCAACCGGACCGGTCCACCAACCGTCGTGAGGTGCCCGGCCCCGCGCATCCCCTCGGCAAGAAGCTCTCGGACGACAATCGGCTCCTCCACTTCACCTTCCTCTCTCACCAGCGCAAGCCGATGAGTCGCGTAGAGGCCGATCAACACAGCGGAGAAGAACAGGAAGTCCAAACCCCGCAAGTTGAGGAGGGGGAAAGAGACCTCCCTTGCACTGCCGGACTCAAAGTACCCCAACATCAGATAGAGCTCGCGAGAGGCGAATAGGTAGGCAAGGCCTCCCCCGAGCAGGGCTGCGACCCCGGAGAACAGGGACGCCGTCATGGCGTTGACTGCAAGGTATCCCGTCGCCTCCCCCTCCGGCGCCAGTTTCAAGGCGATGTTGCTCGACGCCAGCGTCACCCCCGCCATCGAGACCCCCAAGGCGACGTGGATCAGAATGAGGAGCACCGGCGTGAGGATGAGTGTTTCCGGGATGGCGGCGAAGGGCCAGGCCAGGATGCCCAAGAAGAAAAGGGGGCCGCTCACCGCCAGGACGGACTTGTTGCTGAACCGGTCCGAGATCCCGCCCCAGAGATTAAGGGCCAGCATGTTGGACAGCGTGCTGATGACGGTCATGACGACCACCCAGCTGATAGGGAGCCCCAGGCGCCTCAGCATGTAGACGGCGAAAAAGGGCGCCGCCAGATTGATGGCGAAGCTCCAGGCGGCCAGGAAGTGCAGCAACCGGCGAAAGTTGTCGTCCTGTAATGCCTTGGCAAGGATCTTCCGAAGGGAAAAGGGTTCCGCCGGTGGCGGCGTCACAGGCTCAGGGATTCGGGCGAGAGAGTAAGCCCCGGCCAGGCCCAAGACTGTCCCCACCAGGAACACCAAAAGATATCCGTGGAGTTCGAACGCCGGGAAAACGCGTTTCCAATAAGTCAACAGGTAACCGGCCGCGAGACTGGCCGCCATTGCCGCGCCCAGTTGGAGACGCATCCGGTTGGACATCAGCCGGCCCTGCTTCTCCGACGGAAGAGTGTCGCGCGTCCACGAGCTCCAACCACAATTCGAGACCGCCGCCAAACAGGAAGAGAGGAAAAACACGACCACCGCCCACTTCAGCGCCTCGGATCCGGCCAGAACCAGGGGAAGCGCCATCAGCGGAATCCACAGCAGGCGGGCCAGCGCGGCCCCGAGAAACGAGATGAGCTTCCGCTGGCCGATGCGGTCCACAAGACAGATGGAGGGCAATTGGAGCAATTGAGTCAGGAAGGGAAATGAAGCCATCAGGCCCACGTGAAAGTTTGTGCCCCCCAACAGAAGGATGAACGCCACCAGGAAGGCGCCCGAGTGGAGGGAGGTCATGACCTGGCTGGTCACTCCGTCCCGGACCAGCCACCGGTATCCCGTGGAGTTCTCTTTCTGGGAAGGCATTCGGTCAGTCGGCGAGAGCCGCTGCCAAATGCGGGCGAGAGGCTGGGTTTCCGGTCGCTCTGTCATTTCCTTGAGAGCCTGGGATGAAGGGTGGAAATCCCATCGTCTCGGTTCGAGTCGTTTTTCATCCGCTAGGATATGGGATTGCCGTCAAGTTTTCGCCCTCGGCGAAGTCCCAGGGAAGGATTTGGGATCGAAGTTGAAAAAGTCAACCGCCCATCCGTCAGAAAATTCATTTGTGGATTGCCCGGCCTGGCGAGGAAGGCGGCCTTGATTGAAAGAGGCTTTTAAAGCGCTACGCGCCCAAAAGGCGCCCATACCGTAAGCCGGACCGCTTGCCAAAAACACACAGAATACGGGGCTTGAATCGGGCGGCGGTCCGGTCCTCGGCCCGTGATAGAATTCACGGGTTTCTCGGAGCCGAAGGGGGAGAAGTTGCCGAGCGCAACCGGTCATCCAGCACGCGGGGAGTGGGGCAGCCGTCTCGGCTTCATCTTGGCGGCGATGGGGTCCGCCGTGGGCCTGGGCAACATCTGGCGCTTCCCCCACATGGCTTACAGCAACGGCGGAGGGGCCTTCCTGATCCCGTACGCCGTGGCCTTCATCACCGTGGGCGTTCCCCTCATGCTTCTGGAATTCGGCCTGGGCCACAGGACGGGCAAGAGCGCCCCCCTGGCCATGGCCGAGGGAGGCAAAGGCTGGGAGTGGATCGGCTGGTGGGCGTTGTTCATCGGGATGTTCGGCGTCAACCCTTACTACTGCGTCATCATCGGGTGGACGGTGGATTACTTCGTGTACGCGTTCGGGCTGGGTTGGGGCTCCGATCCTGGGACGTTTTTCTTCAAGGAGTTCCTGGGACGGACTTCCGGGCCGGGGGATATCGGCGGTTTCCGCTGGCCCATCGTGGCCGGGACGGTCGTGGTTTGGGGGATCACCTGGGCCGTCACCTCGCGCGGAGTCCGCCGGGGCGTGGAGCTGGCCAACAAGGTGTTCATGCCCGTGCTTTTCCTGCTCATCGTGATCCTCGTCTTCTGGAGCCTGACGCTCGAAGGCGCGGGCGCCGGCCTCAGGGCCTACCTGACGCCGGATCCCGCCGCCCTCTTGCGGCCCCGCGTCTGGATTGACGCCTACGCCCAGATCTTCTTCAGCATGAGTCTGGGGTTCGGCATCATGATCGCCTTTGCCAGCTATCTGCCGAGGGGAACACCCATCGGCCGCTCCGCCCTCACCGTCGGCCTGGGCGACAGCCTCTTCGCCGTCTTCGCGGGCTTCGCCATCTTCGCCACCCTCGGCTACATGTCGCAGGCCGTCGGCAAACCCATCGACGAGGTCGTGGCGAAGAGCATCGGCCTGGCCTTCGTCGCCTATCCGGAGGCCATCAACCAGCTGCCCGCCATGCGGCCCCTTTTCGGGATGATCTTTTTCCTGGCGCTGGCCATCGCGGGTCTCAGCTCGGCCATCTCCCTGACTGAGGCCTTCGTGGCGGCCCTGGTGGACAAGTTCCGCATGGAGCGCCGGCGGGCGGTGACGATCCTGTGCGGCGTGGCGTTTGTTTTGAGCCTGGCTTTTGCCACGGGGGGCGGTCTCTACTGGCTGGACATCGTGGACCGCTTCGTCACCCACTATGGGCTGGTGGTCGTTGGCGTCCTGGAGGCGGTCCTCGTCGGCTACATCCTCAAGCCCCGATTCGTCCGGGACCATCTGAACGACCACGGCAGGGTCCATCTGACGGGAAGGTGGGACGTTGCCGTGATGGTCTTGGTCCCCGCCATCTTGACCCTGGTCATCGGCCTGGACCTCTCCCAGGACGTCCGAGGCCCTTATGAGGGGTATCCCTGGCCGGCGATTTTTCTATTGGGGTGGGGCTGGCTGGCGGTCCTGGCAGGGGGGGCCATCTGGCTGGCCCGCCTGAAGGGAACCCCGTAAAGGGCAGCCAAACGCTGGGCCAGTCTTTGTGGTATCTGGGAATCTAGTGTCTTGTCCCAGGAATAGCTTTACAAAGTCGCTCGAGTTTTTCGAGGAT
>JBHIBA010000094.1:0-14191 GCA_046758845.1 Nitrospinota bacterium
CAAGTACGACGGCAAGCACAAGTGGGTGCCGTTTCTGGGGGACCGCCTCAAGCAGGGCGAGTCCATCAGAAAGATGGCGGTGGATACCATTCGAAAATCGGGCCTGTGCGCGGGAGATGACGGGTACTGGGAATGGCTCGTTGGGTTCAATCAACTGGTCAAAAAGAACGAAGAACGCATTCACACCATTCGCGCCATCCTGATGTTCCAGAAGGCCCAGGTTCAGCAACTCCACAAGTGGTGGCCGGCCTTATGGCGGGTCGATCAGGAGAACGTGGGCGGCTGCGCCCCGAAGGCCAAGGAAGATGACATCCTCGACTTTGTCCACGCAAAGAAGCAACTGAGCCTGGCGGGCCTGAACATGCTTCGGGAGACGCGAGCGAAGATCGCAGCAGGTCTCAGACAGATCGCAGCGGACCAGGATAAGCTCTTCGCCGAGGCCCAACGCCTCATGGCAGAGGTCATCAGGAGCGCCGAAGGGCAGGCCAAGAAATCCGGGCGGCGCCGCCGTTCCCTGGAATCGGCAATCTTTATGCGGAAGTTTCGAAGGCAGCTCACGACGCTAGAGCTCTACGAGATGGCCGGACGGTACGACAAGCTCGAGCGGGCCCTGAAGGGGGTGAAGCTGGAGACAGCCGAGACGGCGACGGCCAAGCTCATGTCGGCCAAGCTGCACCTCGCCCGGGCGGGGAATGAAGAGCTGACCATGTTGCAGGGGCAGGGCTGTATGCCGGATACGCCCATCGAGTCCCCCGGGCGGCGGGAAAAGATCGAGGCGATGTTCGACCTCCGCCAGGCTCTCCGCATGGAGCCGGACAACGTGGAGGCGAAGCTGATGCTCCGCGACCTCGAGGTGGAGGTTCTGCGCTGGATCGCCCAGAAGCTGGAACGGGAGAAAAAACTCTCCTGGGGAGTCTTGCGGCAGTACTTGGAGGAGCGGGGCTACGACCCGGAGGACCCCGAAGGGTATTGGGACGGGTTCAAGGAATATGTATACGCCTTCTTTGCCATTGGGCCGGTGGGAACCATATCAGGATTCGTCGGAAAGCCTGGGGCCAGGGCGGAAGAAGCCAGCATCATCCAGGAGAGTGTGGCCAAGCATCATGTCAGCCTGATGGCCATCCTTCGGCTGCGGCGGAGCGGTGTCCCGCTCCATAAGATCCGGCGGATCGTGGCGAAAGAGCTGTCCGAAGAGTTCGCACGGCATGGCAAGCCGGGCTACGCCGGCACAGGACCAGGACCCTCCGCCACCGCCATCGCGCTTCCCGCCGCCGAGATGCCCAAGCACAGCATCGGGGAAGGCATCGTTCCCCTTTACACCGTCGCGGGGAAGCCCCTGAATATAAAGAAGGCGCAAAGGCTGGCGCAGGACATCAAGGAGACCTTCGCGGAGCTTGAAGATTTGAGACGGCTGGCGGAGTGGACCCAGCAAGAGTGGGAGAAGGGGCACGGTGAGAAGTCTGATTTTCTGAAGGCCCTCGCCAAGAGCTACTACCGTCCCACCGACGTGGAGAGCACCTGGCCGGAGTATCTGGGCGATTTCTTCAGCACGCGACACCTCCTAACGGTGTTCGCGCCATTCAGCATAGCCAGGATCGGCGGCAAGGCGCAGTGGTTCCGTCTCGCGGACCCGAAGACGCTTGAAATTACGCGGGGGAGCGACATCTACTTCAACTTCTTCGCCAACCGGTTGAGGCTTGCGAATCTAGCGGAGTCTTTTACGACCAAGTTCCCCCGCTTAGCGGGCGCGATGCAGCAGGCCATCCTGGCCGATCAGCGCTTCATGGGGAGCTTGGGCACGGCGGGAAAGGTCTTTTACGGCGGGACGAAACTCGTCAGCGCTGTCGTCCTTTACGCCGGAGTGCACCACCTGGCCGGCCAGTCCCCTGTCGCTCCCGGGGCTCTCCAGCTTTTGGTGGAGGCGTTTGCTGAGCTCGGGGGCGGGGAGGTCGCCTTCCAGCTTCTGGCGCGAGCGGGGATCTCGCCCAGCAGGGCTTTGGCCAAAGTGATCCAGTTGGAAGAAATCCTGAAGGATCAGCAGAAGGTGGTGGTCAAGAGAGGCGAGGAGATCAAGTTCCTGGCTGACTTGATAGAGAAAAGGAAAACAAATCAGGTCAGAAGCGCGGCGGATGAAGACGCGCTGGAGGACATGTTTAAGAAATACCGAGGCCGCCGGCGAGAGTCTTACCTTGGAGACGACCTGGAGGAGGACCTCCAAGACGCCATGTTCGGCGCTCTCAGTGCATATCGGGCGGGGGACATCGAAGAGGCGGCCCGGATCCTGGGGCCTTTGAATCGGTTCGTGAAGAATGAGCTCGAACACCTGGAAAAGAGCGCGATCCGGATTGCGGCCGTAAGGGCCAGGTTTGCCGACAATCCAAACCCCATGACTCGGGAGTTTGAAGCCTCTACCGCTCATGTCATACCCGAGACAGTGGATACTCCGTCCCCCTTCCGACCCGAGGGCGGATACTGGGAACACAAACACTTGAGCGGATTCGATCTCAAAAAGGGCGACGAGGCCTTCCGAAAAGGAGATTTCGAACTCGCCATTCATCATTACCAGAGAGGGAGGAACTGGGCGCAAGCCGATGGGCTTGAAGACCACACGGCTTTCCTCAACGGCCGGATTGATTTCGCCGAGGCGGCCCGGGACGTAAGAAAGGCTGCCATCAAGGCCCGGAAAAAGGCGCCGTCTGTCTTCAATGAAGACATTGATGAGGATTTCGCCAAGGGCCTGAGCGACAAGGTGAACCAGGGGAAGGTCAAAATAACGAAGGAAATCCAGACAGGAAAGGTTTACGAGCTAACGGATGAAGATGGAGTGAAGTACGTCTTCAAGAAAGCCCATGCGGACGAAATGGAGGCCGAGGAGGTGGCTGCCCTTTTGGCGGACGAGCTCAATTTCAGGGTTCCGAGGGTAAAGAGAGCAAAGTTGCCCGTTGGCCCGGGCCAGTTGGATGAAGAGGGCGTGCTGATGCGGCATATCGAAGGCAAAGATATGACGGGGGTCGAACAGAGCGTCCTGGTGGCCCTGAAAGACGAGTATGCCCAGCAACGCGTGTTCAGCCTTTGGTTGGGGGATGCCGACAGACACCTGGGCAACGGCTTCTTCGGCCAGGACAAGAAGTTGTGGCTTATTGATTCCGGATTGGCACATTTGCAGGGATTGCACGTCCCTCATCGGCTGACAACGAAGACATACAGCAGTTCGAAGGAGTTTATGGAGGACATGGTAAGCTTTGCTGATGAGGCGATCAATTTTCTCAAGAAGCCAGAGGTTCGACAAAAATTAGCTCCTGACGTATGGGCCCTTCGGAACAAGACTTACAGGTGGATGAAGCGGATCGAGGAGATGCTCCACTATGATCAGATGAAGGATACAATTGAAGCTATCAAGAAGTTTGCCGCGGACACAGGCCCAAACGGCTTGGAGAAGAAGCTGGAGGAGGCGGTGAAGAAGCAGGTGTTGACGAAGCAACGGGCAGGGGAGATCCTCCGGCTTCTCAGGGACCGGGCCGGGCCCTTAGATGACGTGTTGAAGCAGAAATTCTCGCTTCGGCTAGAGCTGAAGAAGCGCTATTATGCGTCTGCGCAACAGGTTGCGCAGAATTGGCGAATCGCCGCATAAGGGGCAGGCTCATGAAACAGTGCCGTGTAAATTGTCGCTGGCTGGTTGTCGCGCTCTTTCTCTTCATCCCGTTTTGGGCGAGTCTCTTGTCGCCAGCCGTCGGGGCGCCGGCCAGCGAGGAGGAGGAAGCTCGGAAACAGCAATGCCGCCGGAACTTGCAAACCCTCGGCCAGGCGCTGCGGATGTATCTGATCTACAACGAAAAGAAGCTCCCCGCGCGCATCAGCGAGCTGTACACGAATGGATTCGTCTTGGACCTCGACGTCTTTTCATGCCGGTCCACGGGCGCGCGCATCACAGATGAGAAAAAGATCGACGAGCTCACCGATTTTGTCTTAGCGACGAAGATCACCGAAGAGCGGCCTTTGTTGCTGATCAAAGAAAAATCCGCCGACGCCAGCGGCCGGGTGCTTGCCTTGTACTCCGACCGGAGCGTTCGGGAGATCGAGGCCTCGGGCACACAGTTGGCCAAGACAGAGCCGGCCGAGACAGAACAGGCCAAGACGGGGCAGGTTGAGACGGAGCAGGCCAAGACAGGAACCGATGAGGAAACCTCCGAGTCACCTCCGGCGGAAAAAGAACCCAATAACAAGAGGGAGACCGCCTCGGCCGTCGAAATTGGGAAGACGCTGAAGGCCAACATCCAACCCAAGGGCGATGCCGACTGGTATCGGTTGGAGGTGGACCATCAGGGGGCCTTGAACGTCAAATTCGGCAAGGTCCCCTCCGACCTTAATATGTACTTCCGGGTCGTCCGGATCGTCGACTCCAAGGAGGAGCAGATTCAAGGCTGGGCTGGGACGCCGAAAGCAGGGGCCGTCACTGAACGGGCCGTTGACCTGCCGGCGAAGGGCGCCTACTACCTGGAAGTCCGTGACGGGGGAAACAACGCGCAATCGTCTGAGCCCTACGAGATGTCCCTGGCCTTTACGGCGACTGCGGACGCCAGCGAACCCAATAACAAGATGGAGACCGCCTCGGCCGTCGAGATCGGGAAGACCGTGAAGGCCAACATCCTGCCCAAGGGCGATGCCGACTGGTACCGCGTCGATGTGGAGCACCAGGGGGAGTTGAACGTCAAATTTGGCAAGGTCCCCTCTAATCTTGATATGTACTTTCGGGTCGTCCGGTTCGTCGACTCCAAGGAGGATCAGATTCAAGGCTGGGTCGGGCCGCCGCGCGCGGGAGCCCCCAACGAACGAGCCGTTGACCTGCCGGCAAAGGGCGCCTATTACCTGGAAGTCCGTGACGGAGGGAACAACGCCCGCTCCCCCGAACCTTACGAGTTGTCCCTTGCCTTTACCCCGACCGCTGACGACGGCGAGCCCAATAACAAAATGGAGACCGCCTCGCCCATCGCCGTCGGAAAAGTCATGAAGGCCAACATCCTGCCCAAAGGCGACGCGGACTGGTACTGGCTCCCCGTAGGCCATCAGGGGGCTTTGCAGGTCAAGTTCAGCAATCCTCCCCCGAATCTTGATATGTACTTTCGGGTCGTCCGGTTCGTCGACTCCAAGGAGGATCAGATTCAAGGCTGGGTCGGGCCGCCGCGCGCAGGGGCCCCCAACGAACGAGTCGTTGACCTGCCGGCAAGGGGCTCCTATTACCTTGAAGTCCGCGACGGGGGAAACAACGCCCGTTCCTCTGCCCCTTACGAGTTGACCCTTGCCTTCACGGCGACAGCAGACGACGGCGAGCCCAACAACAGCCGGGAGACCGCCTCGCCCATCGCGGTCGGGAAGCCCGTTCAGGCGAATATCCTTCCGAGGAACGATGCCGATTGGTACCGCCTCGAGGTCGAGCGCCAGGGCGAGTTGCAGGTCAAATTCGGCGAGGTCCCCTCCAACCTTAATATGTACTTTCGGGTCGTCCGGTTCGTCGACTCCAAGGAGGATCAGATTCACAGCTGGGTTGGGCCGCCGCGCCAGGGTGCGGTTACGGAGAAAGTCATCAAGTTGCCAACAGCGGGCACGTATTACCTTGAAGTGCGCGACGGAGGAAATAACGCCAGCTCCGGCCAGCCATATACGCTCAGCGTATCCCGAGGTACGAATCAGTAATGGCTTCGGAAATGACCCGATGCGATGGTATAAATTGCTCTCAAAACAGCGCCCTCTGGGGCCAGCCGGGAGATGACTAATGAAAGAAATGCTTAGGTGCGCCCGGCATCTGTTGGCCGGTTTCATTGTTGGCACGTTGAGCCTTGTAAGCTTATCTCACGCGGCCGAAACGGGAAAAGCCCTCAGCCCCGAGGCGCTCGCCGCCCTTCAAAATCCGCCGGATAAGATCGATGCCTCCTTGCGGCGAGAGCTGGAATCCGTCTGGCGTCGTGTTGCCGAGCCGGCCCTTCGTGAGGCGCTGGTCGAACCGGATGCCGTTATCATCACGAAGCTATGGACGGCCCGCATCGCCGGCCAGCCTTATATTCACTTTCATGCCTTCAGCCGCACACAAGACCGGAAGAAGCGGGTGCTCGTAGAGGTCTTTCATGGCGCCGGACAAAAAGGAATCGAGCTGCTTTACGGTAAATGGTTCCAGCCGGCAACGGTGGGAGAACAGTCCATCAAAGAGGTGGAGTTTGCAGGGGATCGCGCGGCGCTCAGCACGCTCACCGAGGATGGCTCTGAGGCGCTTTATTGGCGAGCCGGAGAGGTTTTTATCGATGTTCGACAGCTTGAAGGAGTGAAACCGCTCGCCGAAGCTGTACACGCGGCTGCACAAAAACATGGCATCTACGACTTCCCAAAGCCCGTCAAGGTGGCAAAGGCCGAGCCGAAGCCTGTGCGTGACGCTGGTCCCCAGGACATTGAATGCAAGCAGGGCGACGTCTGCCGGGAGAAGGACACGGGCTTGCCCCTGCGGGTCTTGCCGCGGCCGTTTTCGAACGTTCACGCCAGCGGCGGCGCCGGCAGCCAGGTAGCGTTCGAGAATATCCCTGCGTTCCATCCCCTTTATGTCTTTCAGCGGCGAGACATCGACTTCTCCTCCGACCCCGCCGAGCCCAAAGGCTGGTACCAGGTCGGCCGCTCGACGCAGGGCGCCCCGTTGGGCTGGATGCGTGCAGCCGATCTACTGGAGTGGCGGCAGGCCCTGATCGTCGCCTTCACCCATCTAGGCGAAGTCGAAGAGGCCCGGCAGCCGGTCTTGATGTTCACAAAGCTTGCGCAAATCAAAGAATTGGCGCAGTCGGAGGGCGTGGAACGCAAGGCTGTTGAGATTTACCGTCAGCTTCGAAGAGGCGAGGTTCCCTCGGGTGTTATCAGCAAAGAGCCGGAAACCTTCGCCGACATTACCCAGAACTTCTATATGTTTCCGGTCATCCAGTTCGAAGAGCTGGACCTGAACGGCGAGGATGCTCGATTCCTCAGGGTTGCCGCCGCCGTGCGGGGTGAGCGCGGTAGTGACACGCTCGACAAGCCCGAGGTTCGCGAGCGCCTGACGAAAAAAGAAGGAATTCCGCGTGAGGCGGCGAAGGTGCTGGGCCTCGACGTCGTGTTCGTGATGGACATGACGGCCAGCATGCAGCCCTATATGGACAGGGCCAAGGAGGCCGTTGCCCAGCTCGCCCGAAGAATTGCCGAGAAGCAGATGGCCGACCTCAAGGAGAAGATTCGTTTCGGATTGGTGGGTTACCGGGACGACGTGGCCAAGATACCCGCGCTGGGGTTTACCAGCAAGAATTTCACTCCCGAGCTGGTGGAAGCCGAGGCCCTGGTCAAGATCCTCGACACCGAAGCCCAGGCCGCAATTGCGGGCAGCAAGGATTACCCGGAGGAGGTTTTTGCAGGCGTCAAGATGGCGTTGGAATCGACGCGGTGGAATGAAAATACCCTTAAACTTATCATCTTGGTAGGGGACGCGAGTTCCCATCCCGTGGGGCATGAGCAGAATACCACGGAGTCTGACGAGTTTGCGTTGCGGCGGACGGCGAAGGATTTGCATATTCACCCGATGGCCCTCCATCTGAAAGACCCACGCGCGTCGCGCGACCATGCCGGCGCGAATCAGCAGTTCGAAACCCTGACCCGGGTGGCCGGGACCGAAGGCGAGTACGCCTTGGCCGGGATCGACATCTCCAAGCCGGAGGACTTCTCCAAAGGTGTAGCCATGCTTGCCCGGTTGGTGGCCGACGACCTGAGGAAGGTGCGGAGCGGTGGGCAACCACCGGCGGGGGAGACTCCTGGAGGAGAGCCGGGGAGCCCTGAGGAGCAAGTCGCCCGGGCCTTCCGCAAGGTGTTCAACGCAGCGTTGGTCGAGTATATAGGCAAGAAGACGGCCGCCCCGCCAAAGGACGTCGTCGCTTGGGTGATCGACCGGGATCTGACTGATCCCACAGTGCGTTCCCTTGAAGTGAGGGTTTTGATCAACCGGGAGCAGTTAAGTGACCTGGTCGTCGCGCTCGATACCGTGCTCAAGGCGGTTCAGAAGGTCGATATCACTCAGCCCAAGTTCTTCGAGGCTTTGCAGGCCATCGCTGCCCAGACGTCGAAGGAGCCCGAGCGCATCGCCAAGGCGAAGACGCTGGCCGACGCCGGCCTGATTCCGGCCTTTGTGAAAAGCTTGCCCTATAAGAGCGAGATCCTCTCGCTGGATGATGAACGGTTCGGGGCCATGACGGGTGAACAGAAAATCGGGCTGGAGAGGCGGTTGAGGGCGAAATTGACGGAGTATCGAAACGTTCATGAACGGGTCGATGGCTGGGTGCGGCTGAATGAGACGGATCCCAACACCAAGGCGGTGTATCCGCTAAACCTGGAGGCCCTGCCCTAACCCAGGGGACCCTGCGCCGAGTTTGCTCCGTTCTTTGGATGTTTCGTAAGGACTATCGGCTGAATGCGGATTGCAAGAGATGCAGCGGTTCTTGAGCTTCGGGATGTGTCCAAATACCGCGAGCAAGGTGGAATCGGTTTTGAGCTCGAGGTCCCGCATTTGATTCTCCCCCCCGGCTCTTTTGTCTCCTTGGTCGGGGAAAGCGGTTGCGGAAAGAGCACTCTGCTTGACTTGTTGGCGCTTGTCATTCGTCCTAACCGTTGCGGGACCTTCAGGGTATGTGTGGGCCGCGAGCCGGAAACGATCGATGTCAAAGCGTTATGGGACACAGAAGACGAGTCGGGCCTTGCGAGCCTTAGACGCAACTATCTAGGCTACGTGTTGCAGGCCGGCGGTCTTTTCCCCTTTCTGACGGTGGCGCAGAATATCGTCTTGCCGGCACAAATCAGGGGCCTCGCCGATTATGAGAAAAGGATCAAGGGCATGGCGGAGCGGATGGGCGTGAGTACGCTGCTTCGTAAGAAACCGCAGTACCTTTCGGGGGGGCAGCGCCAACGGGTGGCTGTGCTTCGAGCCCTTGCGAACGACCCGCTGATCGTTTTGGCAGATGAGCCCGCAGCCGCCGTGGATAGGCAACGCGCCCTCTCCATCGTACGCGACTTCCGCGCGCTTGCCACTGAAGAGGGCTCAACCATTGTCATGGCGACCCACGACCATGAGTTAATCAAGGGTTTGGCCGATACGACTTACACGTTTCGCGTAGAAGCGGTCTCGAAAACCCTGACTCGGTCCGTTTGCCTTCCGGTGTCATGAAAGAGCATGTTGGGACGGGAAAACCCGCGGGGGATCGTTTCTAAGCTTGCCCTGGCGGATTTGCGCCACGAGTGGATCCTAACGTTCTGTTTGGTGATGGCGATCGCCGCAGTCATCGCACCCCTGCTCATTCTAATGGGTTTGAAGTACGGGATCATCGCCACCCTGCGCGAGCGGTTCATACAGGACCCCCGTTATCGTGAGATTCGGCCGGCAGCGACGAAGGTGCATCCGGAGAGCTGGTTTCGGCAGGTCCAGACCCGGCCGTCGGTGGCTTTCCTTGTTCCCACGATATTGCCTGCCGCATCGGTTGTACAAGTTTTGCGCCCCGGGTCCGGCAAGCCTGTGCTCATCGACCTCATACCGACTGCCCAGGATGATCCCCTCATCTTAGAAAACGGCGGACGCATTCCAGGACCAAATCAGAGTGTTTTCACATGGGCGGCGGCGAAGGACCTCGGCGTGCGCGTGGGGGACCGCGTGGTGGCCAGGGTGGCGCGCATCCGCCGAGGACGCCGTGAATACGGGACGGCCAGCCTTGAAGTCGCCTCTGTTCTCCGTCCATCCGCAGGCAGCCTGGAACGGATGTACGCCCCCTTGTCCTTTGTACTCGACGTGGAGAGCTACAAAGAAGGGATGGCGATTCCGGAGCGGGGGTGGGACGGCGGAACGCCGCGCCCCTATCTGAGTTTTGATGGGATCATCGCGGTGTTGCCAAAGGCCCTCACGCCCATTCAGACCAGTGGGCTTGCAATCGGCACCGGCTTGACCGTGATCGAGCGTTTGGACCGGGAGGGGTTCCGTCGATTGACCGGCTTCGCTTTCCCTAATCATCTGTTCGCCTATGATCTAAAGGTGACCCAGGGCGCAGTGCGTTTGTCCAGCTATCGGGTTTTGAAAAAAAACAAATTACGCGGCCGGGGTGCAATCCTGCTCCCGTATGTAAAACCGACTGAAATTCGGCTATCGGGTGAGACTGAGAAAAGTGTCCTTGTGGCGGGATTGTCGCTGTCGGCCTTGAAGGCGAAGCGTCTGGGTCTGCCAACGCTGCCGTGGGGTGCTCTGAGGCCCGACGCCTGTTGTCAAGAAATTCGTCAGATTCTATTGCCACCAGGCCTGAATGAGACCGAAAGACTGGTTGCGACGGTGAAGGGAAGTTCAGGCTCGGTTTCCTTCCCCCTTCAAAACCGTGGCGCCAGTTTCGCCGACTACGCTCTGGCGCCGGTTGAGCTATTGGGCATGATCCGGACGGGCCGGCAGCGGGCCGTTTTGTTCAATGAGAAGACACGGAGTTTCGTTCTCGCGCGCATCGGATTCCGCGGCTTTCGCCTCTATGCCAGGAGTATCGATGATGTGGCGCCCCTTAGCCGTGATTTGGAACGTGAAGGCATCGATGTGATTGCCCATGCGGATGAGATCGAGCGAATTCGCATCCTGGATAGGGGGCTGACGCGAATTTTCTGGCTGGTCGCGGTCGTGGGGATCCTGGGGGGGATTGCAGCTCTCATCGCGAGCTTGTATGCCGCTGTGGAACGCAAGAAAAGGGACTTAGGCGTAATGCGCCTCATCGGCCTGACGCGCTCGGATTTGTTCCGCTTTCCGGTCTACCAGGGGGTTGTTTTCGCCGGCTTGGGAATCGCCGTTGCCTTCCTGGGCTATTTTGGTCTTGCCGCCGTGATTAACCGGGTTTTTGCCGGTGATCTTGAGTTTGGCGAAAAGATCTGTGACTTACCCAACAGCTATTTGGTCATCGCTTTCACTGGGACCGTTGCGACGGCGATATTGAGTTCCCTTTTCGCCGCTTGGAAGACGACGCAAATTGAACCCGCCGAGGCCATGCGTGATGAATAAATCTATTATTGCCGTTCTATGCTCACTCGTGCTGCTTTCGGGCTCTTCGGTAGTCCGTAGCGAAGTGCCTCCCGTGACGCCATTTAATCCCCGGCCAGCCGAGGGGGATCTGATACTGCCAATGCCGAACGGCGCTGAGATGGTTTTCCGGAAGGTAATCGTGCCGGGCCGGAATTTTTGGGGTGATGAGAAGCGGGTGATCCAGATCGGCGATGCGGAGGGGGGCATCTTTGAAGGTTTGCAGCGGGTCCAAATCAGCGGCTCCTTTCGTGATCCCAAGAACTCCTCTTGGGTTTATTATCTGGGCAAGTATGAGGTTACGAAGGCACAGTTCATTGCCGTAATGGGGATGGAGCGCCTCCTCGAGGCGAGCGGCAGTTCGGAAGATGCGTCGCTCCCGAAGTTGACCGGCAAGGCCCGGTCCCGAAAGCTGGCAAAGCCACTAGCCTCTGTGTCTTGGCATGCCATACAGGCCTTCCTGCATGAATACAACAAGTGGCTGTTTGACCCTACACATCCGGAACGTCTTGGAAATATGCCGAAAGTCAATTCCGTGCCGGGTTTTGTCCGGTTTCCTACGGAACTCGAGTGGGAGTACGCCGCGCGCGGCGGCTATTCGGCGATTCTAAAGGAATCGTTCAATCATCGATTGCCTTTTCGAAAGGAAAAGCTTAGGAAGTATGCCTGGTACTTGCGAAACGCCAAGCACAAGACGCGTCCAATCGGACTTCGCCAACCAGACCCACTCGGGCTGTATGACATTTTCGGCAACGTGCAAGAAATTACGAGCGGGCTGTTCCTGCCGGAGATTTGGCAGGGGAAACCCGGCGGATTGACCGCCCGCGGGGGTAGCGTGTCAACGCCGGCTTCCCGCATTCGATCCTCTTATCGCGAAGAAGTGGAGATTTATTTCTGGAATGTCGACAAAAAAATCGTAGAAGAGCGCAGGTCTTTTACGACCGGGATGCGATTGGCCATCGGTTCCAACGTGATCATCAATTCCGCCGTAAGGGAGACATTAGAGCAAGAATACAAAGACTATCGGGAAAGGATTCGAAACGCGATGCCGGTGGGAAAAACCCTGGAGAATCCCGTGGTTCAGGCGGCTACGAGGCTTGGCAGTGTCCGTGAGATCATTGAAGATCTCATCGCCAAGAACCCTCCCCTGGAAGGCAACCTGCGGACGATTCAAGCCGGAATCGAGAAGGCCGAGGAGCAACTGGACCGTGGTCTGCGAGAAGCCGCCCGCAGCACGGCACAGGATGCCTTGAGGTTTGCGGCGGACCTCGGCCGCGACGTGTTTAAGCTGGAAAGCTTTCGGCGGCGGGCCGCGGAGAGAGCCGAGCAGCTGGCCCGGCTTTCCGCAAGGTATCAAAATGTGCTAAGAACTATCAGGGAACAGATCACGAGGCGGGAGAAAACCGCGGCGGAGTTGTTCGAGCGCTACACAGGCCAAGTCGTGAGACTCGGTGAGTACGGGCAGACCTATGTTGGGCAGGCGTTGGAGGCATTGGGCCAGAAGAAGCTTACTGTGAGGGCCCGGGAGGCCTTTGAGGTTCTCACCCAACACGTCAACTCTTACCGGCGAACCCGACGCCCCGATTCGGAAGCGTGGCGCCGTGATTTTGATGAGAGGTTCAAGGACATTTCGGATTGATCACCATACTCTCAGTGAAGGAGCGATTTGCCAAGCGAAGCAGGGGGAGCCATGAAGATGAGCGCTTTGAAAGTGGTTGCGCCGATTCTGGTCGTTGCGCTGATACTCACGGGATGCGCCACGAAGGAGGGCAAGGTATCGGACAAAACGAAAACCCGTGTGGGGGGAACCGCCGCGGGAGCCGTGCTGGGCGGGGTGCTGGGTGCGGTTCTTGGAGGGAAAAAAGGCGCCATCATCGGTGCGGCCATAGGGGCCGGCGCCGGTTATCTGGTGGGCAATGAAATCGCCAGGCGCAAGGGGCGCTACGCCACTGAGGAAGCATTTCTCGATTCGGAAATCAAAACAGCCGCCCAGTTTAACCAGACCGCATCCAAGTACAACGGACAACTCAAAACCCAGCTTGTAGAGTTAGACACCGCCTCGAAAAAACTGAAGGCGCGCTATGATGCCGGGAAGGCCTCGCGTCGTGATCTGCAAGCGAAGCGGAAGGAAATCGCGGGTAAGATCGGGCAGACGAAGAAGCTCCATGGCGACCTGAAGAAGGAGTATGATATAAAGGTCGCAGTTTATGAGGAGCAAAGGAAGAAACGTGCCGGTTCCGATGGCTATGTGGTCTCTTTGGGACGCGAAATTCGCCAGCTGGAAGAAAATATTGCCGCACTTCAGGCGGGTTCGGTGCAGCTGGCGAAGATCGACGAAAGACTTACGGGCTGATGTTGCTGTAATTCAATCATGAAAATCCTGACGGCGGGCATCGGTGTGTTTTTGGCTGCCTCCTTGATCGGATGTGCGCCTTCGAAGGATCCGAAGGAGGGCGGGCTCATAGGGGGCATCTACGGACTATCTTCGGGGGCATATAAGAAACGGAAGAAGGAGAGGGAAGAAAGACTGGCGAGACTTAAGGAATTGCAACGCGAGCTTGAGGCTGAAAAAACCCGTCTTCAAGCAACCAAGCGGACCGAAGAACAGCAGATTGCCGAATACGAGCGCAAACTGGACGTGCTCCGTAATGGAACGAAGCGGCTAAATCAAGAAGTGGCGGAGCTTGGCAGAACATTAACCGGCGGCCATAAAGAGTTAGCGGAATTGCGGAAAAGACTTGCCCGTCTGGATCAAGAATTCCGGAAGCTCGATGAAGCGAAAGAGAAGGAGGATTTGAACCGGGAGGTACTCGAGGAAAAGGCGGCTTCGTTGGAAAAGGAATATCGGGAGTTGCTGAAGCTCTACCTCGAACTCGGTCAATAACTGGGTTGAAGCCAGAAAGTCTTCCGTCCGCAAGAGAGCCGGGTTAAGGGTTTCACGCAGCCACCTTCAGGGATTGCATGGGCAGGGATTGCATGGGTTGCGGGAGAGGAGCCGCGTACCAGCGCCGGCGGGGCCAGAGCGAGCCGGTCTGGGGGAGGTCGCCGAATCGCTTCTTCAACACGGGCCCGAGAGCCTCGGCACGCTTTCTGAGGACATAGACCGCA
>JBHIBA010000095.1:0-14049 GCA_046758845.1 Nitrospinota bacterium
CTAGCTCACATTTCTCACAACGACTTCGCGGCCGAAATTTTCATTACCCGAAGACGCTGTCAATCGGCCGTAGGGACGCACGGCCGTGCATCCCGACTTGCCCAACGGCCCAGTGTCGAGCAGGCCCCAACATCCCTTATTCTTTAATTCTTTCTTCTGCAATCGGTTCCAGCGTCTCCGTGATTTGCATATCCCCGAAGGTCCTCTCGCCCTTTTCCCATTGCTCTGCAATTCGTTGATATTCATCACTTTTGACGCTTTGGATGGTCTGCTCGATAAGGCCCTGAAAGGCCCTTTCCGCTCCATCCCCGTCTCGCGCGCTGAGGGCATCGACGACGCTTCGCATCCCCTCGACCATCTTTTCCATTTCACCCGTAATCGAAAGAAGATGAGCCTCGTAACGGAGAAACTGCTTAATGAGACGCTCCGTCATTTTGATCAATTGAGGCCTCCGGCTAAGCTCCAACAGCCTGGAAATCAACCGCTGGTTTTGGAGAAGATACCCGCGAACATCTCCACCCAGCGCCATCGCCTCCATTTGATCGAGGCAGCCCAACAAGAAGTACAGATCGGATTCCTCTACGAAATCCACGCTTAATCGTGTGGCGAGGGGAAGCAGTCTGGCCTGTATGAGAAGGGCTTCTTCCACGTCCTCCGGCCTCATCTTGCGCACAAAAAATCCTCTCCGAGGAATCGAATCGACCAGGCCCTCCCGTTCAAGCTGTCGGAGAGCCTCACGAACAGGGGTCCGGCTTACAAAAAAAACCTTCGATAGGTTCTCTTCCAGCAACCTTTCCCCGGGGGACAAATCCCCCAAAAGAATGGATTCCTCAAGGGTTTGTCTCACCCAATTCGTGAGTGTGGATGGCCTTTCAGGCGAAAACAGGGACTGATTTGCAAGCAGGTCTCTGAATTTGTGCCTTCCCTTCACAGTTTGGTGCATGAAAAATCTCCTCGGTGATCAGGCCCACGAAATACGGCCTCGGAACGGCGAAAAATAACCTGATTCGGAAAATGAAACCGGCCCTTCCGGTTGGCGCAAAATGGTTTGGAAGAACGGCGGTGCGGGGGAGATCCAAAAACTGCGGCGCTCACGCCAATTGAATTCGAACCCATCTTCTCCACGATCCGCATCGTTAACTCGAGAAAGCCGGAAAACGACGCCAAGTCAATCAAAATTCTTGTGCCAATTTGCTTGACGCTACAAGAAAAATATAATACGTTTGGATATTGCATGCAATATTTTACCGAGCTTATGCCTTCACAATCCGACTTGAAGGCGCTGATTCGGTGGCCCTTGAGGCGATTCCGCTTTTTTTCATCGATGGACAGGGAGGCCGGACGATTGTATCCCTGTCTGAGTCGTGGGGGAGGACTTCAAATGGAGGGAAATTAAATGGGACGGTTAAGGAGAACGGTTCTGGCCGCGTGGCTGATATTGTCTTTCGCCTTTTTGGGCACGGCCGGAGCAGCAGAGAAAGTCCGGTTCATGTTGGACTGGGTTCCGTATGGGGTCTTCGCCGGCTTCTATACGGCTTTGGACAAGGGGTACTATTCCAAGGCCGGTCTGGATGTGACCATTCAGCGCGGCTTCGGCGGGGCCTCTCCCGCTGTCAGCTCCAAAAAGGTTGAGTTTGGAATTGATAGCCCGCTCAACATCCTGCTCGGCAGGAACAAAGGGATGAAGGTGAAAATCGTCTCGATGTTTCGGGACAAAGGAATGATGACCCTCTTCGCCTTGAAGAGCTCCGGGATACGCACGGCCAAAGACCTTGAAGGAAGAAAAATCGGGGTCACAGTGGGTGATGCCCTGTACAGCACCTTTAAGGTATTCGCCCAACAGGTGGGCTTGAAAAAATGGGAGTTCGTTCCTGTCAGGCCGGCAGCCAAGAACCCCAGCCTCCTCGCGAAAAAGGTGGACGCGATCGCCACATTCACGTCCGTCGGTGTCATTCTCCGCTTCCTCGCGGCGAAGAAGGGTGACGGCATCGTTGAATTTCTCTGGAGCGATTACGGCGTCCAACTGCCCACCGACGGAATCGTCGCTCACGAGGACACGATCCGGAACCGGCCCGACTATATTAGGAAATTCGTGGCGGCCACGCTGAAGGGCAACGTCTACGGGATCGAGCACCCCAAGGAGGCCGCTCAACATTTCGTGAAGTACTTCCCGGAGAAGAAACTGAAGTTGGAGGAGGCCTTCTGGAGAGTCAGCATCAAGCACCAGTGGACGGCGGATGTGAAGCCTCACGGATTGGGTTACATCGACCCTGTGAAGATCAAGTACAGCCGGGATGTGGGGTTGAAGGCGTACAAGGATCTCGACAAGTCGATCAGCGAGCTGGATCTGTATACGACGAAGTTTCTGCCATCGCCACTGCCTAAAGCGAACGTGCCGTAAACAAGGCGGCGATAGGACGGTTCAAGGAAACTCAAACGGCTGTTTCCGTTGGCTCAGCCTCGGTGCGGGGAGTGCACCGAAAACCCCTCCACCCCATGACGAAAACTCAGGAACGGCCGGTAACGAAGTAACGGAAGGAGCAGGTGGATGGTGTCGGATCTGCGTTCTTTCCTTTCACAACTGGAAGGCGATCATCCGGGAGAGGTCGTTCGGGTTCAAAAGCCCGTTTCGACGGAGTACGAAATCACCGCTCTGGTCCGAGAATTAGAAGCAGAGGGAGAGGCGCCCGTCCTGATCTTCGAGAACGTTGAAGGGTCAAGATTCCCGGTGGTCGTCAACCTGAATGGGAGCCTTCGGCGGATCTCAGCAAGCCTTGGGATCAAAGAGGATCAGCTCATCCCGGAGTATCTCCGGCGGACTGGAAACCCTATCCCACCAGTCCGCGCCAGTGATGCCCCCGTTCAGGATGTGGTCCTGACTGGCTCGGAGGCGGACCTGAAGCGGCTCCCACAGATTCGGCATTTTGAAAACGACGGGGGGGCCTACATCACGGCCGGAATCGTTTTCGCCCGGGACCCGGTCACCGGCGACCGAAACCTGTCCTGCCACCGGTTGATGTTCTTGGGAAAAGATCGCCTCGCCATCCATATGGAGCCCGGCAAGCATTTGAACGAGTGCCGGACGAAGGCGGAGGAACAAGGCGGCGCGCTGGAGGTCGCGATCTCCATCGGCAACCACCCGGCTTGGCATATCGGTTCCCTCTATATCGGGGCGTTTCAGCGGGATGAGGCCGGGGCCATTGGGGGGCTGATGGAGGCTCCCCTCGAGTTGGTGGAGGGAAAAACGGTCGATCTCGAAGTTCCCGCTCGGGCCGAGATCGTCCTGGAGGGCGAAGTGGTCCCGGGCGCCCTCACGGAAGAAGGCCCGTTCAGCGATTTCACCGGTTACGCCGGCGAGCGGAGAGACAACCGGCAGGTGGTCCGGGTCAAGGCCATCACCCACCGAAAAGACGCCTTATTCCAGGATTTAACGAACGGAGATTCCCTTGAACACTTGAATCTGCCAGTGGCCGGATTGCTCGCCAATCTGTACGGCTTTCTGAAGGCCGGCCATCCAACGGTCGAGAATGTCCGCTTCGTCGGTCCCTTCATGCTGGCCGTCTCCTTCCGGAAACGGAACGAGGGGCAAGCGCAGAACCTGATCCTGAGGGCCTTTTCGGGAGACATCATGCTCAAATACGTCATCGTCGTGGATGAGGACGTGGATGTCTCACGCCCGGAGCAGGTCTTCTGGGCCGTCGGCGCCCGAACACAGGGGGATCGCGACATCCTCATCATTCCGAACACCCGCGGATGCGACGTTGACCCCTCTTCGGCACCGGAAGGGATCGTGACGAAGGTGGGGATCGACGCAACGGCCAAGCCGAACCTTCTGGCGCACAAGGAATCCTACCCGCCAAGGCTGCCGGCGGACATTGTGAACAAGGTGAGATCGGGGGACTACCTGGGAAGCGGGGTGTTGTCTCCGTAGAAATTTCGCGAATTTGACGGTGAATGCCGCTTAAAGAATGGAGCACAGGAGAACTCATTACGCAGGGAGGTGCGCGATGAAAAAAGATGGAGGGCGCAAAGGTATTTCCAGGCGTAGTTTTCTCCGCGCAGCGGGTGCGGGAACCCTGGCCGCGGGTCTTGGGAACTCACTTTTGTCCCAAAACCGCGCGGAGGCGCAGAAGAAAGCCCCCTCCGGAAGCAAGAAAGGAGGCCGAATTCTGGCCAAGGCCGCATTCGTGGCAAGCCTGGACGATTCCCTCGGCACGATCAGCCGGGGTGCCGTGATTGTCGAGGGAGACAAGATTACGGCGGTGGGCCCTTATGACCAGCTTTCCAAGCAGGGGCCTTTCAGCGAGGAAATCGGTTCTCTCAGGAGTGATCTCTTAATGCCCGGATTGACAAGTTCCCACCACCACGCGCACCGGGCGTTTAGAGATGGTCATCCTGACAAGCCGCTCGAAAAATGGCTTCCCTTCCGTGTTGGGCCATACGCTCAGGGATTCTCGAATGAACAGATTTACCTCAACAAAGCTTGGGCGACCATCGAGCTTATCCGCGCAGGGTGCACTTCCGTCCTGGATTGGCACACAGGCGTTGGACGCGCCGACAGGCTGGGGGTCCCGATCGCAATTAAGGCCTACCGTGAAATAGGGATGAGGGTGGCGCTGGCTCTTGGAGTCACCGATCAGAATCGTCTTTTCTATCTGGGAAACGAAAAGGTCTTTAACCGCTTGTCAAAGAGGGCCAAAGCCGGCGCAAAAGGAGCGCTCTTTCCCCTCAACCACGACAAGTTTTTCGGATTGTGGACATCTTTGCGGAAGGAACTCACCCGGCCGGACGGGAGGGTGCAAATCTACCACGGACCGGCTGCCCCTCATACCTGTTCGGATGCACTCCTTCGGCGGATGAAGCGGTCGGCTGAAGAGCACAAGGCCGGCATTCAGATCCATCTCGATGAGAGCCCTCACCAGCGGGCGGCGGCCTTCGAGGCCAAAGGGAAATCGAACGTCCAATGGATGGATGAATTGGGCTTCTGGGGCCCGGAGGTTTCGTGTGCGCACGGCGTTTGGCTCAGCGAAGATGACCTCCAAATCCTCAAGAACCGAGGGACGACCGTTGTCCATGACCCGGGCAGCAACCTGAGGCTTTTCAGTGGCATTGCCCCGGTTCACGTCATGCGGAAGGTCGGGACTCCACTGGCCTTCGGGGCCGACGGCGTCGGCATCAATGACAACAACGACTTGATGATGGATATTCGCCTGGCCGATATGCTGCAGAGATTGCCGGGCCTCAAGACTCCCAGGATCTCGGCCGAGAACTGGTTCAAGATCGCCATCCAAGGGGGCGCAAGGGTTCTCCTTCAGGAAAATGCCCTGGGGTCCCTTTCGCCCGGCAAGAATGCGGATTTCATCCTGGTGGACTTGGAACGGATGCGCTCACCCTCCACTTCCTCTGACGTCGAGCCTCTCGAACTTCTGATCCACCGTGGATTTGGCAGCGATGTGCACACAAGTTACGTCGCCGGCCGACCCGTCATGCGGAGTGGAAAGATTCTCAACATCGACGAAAAGGCGATCGCGAAGGGGATCAAGAAAGCGATGGCGGGCAAGTACCCCTTCTACAAGAAAGTGAAGCCGGTCGTCGCCGAGTCGGAAGAGATTGTGGCGGATCTCGTCAAGTCCTGGGACCTGAGACTAAGCCCAAAAACCGGATACCGTTACAACTCGAACTGAGGGGGATCAGTGGCCGAGTTAGGCTCGCCCATTCGTTTTTTGGTTGTGTGGACTTGTTGCTTGGGGATTCATGGGGGTCTGCCCCGATGTCCAATATCGCAAAGACCATGGGAACCTAAGAATGATAGGTCATGTAAACCTTGGAAGCCTTTTTTTCGCCGGCCTTTCGGCAGGTTACCTCATGGCCTTCGTCGGCTACTGGATGGAAGGTTTCCTAAAGCTTCCCCGCTTCGATTGCAGCCAGGATGGGGTTGTCTACTTGGGCGGGGAAAAGCGTGAACGTTGGGTTGTGGGGATTATCTTCCACCTTTTTGACAGCGTCCTGTTTGCGCTGATCTACGCCGCCTGGTTCATCGACGTCGTGGCGGGACCCCTATGGTTGCGAGGCCTGATTTTCGGCGTTGCCTTGGCGGTCGCCGTCCAGATCACCATCATTGTCGGTTCGGCGGGAGGCGGGGTGCATTTCAAGAAAATTCCTAAGACCCCGCTGGCCATCTTCATCGACCTCTTCTTGACAACCATCTACGGCGTGGCCCTGGGGGTGCTCTATGTGCCGGGGAGTTGACCCGCTTTTGCACTTCACGCGCCATCCCGAACGGGGGGAGGTAATCCCTTGACCTGGATTCAAACGATCTCGGAGGATGAAGCGGACGGATTCGTCAAGCGGTTTTATGACGGGAAGCAGGCCCAGTTGGGATTCGTGCCCAACATCATCAAGGCGTTCAGCCTCAGTCCGGAAATCCTGCGAACTTCACAGGCTTTTTTCAAAGCGCTCATGTTCGGCCCTCTGACCCTGAGCCGTCCCCAGCGGGAAATGATCGCCATTGTCGTCTCCAAGATCAACGAATGCCACTACTGAACGGAATCTCACGGGGAGGCTCTCCGTCACGAAACCGGCGATGACGCGCTCGTGGAGGCAATCAAGGCGGATTACAAGAAGTCATCCGTCGATGAAAAGACACGGGCCATGCTGGAGTTCTCGGGAAAAATGACTCGCGAGGCGGCCCGAATGACGGAGCAGGATGTCTCCAGACTCCGCTCGGCGGGGTTGACTGATGTGGAAATCTTAGAGGTCGTGGCCATTGCGGGTTACTTCAACTTCTGCAACCGGTTCGGCGACGCCCTTGGGGTGGCCCTTGACCCTGAATATGAGGAGATGGTCCGCTGGGCAAAACAGAATACACAAGCGAAAGCGTAGCTTCCGAATAGCCGACCTATTCGTCGTTGCGGTTTAGCGGGTTTCTCCAATCGGGTGGCGCATCTTTATTCGCAAAGGAGGTCCGCAGGCGTTTTCGTAATCCTCACCTCGAATGGAAACCACTCAATCTCGGGAGAGTCGAATGTCCAATTATCGTATCGGTCTTGACATCGGCGGCACGTTCACCGACGTTGTCGCTATCAACGGCGGTGCCATCCAGGTCACCAAGTCCCCGACCACGCCGGATGACTATACCCGGGGTGTCACGAATGCGTTGAAAGAACTGGATCTCGAACTCAAAGATACGAAATTCTTTTGTCACGGAACGACAGTCGGGACCAACTCCCTTCTCGAGGGCAAATTCTCCCGCACGGCTGTCATCACGAGCAAAGGCTTCCGGGACTCCATGGAGTTGCGCCGTGGTGAACGGGTCTGGCCCGATGTGCCCAATTACCTTTTCAATCTGCAATTGGATTTGGCACAGCGGTACTGGGGCAACACCCTAAAGCCTTTGACGCTCCGGCGCGACCGTTTTGAGGTGACCGAGCGCGTGGACCATCACGGCACCGTCCTCAAACCCATGGACGAGGGCGAGCTGAGAACCGTCATCAGAAAGATCAAGGATGCGGGCCTGAAGTCCGTCGCCATTTCCTTCCTGTTTTCCTACATGCATCCCGATCACGAACAGCGGGCCAAGGAGCTGGTCGAGGAGTACATCCCGGACGCCTATGTGTCCGCCTCCTCCGATGTGCTTCCCATCTTCCGCGAGTATGAGCGGACCAGTACGACCGTCATCAACTCCGCCATTGGCCCCGTGCTCTCACGCTACTTTACCAAGTTGGAGAGCGAACTCCATACAGACGGTTTCCCCAAGAATCTGGATCTCCTGATTATGGGGAGCAACGGCGGCGTCATGACCGCCGCTTCGGCCAGTGAGCGGGCGGCCCATGCGGTCCTCTCCGGCCCCGCCGGCGGGACCATCGGAGCCCAGGCCCTGGGAAAACTGACGCACAATCCCAACGTCATCGCCATGAGCATGGGAGGGACAAGCTTTGACGTCTCCCTCATCGAGCAGGGCCAGCCGACCGTCTCGACTGAATTCCACATTGGCAAACACTATCGGATCGCGACTCCCATGCTCGGGATCAACACGATTGGAGCCGGCGGGGGAAGCATTGCCTGGGTAGACCCCGGGGAGGCGATCCGCGTCGGGCCCCAGAGCGCCGGCGCCATGCCGGGACCCGCCTGCTACAACCAGGGGGGCACAGACCCCACGGTGACCGACGCCAACATGGTGCTGGGATATCTCAACCCCGACTTCTTCCTGGGCGGGAAAATGCAGGTCGATCCGGATCTGTCCCATCGGGCGGTGGAGAAGTTCGCCAGGCAGGTCGGCATGAACATCCCCGAAGCGGCCCAGGCCATCCACCAGATCGCCAATGCGAACATGGCCGCGGCCATGAGGGTGGTGTCGGTCGAAAAAGGGTTTGACCCCAGAGACTTCACAGCGGTGGCTTATGGCGCCGCCGGACCCACCCATGCCTGCCGGCTGGCCTCCTTGATGTCCGTGCCCAAAGTCATCGTGCCCGAGACGCCGGGCGCCTTCTGCTGCTGGGGATTCCTCGTGGCGGACGTGATGCACGAGCATCACCGCTCCTACGTCACCGCCACGGAGGGAGCCGATGTTCAGCGGATTAACGCCCTGTATCGAGAGATGGAGGCTGAGGGTCTTGAACGCGTCCGCCGGGACGGCGTCCCACGTAAAGACATCGTCTTCCAGCGGACCATGGATTTGCGATACATCGGACAGGCCCACGAGGTGACGGCGCCGGCACCCGCCGGCCGTTTCGTGCGGGCCAGCCTGGATCAAACCATCGACAACTTCCACAACCTCCACGAGAAGTACTACGAGATCAAGTCTCCCGACGAGCCGACCGAACTGACCACGCTCGGCGTGAAGGTGATCGGCCTGATTGAAAAACCCCGTCCCAAGACGCACCGGGCGGGAGGCGGAGACACGCGAGGCGCCGTCAAGTATCAAAAAAAGGTTTTCTTCGATGAGTCGGGGAAATTCGTCAATACCCCTGTGTACGACCGGTACCTCCTCAAGACCGGAAACCGGTTCACCGGACCCGCGATTGTCGAACAAGTGGACACGACGGTCATCGTACCCCCCGGTCATCGGGTGGAAGTGGATAAGTTCAACAACCTGCGGATTGAGACCCGATAAAGGCCGCGGTAGACAGGAGCCTCGGCTGCGTCAGGACAGCGTATTCGAATTCAAGAAGGAGGAAAAACATGGCAAAGGCCGCCCGGGCGACCAAAGCCTTGCCCCAGTCCGAACGCATCACCCAGGAGATTCTCCGGGGTATCTTCATGGCCATCACCAACGAGATGTCCGTGACCCTGCGCCGGACGTCTTATTCCATCATCCTCAATGAGGGGAACGATTACTCGGTGGCCATCTTTGATGAGAATGCCGACTTGGTGGCCATGTCTCCCATGGGGGTCCCGACCCATCTTGGCGGGATGGAATTTTCGGTGAAGGCCTGCCTTGAGCGCATCGGGAAAGAGAATTTCGACCCGGGTGACATCATCGTCCACAACGATCCCTTTTCGGGGGGCGCCCATTTGCCCGACATCAATATCATCATCCCCGTTTTCCACAAGGGGAAGTTGGTGATGTTTACGGCATCGCGGGGCCACCAGGAAGACGTGGGCGGGCTTCGGCCGGGAAGCTTCTCCGGGGATGCGAGCAGCATACATCATGAAGGCATTCGAATGCCTCCGATGAAGCTTTTCAGCAAAGGCAAGCCGAACGAGGAGCTGTTTACAACCTGGCTGGCCAATGTCAGAACTCCCCACAACACGTTAGGTGACACGCGCGCGCAGATAGCCTGTTGCCGCGTGGCGGTGGCGAGGGTCCGTGAGCTCTTCCAGAAATATGGTGAGAAAGTGATTCAGGGAGCCATCCAGTGGACGATGGACTACGCCGAACGCCGAATGAGGGCGGTCATCCGGCAATGGCCCGACGGCGCGTACATCCACGAAGAATACCTGGACGATGACGGTATCAATCCCGGGAAGCACATCAAGATACATCTGAAGCTCACGATCAAGGGGTCCAACGTCACCCTGGATTTCAGCGATTCCGATCCCCAGGTGGATGGGCCCGTGAACGCCTGCTGGTCGATGGTGAACTCGGCCGTATTCATCGCCATGCTCAATGGCGTTGCTCCACCCGAGGGATACGCCACGGAGATCGCCAATCACGGCTGTTATCGGCCGCTGAAAGTCATTGCGCCCGAGGGCAAGATTGTAAACGCCGTTTATGACCGTCCCGTAGTGGGCGGGAACACCGAATGCGTCCAACGCATGATGGACGTGGTTCTGGGGGCGCTCACGCAGGTGATCCCCCTGAAGGTGTACGCGCAAGACATGGGGACGACGAACAACTGTGTGGCCGGGGGATTCGACCCGCGGAAAAAGTCGAAAAAGAATCCCCTCGGTGAAATGTACGTTTGGTACCAGTATCCCATGGGGGGAACGGGCGGACGCGCCACGAAGGACGGCCCGAGCGTCAACGGGACGAAGATCGCCGGGCATGTTTCTAATTCTCCGATGGAAGCCTTTGAAATCGTAGAACCCTGGTTCGTCGAATCTCATGCGCTCGTTCAGGACTCGGGCGGGCCAGGGAAGTTCCGAGGCGGACTATCGAGTGTGTGGACCATGCGACCGGTGGATCATGAGGCCGAGTACGGCTTCAACGCTGAGCGTTCGATCATTCCGCCGGCAGGTCTGTTCGGCGGAAAACCCGGGCTCCATGCGGATCGCAGGATCTATCAGAACTGCAAGGATTCTGAAACCTTCGAGGCGGATTCCATCGTCATCCTGGAATCCAAAACGGGCGGCGAGCCAGTCCGGCCGGAAGATCTGCTCTATCAGCGAACACCCGGCGGGGGGGGGTACGGAGATCCTTATGATCGCGAGCTACAAGCCGTTCTAGAGGACGTATTGGACGAGTATGTCTCCATCGAGGCGGCCGAGCGGGATTATGGTGTCGTCATTCATACGGGCACCATGACGGTTGATATGGAACGGACGCAAGCCCTCCGTGAGCGCCTGCGGAAGGAGAACAAGAGAAATAACATCTACCTGGATCAGGCGACCTTGCCATTTGCAAGACGGCCCTTCCGGCAGATCATGGTGTCCGAGCTGCCTGAGGAGGTCCAGAAAAGATTCATCGCCAAGCTGAACGAGGTCGGCCACACCCTAACCTCGGATTGATGGCTGTGCGTCGGTTCCTCCAGACTCCGGCGAAACCGGGTCCTTTTTTTTCAGGGACCCGGACGCATTTCAACAACGATTGGTGTCCATTGGGGATTTTGCTCCCTGTCCTACCTGGGCAGAGGAAGGGGAAAAGGCCGATGACCGACATCCTCATTAAGAACGGCCTGGTCGTTACCATCGATAGCGAGCGGCGAATCATCCAAGATGGAGCCGTGGCCATTCTGGGCAACACCATCCAGGCTGTGGGAAAATCCCAAGAAGTCGAAGCGGAGTTCGGAAACGCCGGGAGGGTGATTGACGCGACGAGGAAGGTCGTTTGCCCGGGATTTGTCGATGCGCACCTGCACGTCAGCAACGAAGGGCCGAAAGGATATATCCCCAAAGACATCCCTGCGTTCCCGTGGGTCATGGACTGGGTCGTGCCCATCAACTCCATCATGGAGGAGGAAGACGAATACCTCCTCTCCAAGGTAGTGTTAACGGAAGCGTTGCGGACGGGAACGACGACATTTTTCGAAGCGGGCACGACGAAGTATCCCGCGGCGGTTGCAAAGGCCGTGGAGGAAATCGGCATCCGGGGGGTCGTCGGAAAGTTTATGTGGGATGTTCCCGATGAACCGGCCATCATGCGTCATACAACGGATGAGGCCCTGAAAGTTTTGGAAGATGTGGTGAACACCTACCACGGCAAGGCCGGAGGACGGCTGAACGTCTGGGTGTCCATCCTGGGAAGCGAAACGCAGAGCGATGAGCTCCTCAAGGGGGCCAAAACACTGGCGGACCGGCTGGGGGTCGGCGTCAACATGCACCAGTCCACCACCGAGGGGGAAGTCGAGGATTTCGTCCGGAACAAAGGGAAACGGCCGATCGAGCACTTCGAGGATCTCGGTGTCCTCGGTCCGAACCTCCGGCTTATCCACATGGTGGATGTGAGCAACCGGGAGATTGAGCTTCTGGCGAAGTACGACGTCAAGATCATCAATTGTGTGACGACGGGTCTAAACCTCGGGTACGGCGTCACAGCCATCGGCCGCTTCCCGGAGATGATCGATAAGGGGATATGCGTCGCCCTGGGATGCGATGGAGCCAACTGCTCGAACACGATGGACATGGGGCGGGCCATCTTCCTGGCGGCAGGACTCTACAAAGATGCCCGCCGCGACACCAGCTTGGTCTCCCCCGAGAAGGCCTGGGAGATGGGAACCATCGACGCCGCCCGTTCGATGCTGATGGAGGACCAGATCGGCTCGCTCGAGGTGGGGAAAAAGGCCGATGTCATCATCTTCGACCGGACGCGCCCGGAATGGTACCCCATGCTGAATGTCGTGAGCAATATGGTCTTCGGGGCCGACGGCAAGAGTGTGGAGACCGTGATTGTGGATGGACAAGTGGTTGTGAATGACGGCAAGCTCTTGACTTACGAGGAGGAGGCGCTCTTCGAAGAAATTGAGGCCGTTGACTGGGAAGCAAAGATCGGCGCGAAACTTGGGCTTCGTCCAGCCTCGGCCTGGCCGCTGGTGTGAGGCACGGTTCCCGGAGTCGGCGTTTGCCTCCGCGGCCCGTATTTCGGGCGAGGATCCTCAAGACTCAATGCGCGGGGTCAGCCGACAGAACTTCTATCCGTGAGGCGCCGAATCTCCCCATCCCGCGATTGGAGGTCGGTAAATGATTCTGGATTCCGTCTTTGGGCCATTGGCTTCGATTGGACCGCTTCTCATCCGGTTGTCTTTGGCGTCGATTTTCATCGTTCACGGCTACCCAAAGCTCTTCACGAACGCCCCGGGTCTGAAGGGATTTTCCGGAGCGCTTACGAAGATGGGTGTGCCCCTTCCATTCTTGTTAGCAGCCGTCGTTGGAATATTGGAATTCTTCGGGGGTATCGCGCTCGGCCTCGGCATCGCAACCCGATGGTTGGGTCTGTTGTTGGCAATTCATATGATCGTTGCCATCCTCTTGGTGACGCAGAAGAAGGGTTTCACCCAGGGCCACGAAGCCGGGTACGAATTCAACCTTCTTCTCCTGGCAGGCGCGCTCATGCTCCTGGTGATGGGTCCGGGCCCCATCTCTATTGATTGGGCGATTGGGATTCAGTGACTTCCTTTCGCTTTTTTCAGTCGAGGATTATCCCGTACTTCGGATTGCTCATCAGGAATGCTGGGCGGCCATCCTCCATACCAACAAACTCTTCCGAGGCTGATCCCCAAGCGGACCGGGTCCCGGGCCGGCGCCATCTGAGGGGTGAAGGTCGGCTGTCACCCCCCGCTCTGGTGGAGCGGGGGGAGGCTGGCCGGCAATGTATGGGTCAGGAAGACATGGCAAAATCACCCGTGATTTCGGTTCATCATCACATCATGCCCAAACCATTCTTCGACCGTCATGCCCCTCCGGCCGGGTACCTGGAGGAGGAGGATTTCTTTTTTACGTTTAATCCCGTCCTTCATGATGTCGCCGCTCACCTCCAGGATATGGACGAGGCGGGGTTGGACGCGTCAGTGGTTCACTTGGCCCAGTGGAACCACAAGGGTCTTGCCGTTTGCAGGGAGTTGAACGATGGCTTTGCCGAGCTTGCCGACCGGCATCCCGACCGTATTCTGCCTTGTGCCCATGTTCCCTTGTCAGGCGATGAGGATACACTCAATGAGCTGGATCGGGCGGCCGAAACTCTCGGATTCCGGGCCGTGGCCTTACTGACCTCGGAACGCGGCGTTCACCTGGGGAATGAATCTCTGCGTCCCTTGTTTGCGCGCATTTCGGGGATGGGCCTTCCGGTGCTCGTCCATCCCGCCATGCGCCCCCAGGGGGCGGCCATGGATTTCAACCTCATGGCCAGCGTCGAGAGGGCGGCGGACATCAATCGGGCGGCGGTGCGGGTGATGT
>JBHIBA010000096.1:0-13963 GCA_046758845.1 Nitrospinota bacterium
ACGAAACCGGGTAAACTCCAGGGCAAATTCCTTTTTTTTGTTGGGATTAGTTGGTGTGGGTTGGGCGGGGTCGCCGGGTCCGTTCCCCTCATAGCACAAAGGTCGGGGGTTCGATCGCTCCATATCAGACCAATAAATTCAATTGGTTAGCGAAAGCCAGCCCCTCTTGCCCTTCAGGAGGTGCGCAAGAAGGCGAGGGGTTCGTTCTCTCCGGGTGGAAGAGGGAGACGGGCTGAAGCGCCCTCCCCGGCACCTTAATCGGCTGTAATTTTCCGGTTGGACAACGGAGCGGAGATCACAGCACGCGCTGTGCGGGCCGGGCTTTCACACCTGGCCGCACGGACCCTTGACGTCGAGCCCGGCAGTCCCTGGGAGAACGGGTATGTGGAGTCTTTTATCGCCAAGCTCAGAGACGAGCCGCTCAATAGGGAAATCTTCTATACGCTCACAGAAGCGAACGTCTCGGTGGGACGCCGGAGGCAGAAGTAAAACCCGGTGCGGCCTTACAGCGCCCTGGGCCACCCGAACCCAGGCCCCGCTTCGCAGCGGCGTTACATCTTGATCTAGCAAGAGGTGGCCTTGGAAGGGGCAGAACCTCCCTTGGTTGCCGATCCAGGCGGCACCTGCGCACAACCAACGTGATCGAGTCCCCCTTCGCGGCCGTGCGGCTTCGCACCCTCACCCCGAAGGAAGAAGCCGGCGGAATCCAGGCCGACATCATCGCGCGATGCGTGGTGGGCGAGGAGATGGCGACCAGGCGGTCTGGGTTCGCCGTGTGGCCGGATCAGGTGTGGAAAATCTCGGCTGCCATCGCGAAATTGGGCAAGGAGGAGCAGAAGAAACGCTTTATTTCATCCTCCGGGACAACCCGGAGGGTTTATGAAGGGCCCTTCTTCGCCCTCCTACAGAGGCGGGCAAAAGGGACGCCAGGCATGGGGTCAAAGCCCCAATTGGATTAGGCGCCGAGGATTGTGCGAAAATAATCATCCGGTTTTTCCGAATGAGTCGCAAATTCCCGCTAAACCCGCGTCGGTCTCTGCTGTAAAATCAGGCCATTAGGCTTCCCGAGTCATCTTCGGCTCGGGGGGACCCAATGGGCGAAGCGAAAGATGCGCCTTTGGGGCTCAATTTCGATCGACGGCTCAAGCTTGGGTTCCCCGGCGCTAAGGTCGCCAGTGACTCCAGTCTGCTCGTCTACTGGGAGCTGGTTGTTAGGCCGTATTCATAAGTTTTTTTTGGGAGAGTGAAGGTCGAAAGCGTAAGTATGCTCAGGTGGGGCTTTTGCTCTTCTGGGCGTTGGCACTGCGAGGGATCGAGTTAAGCCACAATGAAACAGACGGTCAGTTTCACACTCAACGATGAGCCAATAACCTTGGAGGTCGACGTTCGGCAGACGCTCCTGATCACCCTGCGGGAAGTCCTGGATCTGACGGGGACCAAGGAAGGTTGCGACACGGGCGCCTGCGGGGCCTGCGCGGTCATTGTCGACGGCCGGCCTGTAAATTCCTGTCTTCTCCTGACGGCTTCGCTGGAACCGGCGAACGTTCGTACGGTGGAAGGTCTGGCTAACGGGGAGGAATTGGATCCGCTCCAGGAAGCGTTTATCGAGAAGGGCGCCACCCAATGTGGCTATTGCATCCCGGGGATGCTCATGACGGCGCGGGCCCTTCTTGACGAGATCCCGAGACCGTCCGAGCAGGACATCAAAGACGCCCTCGCAGGAAACATCTGCCGGTGTACCGGCTACGTGAAGATCATCGAGGCCATCATGAGCGCTGCGGAAAAATCGCACGCCCGAATCTAAAGTCCGAAACGAAGGGAGAGATTCAATCATGGCGACCGACCAAACCATCATCGGCAAACGGCTCCCGAGAATCGACTCCTGGGAAAAGGTCACGGGCGAGGCCATCTACACCAGCGATTTCAAGCGGCCGGGGATGTTGACCGCCAAGGTTCTCAGAAGCCCCATAGCGCACGGGAAAATCCTGAACATCGACACCTCTCGGGCCGAGCGGCTTCCGGGCGTCAAGGCGGTGATCACCGGAAAGGATGGACCGGGTGTTCTCTTCGGCGTGACGGACGGCCCGATGGATCAGCTCCCTCTCCAACCTGACAGAGTCCGGTTCGTCGGGGATGAGGTGGCGGCCGTCGCGGCAGTGGACGAGGAAACGGCCCTTGAGGCCCTGTCCCTCATCAAAGTGGAATACGAGGAGCTTCCGCACATCTTCGACCCCGAAGAGGCCTTCTCGGATGACGCCATCGTCATTCACGAGGGCAAGAAACGAAACGTCGCCAAGGAGTATCACCGCCACTTCGGCAACGTGGAAAAGGTATTTGCGGAAGGGGACTACGCATTCGAGGACGAATTCCGCACCCACAATGTCTCTCCTTGTCCCATGGAGCCCCACGGATGTGTGGCCGAGTATAGCCGGGCGGGAAAGCTGACCATCTGGCCCTCCACGCAGAATCCACATCCCGCGCGGGAGCGGCTGGCCAAGGTCATCGGCCTTCCCGTTTCGCGCGTACGTGTGATCAACAACCACATCGGCGGCGCTTTCGGCAGCAAGATCGACATAGAGCCCCTGGAGCCCATAACGGCCCTGCTCGCCATGAAGGCCGTGAAGCCGGTCAAGCTGCAATTCAGCCGGGAGGAGTACTTCATCTACACCCGGACGCGGCATCCGATGATCATCGAACAGAAAACGGCGGTGTCCAAGGAAGGGAAACTCCAGGGACGGCAGGTGACCATCATCACCGACAACGGGGCCTACACCAGCCACGGCCACCGCGTAACCAGCCTCGCTGGGAATACGCCCCCCGTCCTGTATCGGAATCCCAACTACAAGTTCGACGCCTACGTCGTCTACACCAACAAGCCTTACGGCGGAGCCTACCAGGGCTACGGGAATCCCCAGTCGGCGTTCGCCCAGGAGGCTCACTTCAACCGGATCTGCGCAGAGCTTGGGCTCGACCCGGTCGAATTCCGCCTGATGAACTGCACCCACGCGGGAGACACCACGGTTTCCGGCGCCCAGGTGACGAGTTGTGAGCTCAGCGAGTGCATCCGTCGCGCGGCCGAGGGGATAGAGTGGTTCACCAAACGCGGCCACAACGACCTCGGTGCGACCGATCCGAAGAAGCGCCGCGTGAAACGAGGCGTGGGGATGGCCCTGGTGTGCCATTCGGCCAGCGCCATCGGCCTGCACGGTCCCGTCAACTTCGGTGAGGCGATAGTGAAGATGGCCGAAGACGGTTCGGTCACCCTCTTCTCGGGGACGGCCGAGATGGGGCAGGGCCTGGGGACCGCCATTTGCACCGTCGTTGGAGAGGAGCTGGGCATCCCCCTCGATCAGGTCAAGCTGGTGATCTCGGATACGGAAGTCACTCCGCCTGATCTGGGTGTATACGCCACGCGCGGCGTGTTCGTCAGCGGAAACGCCGCTCAACGCGCCGCCTGCGAAGTGAAGGAAAAGCTCTTCCAAAATGCAGCCGAATTGTTGGAGACCCGAGCCGAAGACCTCGAATCGCGCGACGGCTTCATCTACGTCAAATCCAACCCGGACCGGAAGACCTCGTTGGCCGAGATCGCCCGGGCGTGCTTCTATCAGCGCGGAGCGTCACTGGTCGGGACCGGCCAGTACAGTTCCGAGGGCAAGGGGCTCGACCC
The DNA here is from genome assembly GCA_046758845.1 of Nitrospinota bacterium. GTDB lineage: Bacteria > UBA8248 > UBA8248 > JACPRG01 > JBHIBA01. The sequence goes on from JBHIBA010000096.1 coordinate 3,668, forward strand.
GGTAACGGGCTACGGCAACTACTGTCCCACCTACATCTTCGGAGCCCAGGCGGTTGAGGTTGAAGTAGATGGAGAAACGGGACAGGTGAAGGTCGTCAAGGTTGTCTCCGCCCACGACGTCGGCCGTTTGCTCAACCCGCTGGGGGCAGAGGGGCAGGTCCAGGGGGCCATCTCCCGCGGGATGGGCATGGCCTTGTCTGAAGAAATGGTCATGGAGGACGGCAAACCCCTGAACGCCACCCTGCTCAACTACCGCGTCCCCTCCATCTTGGAGATGCCGGAAATCGTCCCCCTCTTCGTTGAAGGCAATGAACCACAAGGGCCGTTCGGCGCCAAGGGCATCGCCGAGCCCGCCCAGGTCCCAACGGCGCCCGCCATCCAGGATGCCCTGTACGACGCCCTGGGCATCCGGATTCAAGCCACCCCGTTCACGCCGAAGAAGGTTCTCCAGGCCATCGAGCGGCGGGGCAGGCGCGACACGAAAAGGTCCAGACCGCCAATGGCCCCGCGGACGCCGGCAGAATGAACAGAAAGAATACGACATGAGACCCTTCGAGCTTCATACGCCGACTGGCGTGGGAGAGGCCCTGGAAGTCCTGTCGCGCCACGGGCAGGACGCCATGATCATGGCCGGAGGCACCGACGTCCTCATCCAGCTCCAGCAAGAGGTCAAGATTCCCGGGCACGTTGTCCTGCTCAAGCGAATCAGGGGTCTCGAAGAGGTTCGCAGCACAGATGACGGCGGGATGATTCTGGGAGCCGGGGTCCGGCTGGCGGACATAGAAAAATCACCCGTCATCCGGGGACGCTATCCCGTCCTGGCGCAGGCCGCCTCACACGTCGCCTCTCCCCTTATCCGTCATACTGCAACCCTCGGCGGGAATCTGTGCCTGGACAACAAGTGCTGGTACTACGACCAGACCGCCCATTGGAAAGAATCGCACCACCTCTGCCTCAAGGCCGATGGCGACATCTGCCACGTCGTCAAAGGGGGGGAGATCTGCTACGCCATCTCCAACTCCGACACCGCCCCTGCGCTCATCGCGCTGCGGGCCCGCGTCCGGATCATCGGTCCCAAAGGAGAGCGTCTGATTCCGCTCCAGGAGCTTTACACAGGGATTGGGGAAACGCCCATCGCCCTTGAGCCGAACGAGATCCTGGTCGAGGTCCACCTTCTCCCCCCGAAGCCGTCCACGGGAAGCAGTTATCAGCGGCTGGCGACCCGCGGGGCGATCGACTTCGCGTTTGCCTGCGCCGCGGCGGTGGCGGTGCTTGATCCGGACGGACAGACCTGCGCGGATGCGCGCATCGCCTTGAACAGCGTCTCCATGAAGCCGGTGGACGCGGTGAAGTCCTCCGAGATGCTGGTCGGAAAAGCCCCCTCGGAGCACCTGTTCGAGGCGGCGGCCAAGGAAGCCTCCAAAGAAGCGCGTCCTTTCAGTGACATTGAGAAGCTGGCCGGCTACCGCGGCAAAATGGCCCGCGTTCTGGTTCGCAAGGCGATAGAGGCGGCCTTCGAAATGGCGGGTTGACCGAATCCGGGGGGAGCGCCGCCGTGATGTCGCTGCCTCCGCACAAGTCCCCGCACTGAGTCGATCGTCCCGATCCGGGAGGAACATCTCATGGCAACGGCGATCCGAAAGCGGCTTCCCCGCAACGACGTGATCCAGAAGGTCACGGGGGACGCTAAATACGCAGACGATTTCTACCTTCCCGGTATGCTGTATGCGAAGATTCTGCGCAGTCCGCACGCCCATGCCCGCATCCTCAAGGTGAACGCCGACCGGGCCCTGGCGCTTCCGGGCGTCCGAGCCGTCGTCTTTGGAAGAGATACGCCGGGCATCCAGTACGGGACCATACCCGACGAACGCGGCCTCGCCATCGACAAGGTCCGATTCATCGGCGACGAGGTGGCGGCCGTCGCCGCTGCGGACGAGGAGACCGCCGAGGCCGCCCTCGCCTTCATCGAGGTGGAGTACGAGGTCCTTCCGTCCGTCCATGATCCCGTCAAAGCGATGCAGAAGGGCGCGCCCGTCATCCACGAGGCCAATGAGGACATCTACGACGCCCCTCGGAACATCTCGCGCCGCACCCACCTGATGTATGGGGACGTGGAGAAGGGATTCGCCGAGGCGGACCGCATCTTCGAGCACACCTTCGAAACCCAGCTCGTCAACCACGCGGCCATCGAGCCCCATGCCACCGTCGCCGAGTATGACCCCGTCGGGAAGGTGGCCGTCTGGTCCTCATGCCAGACGCCCTTCCTGGTCCGCAGGAACCTCGCCAGGACGCTCCAGATGCCCCTGACGCGCGTTCGCGTCATCAAGCCCAAGGTGGGCGGGGCGTTCGGGGGTAAGCGCGAGATGATGGGCAATGATTTCTGTGCCGCCTTCCTGGCCATCAAGACGGGCCGTCCCGTGAAGGTGACCTACACCCGCGAGGAGGTGTTCTCGACCACACGGCAGCGCCACCCCACCCGCATCAGCCTCAAAACGGGCGTGACCCAGGATGGGCGGATCGTCGCCAAGGACTGCGACATGATCATGGAAAACGGGGCCTACAACGGCAGGGGGCCGGACATCCTTGCGTCTTGCCCCAACTACATCACCGTCCTCTACCGGACGCCCAACATCCACTTTGACGGGTACCTCGTCTATACGAACAACCCGCCGGGCAGCGCGTTCCGCGGTTTCGGCAACCCGCAGATGCGCTTCGCCGACGACAGCCAGATCGACATCATCGCGGCGGAGATGGGCATCGACCCGGTCGAGCTCCGGCGACGCAACGTCCGGGAGGAAGGCGATGTCACGCCCAACAAGGCCGTCATCACGTCCTGCGGGTTGCGTCAATGCGTCGAAGAGGTGAACCGCGCGACGGATTTCCAGAACCGGTGGGGAAAGCTCCCCTTCGGTCACGGCATCGGCCTTGCCTGCGGACACCACACCTGCGGCTTCAAATCCCTCCTGCCGCACGACTCCTCAGCCGCGATTGTGAAACTCAACGAAGACGGCACGGCCAACGTCCTGACGGGGGCCTCCGACGTGGGACAGGGCTCGGACACGGTGCTCGCCATGATCGCCGCCGAGGAGCTTGGCATCCCTTACCACAAGGTCGAGATGACCACGGCCGACACTGAGGTGACCCCGATGGACCTGGGCTCCTACGCGAGCCGCGTGACGTTCATCGCCGGCAACGCCGTCCGACGCGCGGCCGCTGACGCCAAGCGCCAACTGCTGGAGGCCGCAGCCGATCTCCTCGAGGCCGCGCCCGATGACCTCGTCGTTGAAAACGGGGTCGTGTCCGTAGAGGCGATCCCCGACCGCAGCGCCTCCGTCGAGGAAGCCATCCAGCATAGCCTGGCCCACCTAGGGGGGGTCCCCATCGTGGGCCGGGGGGCCTACAACCCTCAAACGGACCGCCTCAACCGTGAGACGGGCGTGGGGAACACCTCGCCGGCCTACAGCTTCGGCACCCAGGTGGCGGAGGTGAAGGTAAACCTAGAGACAGGGAAAATTCGGGTGATCAGGATGACAAGCTCCGTGGACTGCGGCATCGCGATCAACCCGACGGCGGTCGAGGGGCAGGTGGAGGGGTCTGTCTCAGGGGGCATTGGCCAGACCCTGCTCGAATGCTTCTACCAGAGGGATGGACTGATGCTCAATCCGTCGCTGCTGGAGTATCGCCTGCCCCAAGCGACCGACATGCCGGAAATGGAAACGATCCTCGTTGAGACACGGGAAAAGGAGGGACCCTTCGGCGCCAAAGGCGTCGGTGAGTTCGTTCAAATCCCGACGGCCGCCGCCATCGCCAACGCCGTCTATGACGCCATAGGCGTCCGCATCCACGACCTCCCCATCACCCCTGACAAGGTGCTGGCGGCCTTGAGCAAGGCGGGAGCTCGCTCATGACCCTTCCGGCCTTCGAATACGTCCGCCCCGAGTCGCTGGAGGCGGCCTGCTCCTTCCTCGAAACGCACGGCCCCGACGCCATGATCCTTGCGGGCGGGACCGACCTCCTCGTCTCCATGAAGCAGCGCGTCTTCACGCCCAGGTACCTGGTGGACCTCAAGTGCCTGCCCGAGATGAAGAGCCTCGTCTTCGACGCGGCGGGGGTACTGAGAGTCGGGGCCACCGTCAAACTTCTGGACCTCAGCGAAAATGAGACCGTCCGCTCACATTACACGGCCATCGCCGAGGCGGCTCACAGCGTGGCGGCCATCGCTCAGCAGAGTATGGGGACGGTCGGGGGCAACCTTTGCCTGGACACCCGGTGCTGGTATCTAAACCAGTCCGAGATGTGGCGAAGGACCCTGGGGCCGTGCCTGAAACTCGAAGGCGACGCCTGTTTCGTCGTGAAGGGCGTGAGGGAATGTTACGCCAACTACTCGGGCGACACGGCCCCGGCATTGATGGTCCTGGACGCGGAAGTGAAGATCGCAGGCCCGGGCGGCCTGCGCACCCAATCTCTGAACGACCTCTATACCGGTGACGGTAAGGTTCCAATCGCGCTTACCGCCGGTGAGATCCTGGTGGCGGCCAGGGTCCCGAGGCCTCCCCCCGAAACGGGATCGGCCTATCGGAAATATCGTCTGCGCGACAGCGTGGATTTTCCCCTCGCGGGTGCGGCGGTCGCAATCCGCCTCGACGAGGGGGGCGCGTGCATCGACGCCAAGGTAGCGCTCACGGCCGTAGGATGCCGCCCGGAACGCTCGCCCAAAGTCGAGGAGGCATTGCTCGGAAAGACGTTGACGGACGCCGTGATCGGAAAGGCCGCCAAGGCCGCGCGCGCGGGCCCGCCCGCTCAAGACAACCGTCATGCCGCCCCCTCACCGGAAAAGGATGGTTGAGCTCCTTGTCCGCGACGCCACCCTTGCCGCCCTCTCCCGGTGCCAGTCCGAAAAGAAGGAGATGCCATCATGAAGAGGCGGGTCACGCTTCGGGTCAATGGGGTCAACCACGAAGTGGAGACCCACGACCACTGGACGCTGCTTGACGTGAACCGGGCGCTTCTCGGTCTTACCGGAAGCAAGAAGGGGTGCGACACGGGGGACTGCGGCGCGTGTTCAGTGAACATCGACGGACGCCTGGCGCTGTCGTGTCTGACGCTCGCCGTTGAGTGTGAGGGTCGTGAAGTCACGACCGTCGAGGGGCTAGCACGCTCCATCGACGAACTCCATCCCCTGCAGTCGGCGTTTGTTTTTTACGGGGCGGCCCAGTGCGGAATCTGCATACCCGGGATGCTCATGGCCGCAAAGGCCCTCTATGACCGGAACCCCAGGCCCACACAAGAAGCCATCCACCGCGCCATCGGGGGAAACCTCTGCCGGTGCACAGGCTATTCGAAGATCGTCCGCGCGGTTCAAAACGCCCACCGCTTTGAAGGTTCCCATCTCCTCAATCCCAAGGTTCTCACCGCGGTCGAGGGCGAGGAAGAGGAAGTCCCAGCCGGGAAGGCTCCATAGCCGGAGAATGCCTGGAGGCCCACGGCCGGCTTAGATTCTTTATGTCGAGCCCGGGGACGTTCGCTGGCAGGGAAACGCTCTTAGCGGTGTAGCGCGGAGGCTTCAGCCTCCGCCTCAAACCAATCGCGGAGTGGGTTGAACCGCCGTCAAGCGGGGGCTGAGGGTCACCGACCCGCGCCCCGCGCTACATCCCTCCAAAGAATCAAACACTCATGCAAACGTATTTCTGGGACACGACACCAGAAGGACGCGGAGGCTGCGAGTCCCCCTACCCTTCCCCCTTCCAACCCTCGGTCGGGCGCGAGGCGGGCCACCGCGGGCCTTCCTGACCCATACGGATGATCCGGCCGAGCCAGTTGATCACCTGCTTCTTAAACATCCATTTCTCGACCAGGCGCAAATGGCCCATGTTGGGAGAAGAGGGAATCACGGCGTCCGAGTAGCGGATCTCCCCCGAAACGAGGCGCCCCACGGTCTCTCGGTTCGTCCGAAAGTGGGTATAGCCTTCGTGGTCTTTGACCTCGGGCTCGCCGGCCCCGTCGCCGAACTTCAGGACCCCGCCGGACACCTCAATGTGAAACGCCTCTCCGTCTTCCACGAGAAACCGCACGGTCTGGTCCAGCTGGGAAAGGATGGCCCGGGTGTCCTCCCGGTCGTTCAGCCCCTCGAAGAAAGACCGCGCGGCCTCAGTCACCTCATCTCGAATCAATCCAAGGAACCTCTTCTCTCATGGGGCTTCGGCCAGAAGCTCCTCGGGGTCGCCGTGCTCGGCCGCCACTTGCCGAACCTCCGGGTCCTCCAAAAGCAGGAGCCTTCCCGCATCGATGAGCGTCTCGCCCGCGTGGACGAGGGTGGGTTTAAGACCGCCCCCGTCCCAGTGGAAGTCGCTCCAAATCCCTTCACAGGGCCACATGCCGAACCCGATGTGATACACCCCCGCGTGACGATAGAGAAGCGAGTCGCACGCGCGCTCTTTGAGCCCTTCCTGGATGCTGACCACGGGGCTGATCCCCCACGTGATCTCGCAGCAGAAGTCGGCGTTCGGATAGCGCCTCATCATTTCGTTGAACCAACGGGCCTCCTCCCCTCCCGAACACTGAACCACCCGCTGGTTCCTGACGATCAGCTCCACCGGCTCTTTCAAGATGCCCGCAGTGCCTTCCCACGTCTCGAACACGATGCGGCCATCGACCGGTCCCTCCGGATAGAGGGCTACGTTGCCGAAGGGGAAGAACGTCCAGGCGCCGGCCCGCAGCTCGCCTCCGCCGGAAATTCCCTTCCCGCCCGGCCAGGCCTTGAGCCTTCCGCGCAGGTCCGTCCCCGTCGGCTCGGTCAGATGAAAGGGGGCGTCTTGGACACAGCCCGCCGACTTGCGCATGATCGTCCGGGCGATCTCAATCGGGTAGCAGGCCCACTCCGAGGCCAGGAGCTCGCGCGTAAGCGTCATGCAGGCGGTGATGCGGGTATCGTACTCGAACAGGCACCGAAGGATGTGGATGTTGTCGATGGACGCCACGTTTTCCAACGGCAGCAACTGGATGACACACTGGCTGGCCTGGAGGGCCGACTCCGTCGTCGCGCTCAACCGCTCGCCGAGACGGAAGACGGGCGGCCGGTCCTCGAGGACCGTGGCGCGCGCCCCGGCCTGTTCGGCCGCCTCGATCAGCGCTTCCTTCACCCCGGCTTCGGGCGGCGCCTCCCGGTCGATCCAGACGAGGACATCCTCGCCCGGACGGACGCCCGAATAGTTCAGGACGCAGTTTCTCGCCCCTTCCTTGAGGTGCGATTCGTTCACGGATTCGGCCTGCGCGTCGCACAATCCCTTGGGATGTGCGGGGCGGGGCAACACCCCCCACCCACACATCCCGAATTATTTCAGGAAAACTGGAACGCCTAATACTGGACGTTCGTCTTCCGCTTGGCGAAGATCTTGGGAGTGTATTTATTCGTGTAAATGGCGTCCAGGTCGGGCTTGTAGGGAAGTTTGAAGTACTTGACCAGGACGTCACGGGTGTACCGCATCTTCTTGGCGTCCTGGTAGCCGATGCCTTGCTTTGCGGCCGTCGGGGTCAGGAGGTGGTCCATCGCCATTTCCCACATATCGATAGCAATGCCGCGGTTCGACTGAGGATATTGCTTGAGGAAAGCGTCTATGGCCTCCTTTGGATTTTCAACGGCCCAGTGGTGCCCCTTTATGATGCCCTGAACGACCTTACGGACCATATCCTCCCGCTTCTTCACCACGGAGTGGGGCGCGAAGACGCCGTTGGAGTAAACGTCCACTCCGAAGTCGCTGTACAGCAGCGTGGAAATCCGCTTGCCCTGTTTGGCGGCCCCACGCGCAAGGATGGGATAGCTTGCGTTATACAGGCCGATGCCGTCCACGTTGCCCTTAAACAGGCTGGGGATGCTGGCCCCGGGGGCCATGTCCACCCATTTGATCTTGCTCTCGTCCACGTCGTTGATGGCGGCCAGGGCGGGGAAGATCACCCGGGACCCGTCCCCTGGAGTCGCCGCAATGGAGTGGCCCTCCAGGTCCTTGGGCTTGCGAATCCCCGTGCCTTTCAGGGAGAAGATCACGTACATGGACTTGTCGTGAATCACGGCCAGAGAGAGGAGTGGCCGGCCCGGATTCCGCCCCGCGTAGATGATCTGGGCGGCGATGTCGGCGAATCCGATAGGGGCGACGCCGGAGGCCACGTCCTTCACAGTCCGGCCCGAGCCATGCCCGCGGATGAAGGTGACGTCCAGGCCACTCTCTTTGAAGTAGCCCTGATCCAGGGCCGCCGTGAAGCCCGCATGCTTTCCAATGGGTATCCAGTCCAGGGCGAACTGGACCTTTTCCGCGGCAATGGCCTGACCCAACCCCAAGAACAGCAAAGCCGCGCCGACTGCGGCCAGTGTCGCGAACCTTCTTGACATGTTCGACATGGATTTTCCCCTCAAATTGGGCGGAGCAATCCATTGGATGCCCGCGCCGGACTCAATAGGCCGAGCGATTCCCCTTGGACGAAATGGTGACCTTTACTGACAAACTTTACCGCCGGGGGCGCGGCGTGTCAATTACGCGTCAGGGTTCATGGAACCTGACGCGCAGGCGGTCCCCGCGACCTTAGCCATCATCATGACAGGGAGACCGGGAAAGATGGGAAACTTCCTTATGACGCAGCCGCTAAGCTCCGGCTGAAGGGAGCCGTCGGGCTGATCGGACATGTTCATCCCCCGACGCCAGATGTCGGCGTGGAAGGCGAAGGAATCGACCCGTTCGATGTCCGCCGACTCTGAGTGCGCCGGCCTCACTAGGGCGGGATCACTGTCGGGACACCTTGACGAGAAAGCGGAACCGGTAGGTCTTCTGGCTCCCGTTCACCTCCATCGCCAGGTCGACGCCGACCGTGCGTCCTTCCAGGCTCGCGGCCGTGGCCCTGCGCCGGGTAGCCGCCCGGTCGGCGGCCTGCCTTCCCCTCTCGGAGTAGAATCTGTCCTCGTAATCCCAGACGGGGAAGATGGGTTGAACTTTCGAGCGGGGGAGAAACCCTTGGAGGACGTTTTCGATGGGAATGACGTGCTCGTCTATGCTGGTCTTCGCAGGAATCACCGTAGGACGCTGGGGCTTGTTTCGGTTTCGGACCGGGACGCCTTTGTGAAAAACGCGCTTGGCGGTCCCGGTCTCGCTGAGATACCGGGATTTGTCCCAGTAGATGGTCAAAGGACGCCTGGTATTGTTGAGGATGTGAAAGCCGATCTGGGTTTGGAAAAATTGAAAGCTGATGTAGAGCGACTCATCCTCATATGAGTTAGCATCCGTCTTGGCGGGCTCCGTCATCGTCAGTCCATACGTATAGCGGGTCCTCTGAGGCCGGTAGATCGGGTTCAGGCAGCCGGCCAGGATTCCCGCCAGTCCGAGCGCCAGCGCCCAACTCCCCCACCGCCGGAATCTCCCGTCCGTTCTCACCCGTTCCCTCCTCCTCTTCGTTCCGCGACGAAAATCTCCTGGACTTCAGACGACGAATCGCCCGACCCCCTTCCGACGGCCCTCATTATAACAGGCCAAATTGGGCTGAGCACTTGCGGGGGCTCCCAGTCCCGGCGGGTCTTCGCCGACGAGGAGGGCGTCTCGGCCCTGGATGCGCGGATCGCCGAGGCAGGGCCTAGGCCACACCCCTTTGGAGAAGATGATTCGTTCTTGCCGCGAACAGGGGACCTAACATTTCGGCGGTCAGGTCTTCGCGGGCGACGTCGCCACGCTGCGCATGGAGGAGAGTTTTGGCTTCCAGGGCTGCAAGCTGCCCGACGGGAAAGCGGAGGAGGTCAACCTCAAGCTTCAATAATCCGCATTGACAGCTCAAGGCAAAGCGAGTCTCTCGTAAAAATCCAAAGAAATATGGCCGGGGATCTTTCTTTTCTCAGCCCATCTCAACAACCGCCGGATCAGCCGATACACTCGTCGTAGTGCTCCATCATCGTGAACACCACGGGGCCGTCCCCTGAGACCAGGACGTTTTCCTCCAGCCGGACCGTCTGCTCCAATCCCGGATGGCCCGCGAACGTCTCGATGGCGAAGTACATGTTCTCCTTGATCTCGGCCGGGTAATCCAGCGAATACGCGCGGGAGATCCACATCCCCTCGTACAGGGACAGGCCGATGCTGTGGGCGAACTGCTGGAGGGTGACCGTGCCGTACTTGTCGTCGTCGTACACCGGAAACTTCTCCGCCACGTCCCGAGAGGTGTTGCCCGGACGAAGCTGCTCGAGCCCGGCGTACATGGAGTCGTACACTTCCTTGTAGAGGTCCTTCTCCTTGGCGGTCCACTTTCCGCCCACCTTGAAGCACC
>JBHIBA010000097.1:0-13903 GCA_046758845.1 Nitrospinota bacterium
GTGACCGGGGGGCTCGGTCTCTTCGGCATGGTCCCCTTTCCCGTTTTCGCCGTGCGCCTTTTCCCTATCGGGTTGTGGCTTGCCCGGCTGGGCGGCGTGTCCATTTTCCTCGTGCTTGTGCTTTCCGTTCGGCCAGGCGGGCGACGCGGGCAACCACATAAGAATCCCGAACCAGGCGAGCGCCAGGGCCCATCGAAGCCACCCTGGATCCTTTCCCGTCTTCATGGTCATCCCCTTCCTGCCCCCTGGCCGTTCCGATCGATCGCACTTGCTCACCCGATCGGGAAAGGACCCTCAGCGAACTCCCTCTCGTGCTGGGAAACGCGAGTTTCCGCAACGTCGCCCCCCCAGGCGCTGAGAGCGCCCCGAGTTCCCCTATATTACTAAGCTGTCCCACTGTTCTTGAAAAACTATGATCTGTATCATTACTTAAAGGCGCAAATCTAAGATTAGGAGCAGCCCCCCTATTGGACAGATACCCATCTGGTCGTGAGGTCGCCGCCTGACTGCGGAAAGTCAGAAATGGTTACGCGGCCCATCTCAGGCCAGGTCCCGTTTGAGCGCATCGAACCCTTCCCTGATGACCTTAAGGTTAGCATGACCTCTTTTCGCGATGTCAAGAGGCGACTCTTTACCGATACCGAAGAGGGCAACCCCTTTCAGAAGAGGCCCTTAATGAGTCCTCCATCCACTGCGATGCTCGACCCGGTGATGTAACCTCCGGCCTCGGACGCCAGGAAGACGATTAGATTTCCCAGTTCTTCGGGTCTTCCCATCCGGCCGAGGGGGATGTTCTTTTCGCGGTCGGCCTTCGCCTCCTCCACGGTCACGTCCCTGGCCTTGGCCTCATTCTCAAGGAGGAACTGGATGCGGTCCGTGTACACAACCCCCGGCATGATGTTGTTGACCCGGATGTTGTCGCCGGCCAAATCGTTCGCCAGGGTCTTGACGAGCGCCGTCACGCCCGCCCGAGAAACGTTGGAAAGGACCAGGTTGTCCAGGGGCTGCTTGGCGCCCATGGTGGTGATGGTGAAGATTTTGCCCCCTCCCTGACTCTTCATGTGAGGGATGGCCTCCCGGCAGAGACGAACGGTCGTCATCAGGTTCACGTTGAGGGCATTCTGCCAGTCCTCATCACTGAACTGCGTGAAGGGACCGGGCGGAGGGCCTCCGGCATTGCAGACCAGGATGTCCAGCCGGCCGAAGCGTTCGACCGTCTTGGCGGCCAGTTTCGCGGGGGAGTCCAGGTGGGAAACATCCATCGCCACCGCCTCCACTTCGCCCCCTCCCAGGGCGCGGATCTCCGCCTCTGTCTTCCGCAGGGCTTCTTCTCCCCGGGCGCAGATGACAACGTGGACCCCTTCTCGGGCGAGGGCGAGCGCCGTCGCCTTTCCCAGTCCTTTGCTCGATGCCGTCACCAGGGCGGCCTTTCCTTCCAGTCCTAGGTCCATCCCACTCTCCATTTGATTTTGAATCGGGGATTCACCGCCCACCGCCCCGAGCCATTTTTTCCTTTCTTTGAAGGGGGCGGTACGATGCACAGACCCTCGACCGGCCCCTCCGTATTCAGTGTGCGTCGGAGGCTCTTCCGGTAGATGGGCCGGGTTCAACTCAGGGCCGGCCGCTCCCCGCCTGGAGCGCTTGCCTGGCTGCGGTCAGCTCGTTCCTTAAATCGGCGTGCTGATGCTCGACGGCGGACTGGATGCCCCTTCTGTAGGCCTGAATGCTCTCTTCAATCCGCCCCGTTTCCCGGTAGGCCTCTGCCAGGCGTCCCAGGCACGCGCCAACGTCCCCCTTGGCGTTTTCCTCGACTTCCAGGTATTTTTCCAGGTGAACGATGCCCTCCTCGAAACGGCCGCCTTCCAGATATTCCAGTCCGATCATGTAGTGAAGCGTATGGTCGTCCGGATCAAGGTCAAGAAGTTCTCGCAGCTGGTCGATTCGCGATTGAGTCATGGATTCTTCCGTTGCCGGGCGGTGACCTCAGATGCCGGTGATGTGAAAGGTCGCGACCACCTCCGATTCCAGGTCCACCGTGGCGATCAGCCGAACTCCCCGGCGATCCCGGATCGCACGGCGAAATCAGGGAATCTCCTTCTGCCCGCTGGCGCGGGAGCGAAACAGTGTGCTATAAAGATTCAAAGATTCAAAGTAGCCAAGAACGCTTGTATTTGCTACATATATATCAGGTCTGACATCGCGGGGGAAAAGCCGTGTTGCGATCGATGGGGGGGGACGATGTTGCAGTGTGAACTTTGCCCACACCTGCCGGCGGGGATTTTCTCAGTTCTTCCCCCGGAGGCCATGCACGAGCTCGGCCGGGTCAGCGTGTGCCGGCTCTATGAAAAGGACGAGATCATCTTTCGGGAGGGCGAGCCCTGCAACGGCATGACCCTGCTCTGCCTGGGGACAGTCAAACTCTTCATCTCCTCCGAGGACGGCCGGCAGCGGATTCTCGATATCGCGACCCCGTGCGAGATCATCGCCGAGCCGGCCCTGGTGGACATCGCGTCGCACGCCCTGACCGCACAGGCCCTCGAACCAGTGGAAACCCATATAATTAACCGGGTGGATCTTCTCGCCTTCCTCTCGACCCACGGGAAGGTGGCCATTCGGCTCATTCATAGCTTAGCGGATAAGCTCAGGTCGGTCCGGTTCAAGATTGGGGAGTTTGCCCACCAGGACGCCCGCTCCAGGATGGCGGCCTTGTTGCTGCGGCTGAATTTCCTCTACGGGGATCCCAAAGCCGACCGGCCGGTGGTTCATCTTCCCCTCACGCGGGAAGAGTTGGCAGAGATGATCGGAACGACGCAAGAGACGGCCATCCGGATTCTGAGCCAGTTCCGAAGGGAAAAGCTGCTGGACCTGAGCAACCGGCGGATGGTCATCCTGAAACCCGAGGCCTTGAGCAAGGTCGCCAGCTGAGGAGGAGTTGGAAGAGCCCGGCGCGACTTTCTTGATCCCAACGGTTGAACCCGGCTGGTGGGGTGGTTGCCTGTTCCAGCCGTAGAAAAGAATTCTGCCTTCCAGGCCCGGGCCCCGTCCGCTGAGGCACCGGGGAGGTTGCTAACCTCTCCGTGTGGCGGGGTCCGGGTCTTTTTTCTTCTCAAAGGCCCCCGGCTGCAGTTTGCGGGCTCAGATGGGCGGAAATGGGGTACAATCTTCTCAAGACTCTAGACCGAGAATGGGTCAATCTGTGTAGGCTGGCCCCACGTGCGAATGGTTCTTTTCGGGCGGCCTCTTCTGAGCGGCTTCCATTGGAGGGAGGAACAACCTATGGGACGGAAAATGAAGCGGCCCCTGACTCGGCGGACGTTTCTCAAGGGCGTTGCGGCCGGGGCGGCGGGTTACACGGTCTATCAATTCCCGATGCGCGCCCCTCGGGCGGCCCAACCTATTGTGATTGGCCACCAGGGGGACCTGACGGGGGTTTCGGCCATTTTCGGGTTCTGGAACGATCGCTCCGCCAAGGCCGCCGTGAAGAAGATCAACTCCGAAGGGGGCGTGGCCGGCAGGAAGCTCAAGCTGGTCACGGGGGATACCGCCTCGGACCCCAAGACGGGCGCCCGGGCGATGCGCAGGATGGTTCTGCGCGAGGGGGCCGCTTTCATCCTGGGCACGATTCAGACTGGCATCACGGGGGTGAGCGGTGCGCTGGCCAAGGACCTGAATGTCGTTTACTTCCCTTCGGACGACGTTCCCGTGGACCCGAAATCACCCGAAGCCAACCGCTACGTCTTTCGCCTGGGCCACAACACCCGGATCAAGGCGCATGTCTCCTACCGCTGGGCGATGGAGAGGCTGGGCAAAAAGTGGTCGTTCGTGGGGTTTGAATCCGGCTGGGGCCGGGGACACGTCGGCGACTACAAGCCGCGCCTTCAGAAGGCCGGAGGGGAGGTCCTGGGCGAGTTCTACGTCCCCATCGGGACCACCGACTTCGTCCCCGCTCTGGGGAAAGTCAACCGGGACAGCGAAGTCCTCTACCATCACGCCTGGGGGCCCGCCGTTCCCCGTCTGATCGGCCAGGCGGCGGAGCTCGGGCTTCTCAAAAAGTCCAAGCTCTTCGCCAGCATCGGCGCGGTCGAGGGGATGAACCCCAAGGACCTGGGTCCGGCAGCCCAAGGTTCCCATTACGTCAGCGAGCTGCCGCGCGAGCTCGGCCAGATCCCCGGGTCTTTGCGGGCGTACAACGGGGCCATCCGCAAGGCGTGCGGCGTCGACGAGCTGGGGATGGACGTAGGCGGCAAGTGGGCCACCACCGGCGAGCACTACTGGGTACCGTGGACCAATCTCCATGTCATCAAGGCGGGGGTGGAGGCCAGCGGCTGGAGGAACCGGGATGACAACCCCAAGCTGATCGAGACGCTGGAAGGGATGGAGTTCAAGGCTGGGCCTGGCTTCCCCGCCGGGGACATGGTCATCCGACCGGAGGACCACCGCGCTTTCCGCGACTATTACATCGAGCAGGTCAAGGGCGACCACTACGTGGTCGTCAAGGTCTTCAAGAAAGAAGAGGGCCTGTATCCGCCCCCGACTGACCTCCGCAAGCAAGGTTTTTGAGGTTGCCTGACAGTAAAGCGGGCGGCGCCCCGTCCTTTCCGCCGAGGGTGCCGCCCGCTTATCACGTTTTCTTGCCGGACGCGGCTGAATAGGGAGCGATCCATTCGGTGGCGGGCCAGGTTTTCCTCCAGATCCTGAACGGATTCGTCTGGGGCTGGATCCTGGCGCTCATCTCCCTGGGCCTGAGCCTCATCTTCGGCTTGCTTCAAATCATCAACATCGCTCACGGCACGCTCTACATGCTGGGCGCCGTTTTCGCCTGGTTCATCCTCGAGTGGACGGGAAGTTTCTGGCTGGCCCTGGTGATCTCGCCGGTCATCGTGGGCATTTTGGGGATGGGTGTGGAACGGGCGCTGTTGCGGCCCGTTGAGAAAAACCCGGTGATGACCATCATCGCTACTTTCGCCCTGTTGTTGATTTTGCAGCAGACGGTGCTCCTGACGTTCGGCGGTGCGGCGCGAAGGATCCAGGAGCCCTTCGGCTTTCAGCTCACCTTCGGCCAGTTCGGTGAGTTTGGCTATTCCGGCTACCGGCTGGTGGTGGCGGCCTTCGCCGCCCTGATGATCGCGGGGGTGTGGGCCTTCTTGCATCGGACCCGCGCCGGGTTGTGGATTCGCGCCGTGAAGCAGGACAAGGAGATGGCCCTGGCGCTGGGCATCCCGGTTTCCACAGTCTATACCCTCACATTCGCTCTAGGCGCCTGCCTGGCGGCTTTGAGCGGGGTGTTGGCCGCTCCGATTGTCGCCGTGGATTTCCGCATGGGACTCGACGTCATCATCTCGGCCTTTATCGTGGTCATCATCGGTGGTGTCGGCAGCCTGAAGGGTTCGGTGCTCTCCGCCCTGTTGGTGGGAGAGCTCGTCGGGATCGCCAGCATCTTTCTGGCCCCGACGCTTGCCCAGGTGGTCGCCCTCCTGGTGATGGCCGGAATTCTCCTCGTTCGGCCCCAGGGCCTTTTCCCGGAGGTCTGATGACCCTCTTTCGGGCTGCCCGAGAACGGGATTCCCCCGAAACCCGAGTTTCGCGGGAGGCCGGCGGGCGGAAAACCTTTCACGGGGTCCTCCTGGCGATTCTCCTGGTTCTGGTGTTTCTTCCGCCCTACTTGGGCCTGTTCTGGCAGACCCTGTTAACGGAGATTCTGGTCTGGGGGCTTTTTGCCATGTCCTTCGACCTTTTGTACGGCTACGCGGGCCTTTTGAGCTTCGGCCAGTCGGTGTTCTTCGGGATGGGGGTGTACGGTGTGGCCCTTTCCATCCACTGGTTCGATGTGGGCATTTGGACAGCGCTGGCGGCGGGGTGGGCCCTGGCCCTCGTCTTCGGCTGGGTCATCGGCTTCTTCGCCGTTCGCGTAGGAACGGCCGGCTTCATCATCCTGACGGCCCTGATGTCCGTCGTTTTCCACTTGATCGCCAACAACTGGCAGAATGTGACCGGCGGGGACGCGGGGATCCCCTTTACGGCGCCGCCTCTTCGATTGGGCCTGTGGACGTTTTCCCTCACCCATCCCCTGACCGGCTATTACTTCGCGCTGTCTTTTGTTTCACTTGCGTTCTTAACGCTCCGTTGGCTGGTGGGTTCGAAGCGGGGCAGGGTCATTGAGGCCATCCGGGAGAACGAGGACCGGGCGACCCTTCTGGGCTACAACGTCCGGCGGGAAAGGTTCTGGGCTTTCGTCCTGGCCGGGTTTTTTGCGGGGATCGCTGGGTCCCTGTACTCAACCGCCGTGGACCGGTTTGCCAACCAGGACTTTTTCCACTGGTTCGTCTCCGGGGACGCCGTCATCTGGACGCTCCTGGGAGGGGCCGGCACACTGGTGGGGCCGGTCCTGGGGACGGGAATCCTCCTCGTGTTCAAGGATTACCTTTCGAGCTGGTGGCCCATGGGGTACCCCATCGTCGTGGGAGCGCTGATGCTCGCCGTCGTGATGTTTGCGCCTCAGGGAATCTTGGGGGTAGCGCGCCGCCGAATCCGGGGACGTTGGAAACTCTGAAGGAGGCGTCATGGAAGAGAGTCGCGCGCCTTTACAGACCCGGGTCCCGATCCTGGAGACCCGGCGATTGTTCAAACGATTCGGCGGCCTGGTGGCCCTGGACCGCGTGGACTTTCAAGTGATGAAGGGAGATCTGCGCGCCATCATCGGGCCCAATGGGGCCGGGAAGACAACGTTTTTCAACGCTGTTAGCGGGCTCATCCCTCCTGACGGCGGAGAAGTCTTTTTCCGCGCGCAGAGGGTGACGGGCCTTGCACCCCATGTCATCGCCCGATTGGGCCTGGGCCGGACGCTTCAGGTGACGAGCATCTTTCCCGGCCTCTCGGTCGAGGAGAACCTGTGGGTGGGCGCGAACGCGGCCGGATATGGCGGACCCGTTCGCGACAGTGTCGGTCAGATCGCGGAGTGGATGGGGCTCGGCCACTTGCGCCGAACTCTGGCCTCAAATCTCTCCCATGGGGACCAGCGGCTTTTGGAGATCGGCCTTGCGCTCAGCGCCGTCCCGGAGCTTCTCCTCATGGACGAGCCCACCGCCGGCCTGAGCGCCGCCGAGACCCGGAGGCTGATCCCCCTGATCGCGAAACTCGGCGAGAGCCTCACCCTCGTGATCATCGAGCACGACATCAAGTTCCTCATGGAGGTGGCCCGGACGCTCTCGGTCTTTCACCAGGGAAGGAAGATCGCCGAAGGGGACCCGGATTCCATCCGGGCCAACGAAGAAGTCCAGGAGGTTTACCTCAGGGGGACGGCGTGATTCGCCTCGAGGACGTGCACACCTATTTCGGCAAGAGTCACATCCTGCAAGGCGTGAGCCTCCACGTGGCTCAGGGGGAGACCGTTTGCATCCTGGGCAGGAACGGGGTGGGGAAGACCACCACGCTGCGCACACTGATGAAGCTGGTTCCCCCCGCCTCTGGGCGGATCTGGGTTGACGGGCGGGACGTGACAGACCTGCCCGCGCACAAGATGGCCCGGCTGGGCATCGGGTATGTCCCGCAAGGGCGCCGCATTTTCCCCAAGTTCACCGTGCGGGAAAACCTGGAGGTGGCCGTCCTGGAAGGGGTCGTTCCGGCAGAGCGCCTGGAGAGGGTCTTGGAGTATTTCCCCGCCCTCAAGGACCGCTTCGGCCAGTGGGGCGGGACCCTCAGCGGCGGGGAGCAACAGATGCTGGCCATCGGGCGCGCCCTCATGACCGGTCCCGAAGCGCTGGTTTTCGACGAGCCGACAGAGGGCTTGATGCCCTCTCTGATTGAGCTGCTCAAGGACGCCCTCCACTCGATGAATCGGAGGGGGATGACCATCCTTTTAGTGGAACAGCAGGTGGAGACCGCCCTGGCTGTGGCCGACCGCATCTATCTGATGGAGAAGGGGGCGATTCAGCACGAGGCGACGCCCGCCGACCTCCGCGCGGACCGGTCCATCCTCTTGAAGTTTCTGGGGGTGGACGTTTGACGGCGAGCTGGGCGGCGTTCCCCATTTCCCGCCGGCCTCATTGCGAAAAGCGTCGTACAACCCCAAATTTATTCGTGTCGCGGCGGAAATGGCTTGAGCCCCTGACGAACGGCCAGCCCTCCTCTGTTTTGGAATTTTGAGGTGTCAGGTCAGCACTTTTAGGGCTAAGTCTAGCGTTTAGAAAGAGTTGTACCTTCTTTATTCAAGCTTGACGCGAGGTCGAGAGCCTTCTAAAATTCTATGGGTGGCTGGTTAGAGGAAGGGCGGTCGTGAGTACGAGAAAGGCAACTCTCCGATTTGGCACAACGCTCGTTGGGGCGGTTTGTCTCCTCTGCGGTGGTTTCCTTGCCGATGTGAAGGCTGAAAAGGCCTCGGTGACCGACGTCCGGGTATGGTCCACCCCCCGATATGCTCGGGTTGTGATCCACCTGAAGGGTCGCGCCCCCTTCGCCTACGACCGCCTGGGCTCGCCGGACCGCATCTACGTCGACATCCAAGGAGCGGCCCTGCGGCTTGGGAAAAAAGACAGGACGATTGAGGGGAAGGGAGTCCTCAAGGCGGTCAGAATCGGCCTGAACACGCGCACCATCGCCCGGATCGTCCTCGACTTGAAGGCTATCGAATCCTACAGGGTCTTCTCTCTCGCGGCTCCCAGCCGGATAGTGGTCGATGTGGAGGCTCCGCCGCCAAAAGCGGCCGCTGAAAAACCCAAGCTTACGGCGAGGAAGCCGCCCCCGGTCCCTGAGCCGAAGCCGAATTCCCCCTCGGCGCCCGAGCAGAAGGCCCGTCGCACCCTTGGCGAACCGCCTGTAGGCAGTCCTTCCGTTCCCCCGGAGTCGGTCAAGGCCCCCTCCCCGCCCCCGAAGAGAGAGGCGGCAGTCTCGCCGGATGAGATGAGCCTCGCCGAACGCTTCAGGCGGGGTTTGGGGAAGATCGTCCTCGATCCCGGCCATGGCGGGAAGGACCCTGGCGCAGTGGGCGTCGTCAGGGGCATTTACGAGAAGGACATCGTATTGGACATCTCCAAGCGGATGGCGCGCATTCTCAGGCGTGACCTGAAGGCCAAGGTGCTCCTGACGCGCACGCGGGACGTGTTCATTCCGCTGGAGGAGCGCACGGCTTTTGCCAATGCCCACCGGGCCGACCTCTTCGTCTCGATCCACGCCAACTCCAGCCCCGGAAGGCGCCTGAGCGGCCTGGAGACCTATTTGTTGAGCGAAGCCACAGACGAGCGGGCCCTGAAGGTCGCCGCACGCGAAAACGGTGTGTCAACAGAGGAGCTGAGCGACCTTCAGATCATCTTGAGCGACTTGCGGACGCGGGGGGTGATCAACCGGTCCCTTCCACTTGCAGAATCCGTTCAGAAAACGATGTTTTCGACCCTGACCCGCCGCTATTCCGGTGTCCGTGACCTTGGGGTGAAGCAGGCGCCATTTTACGTCCTGATGGGCGCGCAAATGCCGAGTATTTTGGTGGAGGTGGGCTTTTTGAGCAATCGCCTGGGAGAGCGGCGGCTTCGTTCGTCGAAGTACCGCCAGGTGGTGGCCACGTCCATTTCCGTCGGGGTCCGGAAGTTTGTCGAGCGCACGCAACTCGCCCGTGAACTCAACCGCCCCCGGTGACTCCCCTGGTTGCCATTGTTGGCCGGCCCAACGTGGGCAAATCCACCCTCTTCAACCGGATCGTCGGGCGCCGCGTGGCCATCGTGGAGCCCACGCCCGGCGTGACCCGGGACCGGCATTTCGCGGACGCCTTTTGGAGAGGCCGTGATTTCACCCTGGTGGACACGGGCGGTATCGCGACCTACGGTGAGGGGGACCCCCTGACCGAGGCCGTCCGTGAGCAAACGGAGCTGGCGATTGCAGCGGCCGATGTCGCCCTCCTGGTACTCGACGGCCGCGAGGGTTTGTTGCCCGGAGATGAGGAAGTCGTCGGGGATCTCCGCCGGTCCGGCCTGCCGCTTGTCGTGGCCGTCAATAAAGTGGACAGCCCGCGCAGGGAGGACGTGGCGGGTGAATTCTTCCGCCTGGGGGTGGAAGAGCTCCACCTCATCTCCGCGGAGCACGGACGCGGGATCGGGGACTTGCTCGACGCTGTTGTCAATCGCATGCCTGAAGCCGGGGAAACGGAGGAAACCAGCCAGCGGGTGGCGGTCGCCATCGTCGGCCGCCCCAACGTGGGCAAGTCCTCCCTGGTCAACCGGCTGCTTCGACAGGAGCGATCGGTCGTGTGCGAGCAGCCCGGCACGACTCGGGACGCGATCGACACGCCGATCCGGGTCGGCGAGCGGGAATACCTGCTCATCGATACGGCGGGCATTCGGCGCAGGGGAAAGAGGGACTCCCGCCTGGAATACCTGAGCGTCAACGCCGCCTTGAAAAGCCTTGCCCGGGCCGACGTGGCGGTTCTTTTGATCGACGGCGTGGAAGGGGTGACGGCCCAGGATGCCCACATCGCTGGCCACTCGGTCGACGCCGGGGCCGGATGTGTTCTGGTCGTCAACAAGTGGGATGCCGTGCCCCTGGAACGAAAATCCGTGAATCTGTGGACCCGAGAGGTCAGAGAACGATTGAAACACGTGGGCTTTTCCCCCATATTGACGATTTCTGCGCTGACGGGTCTGCGCGTGGAAAGAGTCTTCGGCCTGGTGGACCGGGTCGCGGCAGAACGGAACAAACGGGTGGATACGTCGGACCTGAACCGCTTCATGGAGGAGGTGACGGAACGGACGCCACCGCCTCCGGCGCGCGGGAAGGGCGTCAAGATCTACTATGCCACTCAATCTTCGGCTGGTCCCCCGACTTTCGTCTTTTTCGTGAACCGGCCGTACGCCATACACTTCTCTTATCAGCGTTTTCTGATGAATCAGCTTCGAAGGCGCTATGGCTTCGAAGGGACCCCGCTGCGGCTTCACTTTCGCCGCCGACAGGGAAGGTGTGAGGAGAGCGGGAGCGGGGTTCGGCTTTCAAGGGATAATTGAAGTTGCCCGTGCCATCTGCTTGTCTTCTTGACAATCCGCTCATTCTCATTGTTAGATTGGGAAAATCCACCAGAAGGAAGAATTTCATCGTCCGCACGGAGGCACTCTAGCGTATGAAGACTTATGCCATCGATTCCCTTCGCAACGTCGGGTTGATTGGCCACGGGGGGGTGGGGAAAACTTCGCTCGCGGAGGCCATGCTTTTCATTGCTGGGGCGACCAAACGTCTGGGTATGGTAGAGAACGGCACGTCCATCTTCGATTACGAGCCAGAGGAGATCAAACGCCAGTTCAGCATCAATGCGATGCTGGGATTTTGCGAGTGGAACAAGGATAAGATCAACATAATAGACACGCCTGGTTACTCCAACTTCACAACCGACACCAAGGGTTGCATGAGCGTTTTGGACGGCGCGGTGGTCGTCGTAAGCGCGGAAGATGGTGTCCAGGTCCAGACGGAGAAGGTGTGGAATTGGGCGAATGATTCGGCGGTCCGGCTCCTGGTGTTCGTGAACGGTATGGACAAGGAGAGGGCGGATTTCGCCGCGGCGCTCACCAGGGCCGATGGCCTGTTGGCGCCCAAACCCGTTGCGTTCCAGGCGCCCGTGGGATCGGGGTCCGGATTCCGCGGCGTGGTGGACCTGATCCGGCAAAGGGCTTACCTGTTCGCCCAGGACGGGAGCGGAAAGATGGAGGAGGCGGACGTTCCGGCGGACCTCACGGGCGCGGTCTCTGAGGCCCGGGAAAAGCTCATCGAGGCCGCCGCCGAAGGGGAAGACGAGCTGCTGGAAAAATACCTGGAGAGCGGCGATCTGAGCAATGAGGAAATCTTGAAAGGTCTGGCCGCAGGCGTTCGCGAAGGCAAGGTGGTCCCGGCCCTTTGCGGCTCGGCCGCCAAGTTGATCGGGGTCCAGCCGCTCCTGACCGCCGTCGCCGAGTTGCTCCCTTCTCCGCTTCAGCGGCCGGCTGTGTCGGCGAACAACCCGGCGAACGGGGAGCCCGTGACGGTTCGGCCCGATGAAGGAGGACCTCTGAACGCCCGGGTCTTCAAGACCGTTTCGGACCCCTACGCGGGCAGGCTGAGTTTTTTCCGCGTTTTCTCCGGCAAGCTGAGCTCCGATTCCACGGTCTTCAACGGTACGCAGGGCGAACGCGAACGGGTCGGCCAGTTGTACAACATCCGGGGAAAGGAACAGATTCCGGCGGGCGTCATCTCGGCGGGAGACTTCGGTGCGGTCGCCAAGCTGAAAGCCACCAAGACGGGGGACACCCTTTGCGATGAAAAATCAGTTGCGGTCTTCGGCCCCATCGGATTTCCCAAGCCCGCCATTTCCTTCGCGGTCGTCCCCAAGACCAAGGGGGATGAAGAGAAGATCAGCACGGCCATTCAACGGTTGATGGAGGAAGACGCAGCCCTGGAGCTGTCCCGGGACCCGCAAACCAAGGAAATGATCATCTCAGGATTGGGTGACCTTCACCTTGAGGTTGCGCTAGAGAAGATGAAGAGAAAATTCGGGGTGGAGGTGGAATTCAAGACGCCGCGGGTACCCTATAAGGAGACGATTCGCGGCTTGGCCAAGGCCCAGGGAAAGTATAAGAAGCAGACGGGCGGACGCGGGCAGTATGGGGACACCTGGATCGAGATCAGCCCCCGGTCCCGCGGGGGAGGGTTCGAGTTCGTCAACAACATTGTGGGCGGAGCCATCCCCAGGCAATACATCCCTGCCGTTCAAAAGGGAATCGTAGAAACGATGCATGCCGGTGTCTTGGCGGGGTATCCCGTGACAGACGTTCAGGTGAAGCTTTACGACGGAAGTTTCCACTCTGTGGACTCCTCGGAAATGGCTTTCAAAATTGCGGGCTCCATGGCCTTCAAGAAGGCCTTCAAGGACGCCAAGCCCGTCCTTCTCGAGCCCATCATGAACATGGAGATCTCCGTGCCAAGCGACCTTGTCGGAGATGTCATCGGGGACCTCAACTCGCGCAGGGGCAAAGTCCTGGGCATGAAGCCCGTCGGCGCCACCAGCGTCGTTGAGGCCCAGGTCCCCTTGGCTGAGGTCCTGACGTACGCCATCACCCTGCGGTCCATCACGGCCGACCGGGGAAGCTTCACCATGGAGTTCTCCCGTTACGAGGAGCTGCCGGGGCAGGTGGCGGAGAAGGTCATAGCCGGAGCGGCGGTGGGGGAGAAGGAAGAATGACGCAGTGAAGACCATCAACCTGTTGTATTCGAGGCTTCCCCTACCGGTCGAGGGGCCGATCACAGACCTCGCGGAGATCGCTATGGGCCAAGCCTTCGAAAGCGAAGAGCGAAAGCGCAGAAAACCTCCGTTCAAGACGCGCGGAGGTGCGATTCTGACCCTTTGGGTGGCGGGGGGGATCTTGCTGGCTGGAGGCGCGTACTTCGCGCTGACTCAGCCCCCGGACTCTCCAGGGAAGAGGCGCCCGGCTTCCCCCAGCGTGTCCGGAGAGGCGCAGCCGCCGGCGGGCCGGGCAACACCTGTGCCCGTGGCAGCCACGGGGAGGCCACAGCCCCGAACGATGGACGGCAAACCTCCACCCCGTCCCAGTTCGCCCGCCGCGACCAGACCGTTTCGGGAGCCCGAAACGAGACCTCCGGCCCAACCACCTTCCCCTCAGGCCCCGGCCACAGCTCTCGCATCGACCCCAAAGGAAACGGAGAAGAAATCGCTCCCCGCCGTTCCCGAAAAACCGGCGGGTCGATCCTCGCCGGCTAGGACTGAAATCAAAGCATCCGTTGTGCCCGAAGCCGTGCCGGCGCGACCGGCGCCGGCGTCTCTTGCGCCCAAAGTTGCGGAAACCCCGCCTCCGTCGGTGAAGAAAGAAGCCGCCCGCTCGCGGGAAGCGGCGCAAAATCAAGCGCCTGAGCCTCCGCCGAAACCGCCCAAGGCCGAAACCTC
>JBHIBA010000098.1:0-13696 GCA_046758845.1 Nitrospinota bacterium
GGCCGTCAAAAGTTCTAAGGGGGTCTGGGGGGCGTCTTACAAGAAGCCCCCCAGGATTTTCTCAGGCCCTTCCAAAAAGCGCCCCCCGCGAAGACTCCGGTGTGAGAGCCGATTCGGAACGGTCAGTTCTCTCGCGCGGGGCCCGCTTTTTCGTCTTCTTCTATGGGCAGGACGGCGAGGGTTTCGTAGACCGCCCCCTGGGGGCGCAGGCGGCTTTCCATCAGCTCGATGCCGCGGACCGGGAAGCGGGTCTCGGTCAAAGAAGCGGGGCGTTTCATCGCCTCGGCCAGCGCGACGGGGTTCGGGTTCTCTTTCATCCGACCGAGGGTGATGTGAGGCTGAAACGGCCGCTCTTCCTTCTCGAAGCCCAAGAGGTGAAGGGCTTCCTGGACATGGAAGTGAAGCGCCCGCACCTCGGCCGGTACGTCCTTTGGGTTCGATCCCCACCAAAGCACGCGGGCTCTTTTGGGGTTGGGAAAGACGCCCAGCCGGTCGAACGGGAGAACCGAGGGCCAGCACCCCGAGGCCACGATGGCGAGCTGTTCAGCGATGTAGGGGATGTCCTCGGCCGGGACGTCGCCGAGGAACTTCACGGTGATGTGCAGTCCGTCCGGATTCAGCCAGCGGATCCTCTGGAGCCCGGAGCTTTTGCGGAGGACATCCTGTATCTCGGTCGCCCGCTCGCAAATCTCCGGCGGCGCTGGAACCGCCACGAAACAGCGTTTCGTTTTCCGCCCGCCCTCAGGCTCTTCGTTCACCGTCTCCTCATTCACCGTTCGGCTCCCGGGATGCGGACTCCGCCAGGTGGTCGCGGAGAAGGGACAGCGCGGCGTCCTCGCTCTGGGTCCGGACCGATTGGCGGTCGCCGGAGAAGAGGAAATGACCGACGACTTCTCCCTTCTCAGAGGAAACCCCGATGAATACCGTCCCGACGGGCTTCTCCGCGGTTCCCCCGCCGGGGCCGGCAATCCCCGTAACGGACAGGCCCACGGAGGCCCCCACCGCCCGCCGCACGCCTCTCGCCATTTCCCGGGCCGTCAGCTCGCTCACGGCCCCGCAGGTCTTGAGCGTTTCGGCGGAAACCCCGAGACGCTCCCGCTTGACGTCGTTGTGATAGGCGATGATGCCGCCCAGGTAGTAGGCCGAACTTCCCGACACCGAGGTCACCCGGGCGCCGACGCCGCCGCCGGAGCAGGATTCCGCCGTCCCCAGCGTCAGACCCCGGCTTTTCAGGAGCCGTCCGGTCTCTTCCTCCAACGTCAAGGCGTGCCTTTCCGTCATCCGGCGAACCACCCCGATTTCAGCCGGATCACAGAAAGGCTCCCGCCAACCAGCCGGCCAACTGAAGGCAGATGTTGGCCGAAACGCCCGCCAACAGGTCGTCCAGCATGACGCCCAAACCGGAGTGGCCGGGTTCGCCGAAGGGCTTCCAGATGTCGAAGGCGCGAAACAGGGCGAAGGCCGCCAGGAGGAAATACCAATTCGGCGGCAGTGCGTACAGGGCCACCCACATGCCCACCATCTCATCCCAGACGATGCGGGGGTCATCCCGCCTGCCCAACCTCCTTTCGGCCCATCTGCCGAGGGGGATGCCGAGCAGGAAGAGGGCGAGGACGGCCGCCAGATACACCGCGTCCCCTGGGTAGGGGACCCAGAGGTAGATGCCCAGGGCCAGCAGGGTCCCGGCCGTTCCCGGAACTTTGGGGATCAGCCCGGCCCCGCCGCCGGCGGCGAACCCCCACGCAATCCCCCGTCCGAGCGCAGCCCAGGGATCAGCCCCGGCCCGCACCATTCCACCTTGCCACCAGGGTCCTCGCCTCGTTGCGGGCCCAGAAGTCGGTCAACTGGATGGTCTCCAGCTCGAGGTTTCTCTCGGGCCGGTGGGCTTCCATGACACGCTGGATCAGTTCGGGGATCTGGATGAACGAAATCGCTCCTTGCAGAAACGATTCTACGGCCACTTCGTTGGAGGCGTTCATGACGGCTGGCACCGTCTGGCCTGCGTTCAGGGCTTCGCGGGCCAGGGACAGACAGGGAAACCGGTCGGGGTCCGGTGTGGCGAAGGAGAGGTTTCCGATCTCGACGAGGTCCAGGGTCGCGTAATGGGCTTGCAGGCGCTTGGGGTACCGCAGGGCATAGGAGATGGGAATGCGCATGTCCGGCAGGCCCAATTGGGCCAGGTGGGAGCCGTCCACGAACTCGACCAGAGAGTGGACGATGCTCTCGCGGTGGACCACCACTTCGATGGAATCCCCGGGGACGCCGAACAGCCAGTGGGCTTCGATGACCTCCAGACCCTTGTTCATCATCGTGGCCGAGTCGATGGTGACCTTCGGCCCCATCATCCAGTTGGGGTGTCTGAGGGCTTCTTCCCGCGTGACGTGGCGGAGTTCCTGCTTGGAGTGGTCCCGGAAGGGCCCGCCCGAAGCGGTCAGGATGAGACGCCGGATGTCTTCGCGGCGATGGCCTTGGAGGGCCTGGTGGATGGCGTTGTGTTCGCTGTCCACGGGCACGAGCTGGGCGCCGCATTCCTGCGCGCGCAAGATCACCAGCTCGCCGGCCGCCACCAGCGGCTCCTTGTTGGCCAGCGCCACCACCTTCCCGGCCTCAATCGCGGCCAGCGTGGGCAGAAGTCCCGCGACTCCTTCCACGGCGGTCAGGACCAGGTCGGCCTGCGGGAGGCGGCCGATGCGCTCTAAACCCTCCGGGCCGGACCAAACCTGCACCGAGAGGTCCCGAATGCGATGTTTCAGCGTCTCGGCAGCGGCCTCGTCGAGAAGGGCGACCACCGCCGGCCGGAACTCCCGCGCCTGCTTCTCCAGCAGGTCCACGTTCCGGCGGCCCCCAAGGCCCACCACCTTCAGCTCGTCGGTGTGGTGGCGGACGATGTCCAGGGCGTTGGTCCCGATGGAACCGGTGGAGCCGAGGATGACGATCCGGTTTCGGCCCCGATCGTCGCCGTCATGTGCATCGGGGTTCATTTTGGCCTGTTCCCCTCAGGGAAATCCCCACAACAGGAAAACGTACAGGACGGGGCCCGCGAACGTCAGGCTGTCCAGCCGGTCCAGGATCCCGCCGTGTCCCGGAATCACCGCGCCGGCGTCCTTGACGCCGGCCGCCCGCTTCAGCGCCGACTCAGCCAAATCGCCCACTTGGCCTGCCGCGCCCAAGAGAACGGCGGCCACGGTCGTCTCAAGCCATCCCGGTCCCGGCAAGAACCACAGGCGGGCCAGCGTCCCCCCCGCTACGCTGGCCGCCAGACCGGCCACAGCGCCCTCCACCGTCTTCTTCGGGCTCAGGCGGGGACTCAAAGGACGCCTTCCCCAGGACCGGCCTCCATAGTAAGCGCCGGTGTCCCCGCCCCAGACGACGAGCCACAGGAAGAAGACCCAACGCCAGCCCTCCGCCCCCTCCCCCCAATTCCGGAGCAGGGCCAGGGAGGCGAACGTAGCTCCGACGAACAAGATTCCGGCGATTCCCCCGGCGATTCCCCTGGGCGCCAGCTTCGCGCCGGGCGGAAGCCACACGGACGCAGAGAAGGATACCAGAAGTACCGTCCAGACGGCCAGCGGGGCGGCCGGCGGAGGCGACAGATGGCCGCCGAAGGCCAGGGCCGCCCCGGCCGCGCACCCGAACCCCAGCGAGAGGGCTCCCCCGGGGAACTTCGCCAGGCGCAGAATTTCCCAGGTGCCTGCGGCGGCCGCGGCGGAAACGAGAAAGGAAAAGTGCAGGGGCTTTCCATAACGGACAAGGAGGATCAGGGGAGGGAGCGCGACCACTGCGCTCAGAACGCGGGTCACGTCTTACCCCCTTTGTCGGGCCAGCTGCTCTTGCGTGAGGCCGAAGCGCCGCTCTCGCATCTGGAACTCGAGGATCGCCCGGTACAACTCCTCCCGCCGGAAATCGGGCCAGGGAACCTCGGTGAAGTAAAGCTCGGTGTAAGCCAGCTGCCACAGGAGGAAGTTGCTGATGCGAAGCTCTCCGCTGGTTCGAATCAGCAGGTCCGGGTCCGGAACGTCGGCCGTGTAAAGGTATTGGTCGAAGAGTCGCGGGATGTCGGCGGTGCGGACCTCGTTTCGTTTCACGGCCTGGGCAATCGCCGTGGCCGCCCGGATGATCTCCTGCCGGGCCCCGTAGCTCAGCGCCAGGGTGAGCACCATGCCTTCGTTTTCGGCGGTCCGGCTCTCGCACTCTTCGATGAGGCGCTGGGCGCCCTTGGGGAGGTTCTCCAGGGCGCCGATGGTCTTGAAGCGGATGCTCTCGCGCATCATGCGGTCGATCTCTTTCTGCAGATATTCCCGGAGGATCCCCCACAGCGCGCGGATTTCCATGGAGGGCCGGTTCCAGTTTTCCTCGGAAAAGGCGTACAGGGTCAGGGCCCCGATGCCGAGGTCGCGGCAGGCGGTCACCACCTCGTCGACCGACCTGACGCCTTCTCGGTGGCCGGCGATTCTGGGCAGGCGGCGACTTTTCGCCCACCGTCCGTTGCCGTCCATGATGATGGCGATGTGGCGGGGCAACTTGTTGGGATCGATCTCTGCCAGCAGGTCTTCGGCGGACACGGGATGAAACCTTACGGACGCGATCGGGGGGGAAAGGGATCGGAAATTCCGGCGGGTCACTCTTCCATCACTTCTTTTTCTTTCCGTGCGGCGATTGCGTCCAATTCTTGAATGAACCGATCGGTCGCCTTCTGGATATGTTCCTGCGCGCGGCGGCCTTCGTCCTCGCTGATCTCCTTTTCCTTTTCCAACTCCTTGAGAAGGTCGTTTCCGTCCCGCCGCGTGTTCCGGATGGAGACCCGTCTTTCTTCGGCGCTTTTTTTCACGATCTTGACCAGCTCTTTCCTTCGCTCTTCTGTCAGGGGCGGGATGGGCACGCGGATGACCTTTCCGTCGCTCACGGGGTTCAATCCCAGGTTCGAGCGCTGGATGGACTTCTCCACCTCGCCCACCACCGTCTTGTCCCAAGGCTGGACCAGGATGAGCCGGCTCTCGGGGATCGAGAGAGAGGCCAGCTTCTTGAGGGGCGTCTGCGCGCCGAAGTAGTCCACCAGGATGCCGTCGAGCAGGGCGGCGTTGGCCCGTCCGGTCCGCACCCCTGCGTATTCCTTCTGGAGAGAGTCGATGGCCGAGCGCATCTTCGATTCGATTTCTTCGTAGACCTCCTTGATCATGGCTTGAGGTCTCGCACGACCGATCCCACCGCTTCGCCCAGGACCAGCCGCTTCAGGTTGCCCCGCTCGCGGAGGTCGAAGACGACGATGGGCAGGTGGTTTTCCATGCAGAGGGAAATCGCCGTCGCGTCCATCACGCGCAGACCGCGGCGCAAGACGTCCTGATAGGTGACGCGCGCCAGCTTCTCCACGTCGGCCTGCGTTTCTGGATCTCCGGTGTACACGCCGTCCACCTTCGTCGCCTTGATGATGACGTCGGCCCCGATTTCGATTGCCCGCAGCGCGGCCGTCGTATCCGTCGTGAAATAAGGATTACCCGTTCCCCCGACGAAGATCAAGACCCGTCCTTTTTCCAGGTGCCGGAGCGCGCGGCGGCGGATGTAAGGCTCGGCGAATTGGTGGACGGAGATGGCCGACATGACCCGGGTCACGAACCCGCACCTTTCCAGGGCGTCGGACACGGCCAGACCGTTCATGATGGTGGCCAGCATGCCGATCTGGTCGGCCGTGACCCGGTCCATGCCCGTCGCGGCCTCGGCGACTCCGCGAAAGAGGTTTCCGCCCCCGATGACGATGCCCACCTGGATTCCCAGGTCCTGGATCTCCCGGAGTTCGGTGGCGATATCCTGCAAGACGCTGGATTCGATGCCCGAGGGTTTCGCCCCCATCAGGGCCTCTCCACTCACCTTCAGCAGGATCCGCTGATAGACTGGCTCAACCGGCCCACTCAATGTCCATCTCCGTCCGCGGGCGTCAGAAAGGGGTTCCCTTCGGCCGGGCAGGGCGGGCTAGTGTAGTGTCTCTAAAATGGCTTTACATTTCGAGAGCCGAAGTATCGCTTCCGGCCGGGCGAGACGCCCAGCCTACCGTTGGGTGGGAATCCGCCGATCTCGGTAGGGCGGGCATCTTGCCCGCCTTCCGCCCATATGGCCCTCGTAGGCCCCTCTCTATGATTTGTGAAGTGTCAAGTTATTTCGAAGACACTACACTAGACCTTGGCAATCTGCTCCTGAACTTCGTCCGCGAGGCTCTTGGTTTGGCGTTCCAGACCTTCCCCCACCAGGTAGCGGGCGAACCGGCGGATGGTGATGTTCTCCCCCAACTCGCCGATCTTCTCCTTGACGAGGGTTTGGAGATCCTTGTCCGGGTCTTTGACGAACGCCTGCTCCATCAAGACGTCCTCCCGGTAGAATTTGTTGAGTTTCCCCTGGACGATTTTCTCGATGACCTTTTCGGGTTTGCCCGTCTCCCGGGCCTGGGCCTCGTAGATCGCCCGCTCTCTTTCTAGGACGTCGGGTGGCACCTCCTCCCGTGTGACGCACAGGGGGTTGCTCGCCGCCACCTGCATGGCCACGTCCTTGACGAGTTCCTGGAACTGGGGGGTGCGAGCCACGAAGTCCGTCTCGCAATTGACCTCGACCAGGACGCCGATCCTGCCGCCCGGGTGGATGTAGGCGTAGACCAGTCCTTCGGTCGCGCTTCTTCCGGCCTTTTTGCCCGCATCGGCCAGCCCCTTCTGCCGAAGGAAATCTATGGCCTTATCCAGGTCGCCGCCGGTGCTCACCAGGGCGGCCTTGCAATCCATGATGCCCGCTCCCGATTTCTCCCGGAGGCTCTTCACCAGCGAAGCCGGGATGTCCATCTTCTGCTTCCTCGAAGCAATCGTTTCTGCCAACCGGCCCCCTTTGACGCGACGGCCTCTCGGAGCCGGCGCGGCTAGCGAGCCGGCGCGGCTGGCGTCAGTCTTTGAGGGGCGAGGCTGGCCCGGCCAAGTCCGCCGCCGCTTCGACACGCCCCTCGGCCCCCGCGGCGGGCGCCTCCCCTGGGGCCTCTGCGACATCCGCCTCATCCCCGGTTTTACTCAGGGTCTTCCCCTCCAAAATTGCGTCGGCCACCACGGAGGAGAAGAGCCGGATGGCCCGGATGGCGTCGTCGTTGCCGGGGAGGATGTAATCCACGCCGTCCGGGTCGCAGTTGGTGTCCACAACGGCGATGATGGGGATCCCCAGCTTTCGCGCCTCCTGGGTGGCGATCCCTTCTTTGTTGGGGTCCACCACGAACATGGCCTTCGGGATCCGCTCCATGTCCTGGATGCCTTTGAGGTATTTCTCCAGGCGTTCCCGTTCCCGGCGCAGCCGCAGGATCTCTTTTTTCGTTTTGCCCTGGGTCAGGGGGGAGGGCGCGCCGGCCTCGTCGCCGAGCAGCTGGAGCTCCTTGAGGCGGTTTACGCGCCCTTTGATGGTCGCGAAGTTGGTCAACGTCCCGCCTAACCATCGCTTGGTCACGTACGGCATGCGGCAGCGCTGGGCCTGTTCCTCCACCGGGGCCTGGGCCTGCTTCTTCGTCCCCACGAACAGGACCTGTTCGGTGGAGGCCCCCACGCCCCGAAGGAATTCGCTGGCGTCCTGAATCTTCTCAAGGGTCTTCAGCAGGTCGATGACATAAATGCCGTTTCGCGAGCCGAAGATGTAAGGTCTCATCTTCGGGTTCCACCGCTTCGTCTGATGGCCGAAATGAGAACCCGCTTCCAGTAAATCCTTCAGGGTTACTTGCGGCAAAACTGCGTCACCTCCCTTTTGTGAGGATTCAGAAAACCCGCCTTATTGAAGAGGATTTTCAGGGCAAGAGCAAATTTTTCCAGCATTATAGGCGCACTCACCCCCTCGGGCAACCGAAATTTCCCCCGGTAGAGTCCCTCTCCGCATCTGACCCTCAGGTGTGATACTCGGCGTTGATCCGGACGTATTCGTAACTGAGGTCACACGTCCAGACCGTCGCCGCCCCGTCCGCCACCCCCATATCGATGTCGATCTGGACCTCGCGGCCCTTCAGGCCTTCGGCCAGAGCTTCGCCCCCCTTCGGGTTGGCGTGGCCGCCGCCGAAGGTCTCGACGCCGTTCAGGGCGGCGCGGACCGCCTCAGGCCGCATGGCCGCCCCACAGGCCCCCGCTGCGGAAACGATTCGTCCCCAGTTGGCGTCATTTCCGAACAGGGCCGTCTTCACCAGGTTCGAATCCGCCACCGCAAAGGCGGCCCTGCGGGCTTGCAGGTTGTCCGCCGCGCCGCTCACGCGGACGGTGATGAATTTGGTGGCCCCCTCCCCGTCCCGGACGATGGCGTGGGCCAGGACACGGCACACCTCCTCGATCGCCCCGCGCAAGGCGTTCCGGTCTTCGGGGCTGGAGACCCCCACGCCCGAGGCCCCGTTGGCCAGGAGGAGGACCATGTCGTTGGTGCTCGTCTCCCCGTCCACGGTGATGGAGTTGAAGGTGCCCTCTGCCGCCTCCTCCAGCATCGCCTGCAAGGCCGCCGCTTCCACCCGGGCGTCCGTGGTCAAGAATCCCAGCATGGTGGCGTGCGGGGGGAGCTTTTCGGGGGAAACCAGCCGGGGGCGGATCATCCCGGCCCCCTTGGCCATGCCCCCCACGCAGACTCTCCCTCCCGAGAGGTCCAATTCGAGAACGGTCAGTTTGGGAACGGTGTCCGTCGTCAGGATGGCCCGGGCCGCCTCCTCCCCGCCCTTGGCGTCCAGGGCCGCCACAGCGGCCGGAATGGCGTTTTGGATCTTCCCCATGGGCAAGGGGTGGCCGATGATGCCCGTTGAGGCGGCCAGGACTTGCCCGTCGTCAGGGAGGCCAAGGGCCTGTGCGGTTCGCCGGGTCATGGCGAGGGCGTCCCGTTCCCCCTCCTCGCCGGTGCAGGCGTTGGCGTTGCCGCTGTTCATGACGACCGCGCGGGCCTTTCCCGAAAGGACCCGCTCTCGGCAAAGCAGGACCGGCGGCGCGGCCATGGCGTTGCAGGTGAAGATGCCTGCGGCGGAAGCTTCCCGCTCAGAGAACAGCAGGGCCAGGTCGAGCCCTTCTCTTTTGATTCCGGCCCTCACCGCAGACGCCAGAAAACCCTGGGGGGCGGTGACGCCTCCGGAAGCGGGCCGCCGTGTGGAAGTTTCGCCCGGACTCATACCGGGATGCCCGAGGGACTCAGGGCCATGGTTTCGGGGAAGCCCGCCATGAGGTTCATGTTCTGGACGGCCGCGCCGGCCGCCCCCTTGCTCAGGTTGTCGAGGGCGGTGATCACGATGACCCGGCCGGTCCTCTCCTCCAGGACGAACCCCAGGTCGACGAAGTTCGATCCCCAGACCTGTCCCGTGGACGGGACTTCCCCCTCGGGCAGAAGGCGGACGAAGGGTTCGTTCCGGTAGGCTTCCTCGAAGGCCGCCCTCAGGTCGGACGCGGCGACCCCTTCTTTCGTCCTGCCGTAGCAAGTGCTGAGGATACCCCGGCTCATGGGGATCAGGTGCGGGGTGAAGCTCAAGGTGACGGTCGATCCCGCCGCTTGGGAGAGTTCCTGCTCGATCTCCGGCGTGTGCCGGTGGCGGCCGATGGAGTAGGCGCGCACGCTCTCGTTGATCTCGCAATAAGAGTAATCCAGCTCTGCTCTCCGCCCGGCGCCCGAGGCGCCCGATTTGGCGTCCACCAGGAGGGAGCCGGATTCGATGAGACCTTCGCGCAGCAGCGGGGCCAACGCCAGGATGGCCCCGGTGGGATAGCAGCCCGGATTGGCCACGAGACGGGCCTCGCGAATCGCCTCTCGGTGAAGCTCCGGGAGGCCGTAGACGGCCTGTTGAAGAAGGGCCGTTTCTGTGTGCCGCGTTCCGTACCACTTTTCGTACGCGGCCGGGTCCTTCAGGCGGAAGTCCGCGCTGAAGTCCACAACCTTTTTCCCCGAGGCCAGGATCTTCGCAACGGCGTTCATCGCGCTCTTGTGGGGAAGGGCGGTGAAGACGAGGTCCGCCCCGTCGCCGGCGCTCTCGGGGTCCAGGGCCGTCAACTCCGCGTCGATCACGCCCCGGAAGGCCGGCAGGACGTCGGCGAGGTTTCGGCCGGCGTACGTCTCCGACGTGAGGCGAACGACCTCCACTTCCGGGTGCGCCGCCAAGATGCGCAGAAGCTCCCCCCCCGCGTATCCGGTGGCGCCCGCAACGGCGATGCACAACATCCTTCCGCGGTCCTTTATGGCGGGTTTCAAACGTTCCGTTCCGCAGGAACGGCCCCGTTTTTTTAGCGCTTGGAGAACTGGAAGCGGGCGCGAGCGGCCCTCCGCCCGTACTTCTTCCGCTCCTTGACCCGGGAATCTCGCGTCAAGAAGCCGGCGCGTTTCAGGGCGGTCCGGAATTGGGGGTCCGCGTCGACCAGCGCCTTGGCGATGCCGTGCCGAATGGCCCCCGCCTGACCCGAAGGCCCCCCGCCCTTGACCGTGATGTAGGCGTCGTACTGGCCCCAGGTCTCGGTGGCGTCAAACACCGTCTTCAGGGTCATTCGGGTCGTCTCAGCGGTGAAATAATTCTCGATGGGGCGGCGGTTGACCTGGATGCGGCCGTCTCCGCGGGATAGCCAGACCCGGGCGATGGCGGATTTGCGTTTCCCCGTAGCGTAGAAGCGGTCCACGATGGGTCTCTTAGAACTCTAGACTTTCGGGCTGCTGGGCCTCGTGTTTGTGCTCGGACCCGGCATACACCTTGAGTTTCCTGGACATGGCGCGGCCGAGGGGATTTTTCGGCAGCATCCCTTTGACGGCCTTCTCGATGATTCGCTCCGGATGTTTACGCAAGATCTCTTCGGCCGTTTGCGCCCGGATTCCACCGGGGTATCCCGTGTGGCGGTAATACACTTTCTCTTTGAGCTTCCTGCCCGTCAGGACGACTCGTTCGGCGTTGATCACGATGACGTGATCGCCTCCGTCCACGTGCGGCGTGTACACGGCCTTGTGCTTGCCCCGCAGGACGGTCGCTATGCGGCTGGCCAGGCGGCCCAAGACCTGGCCACTGGCGTCCACCACGTACCACTTCCGTCCCTTCAGGGCGTCCTCTTTGCGTAGCGAGACCGTCTTTTGGCCCATGCAGAAAACGCTCCAGCTCCCCCGCACCAAACGGTGTTACTTAACTCCCGGCACGCCCGTTGTCAAGCGCTCACGCCGTCCGATTCAGCTCTTTGGGGAGAACCCCTGCGTTCTTTTGAAACCATTGCGCCGTTTTCCGCAGACCCTCCTCCAGATCCACGGCCGGCTCGAACCCCAGGAACTCCCGGGCCTGGCTGATGTCCGCCTGCGAGTCCCGGACGTCTCCCGGCTGAGGGGGCTCATAGTCGGCTTCGGCCGACGTTCCGATGATCTGCCGCAGGAGGTCGAGCAAGGCGTTCACGGAAGTCCTTACAGAACACGCCAGGTTGAAGACCCGCCCGGGCGCTCCCTCTGCGGTCGAAGCCAGGATGTTCGCATCGACCGCGTTCGACACGAAGGTGAAGTCTCTGGTTTGCTCCCCGTCGCCGTATACGACCGGCCTCCTTCCGCTCAGCAGAGCGAAAATGAAGCGTGGGATCACGGCCGCATAGGGGGAGGCGGGGTCTTGCCGCGGCCCGAATACGTTGAAATACCGAAGGCTGACAGTCTCCAGGCCGTGCAATTCGCAATAGACCCGGCAGTATTGCTCTCCGCACAACTTGCCCACGGCGTACGGCGAGAGCGGATTGGGCGGCAGGTCTTCCCGTTTGGGCAGGACGGCGGAGTCGCCGTAAACCGAGGAGGAGGACGCGTAAATCACCCTCCTCACCCCGGCGCTCCTGGCGGCTTCCAGGACCTGCAGGGTTCCCCTGGCGTTCACAGCCTCCGCCTCCAGGGGGAACTGAACCGATCGCTGGACCGAGGGGAGGGCGGCCAGGTGAAAGACGCAGTCCGCCCCCTCAACGCCCCGTTCGACGGTTTCCGGGTCCCTGATGTCGCCTTCGTGGAATTCGACCTGGTTTCGGATCTCTTTCAGGTTCTCGGGCGAGCCGGTGGACAGGTTATCCAGGACTCGGACCTTCTCGCCTCTCTCGACGAGACGGGCCGTGAGATGGGAGCCGATGAATCCGGAGCCCCCGGTGACCAGATGAAGCGCCATTCCTTATCTCTTACGGTTGCCGGGCAAACCCACCGTCCCCTTCGGGGATTCGCCTCAGAGTTTGACGATCTTCCGGTTTTTGAAGTTCTTGAAACCGTTGCGGGTGTCAACGATCAGTCGGGCGTTTTGGACGATCTCCCGCCTATTGAAGGCCTTGTGATCGGTCAGGAGAACGACGCAATCGGCCGCCCGCAGCGCAGCGGGCCGAGCCTCCGTCCCTCTCAGGCGTTTGTCGCGGATCTGGATCTCGGAAACGTACGGGTCCGTGTAGGACAACTGGGCGCCCTTCTCAGCCAGGAGCGTCAGGACGTCCAGGGCCGGGGACTCCCGGATGTCGTCGGTGTCCCGTTTATACGTGACGCCCAAGACGTGGATGCGGGCCCCCCGGACGCTCTTGCGCCGCTTGTTCAGGGCGTCGCTGATCTTATCCACGACGAAACGGGGCATCATGGAGTTGACCACCGCGGCCAGTTCGATGAACCGGGCCTCAAAGCCGTTCATCTTCGCCTTCCAGGAGAGGTAGAAGGGGTCGACGGGGATGCAATGGCCGCCCAGCCCGGGGCCCGGGTAAAAAGGCATGAAACCGAAGGGCTTGCTGGCGGCTGCGTCGATGACCTCCCAGACGTCGATGTTCAGACGATTGCAGAGCAGGGCCAGTTCGTTCACCAGGCCGACGTTCACGCTCCGGAAGGTGTTTTCCAACAGCTTGACCAGCTCCGCGACGCGGGTCGAGGAGACGGGAACCACCTCCTCGATGCAGTTGCGATACAGCTCCACAGCCGCCCGGCAGCACTCCGGCGTCACCCCCCCCACAACCTTGGGAATGTTTCGGGTGGAGTAATTCGGATTGCCCGGGTCGACCCGTTCGGGAGAGAAGGCCAGGTGAAAATCCCGTCCCACCCGGAGGCCGGTCTCCTCCAGGATGGGCAGGAGGATCTCCTCCGTGGTGCCCGGGTAAGTCGTGCTTTCCAGGATGATCAACATGCCCGGATGAAGGTGGTCCCTGACCCTCTCGGTGGCGCTCACCACGTAAGAGAGGTCGGGGTCCTTCGTTTTTCGCAGAGGGGTCGGGACACAGATGTTGACCGTGTCCATCCGTGAAATCTCTTCACAGCGAAGGGTGCCGCGGAGCCTGCCCGCCTTGACCACCCGCCGAAGGGGGGATTCGTCAACGTCGGCGATGTAGCTTTTCCCCCGATTCAGGAGGTGGACCTTTTGAGGGTCGACATCCACAACGGTCACGTCGTATCCCGCGCGGGCCAGCTCCACAGCCAGGGAAAGACCCACGTAGCCTCCCCCGATCACCGCCGACCGGGTCTTCCGTTTTTGGATGGCTTCCAGCAGTTTCAACGGCGCTCTCCGAACACCCCCGCTCAGGAAAATGGAACCCCATTACATTACCACAACCTGGCGAACGAATCCCCTTTCCGGCCAGGCGGTGGGTCAATTTGGAACGGATTAAGCCCCGTACGCAGCTTTGCCCAAGGCTCTGTCATCATTTGGTGTAGCCCCGATCTGAGCGAGGACCTGAGTCCGAGCGGAGATCGGGGCGGGGGCGCAAGCCGCGATTTCCGCGGAGCCTGC
>JBHIBA010000099.1:0-13604 GCA_046758845.1 Nitrospinota bacterium
TTCAGGCGCGCCTGGGGGGCGGCGTTGCTCGTGACACTTGCTTCGGTGCCCGCCGTGGCGATGGGGCCGGAAGCCGCGCGGGGCCGGAAGCTCGTGGGGGAGTTGGGTTGCCCGGTGTGCCACGAGATCCGTGGGCAAGGGACCACCGCCCCCCGGGAGGCCCCTGATCTGAGCCGGGAGGGTGAGAAGGTCCGCCCGGGGTGGCTCTTCGACTTCCTGCGGAAACCTCACAACCTGCGCCCCTGGTTGAAGGCCCGCATGCCCAATTTCCGCCTCTCGGAGCGGGAGGCCCTGGCCATCACCGAGTTCATCATGACCCTGAAGGGGCCCCAATGGGTCGCGACGAAAACGGACGCTGGAAAACCCGTCCCAGGGGACCGGCTCGCAGAGGGCGAGAAACTCTTCGACCTGCTTGAGTGCGCACAGTGCCATCCGGCCGGAGGTGAGCGCAAGGGCGATGTGGAAGTGGACGCCCTCGCTCCAGACTTTGCCCTCGCGGCCAAGCGTCTGCAGCCCGAGTGGGTCCTGCGCTGGCTCAAGGATCCGCAGGCCATTCAACCGGGAACGAAGATGCCTACGTACTTCTCGGAAGAGGACGAGGAGGCGGATGAGGACGACGACGGCGAAGATGAAGGTGAAGCGGAAGACCCAGAAGATAAGTCGGGCATTCTGACCGACAAACCGGAGAGGAAGATTCGACTGCTTCGAGACTACCTGTTAAGCCTGAGCCCCCAATCCTCCAAGAGAAAGGACTACGCCGAGGCAAGGGAGAGATTTCCGCAGGTAGGCCCCGCGGGGGGGGAGACGCTCGTGCGGGAGCTCAACTGTGGGGGCTGCCACAAATTTCCCCAACTGGGTGCGGGTGAGAAAGTCGGCCCGGTGCTTGATCGTGAAGGAAGCCGTGTAAAGAAAGCCTGGCTAAGAAAGTTCCTAAAATCGCCGAAACCTCTAAGGTTGACCCTCATACAGAGGATGCCCGATTTCCGGCTCACCGATGAAGATGCCTCTGACCTCACGGAATTTTTGGCCTCCATGGTCGACGGCAACGTCCCCGAAAAACTCTTTGCGAAGGGCAAGGCTCCGCGGGCTCTGATATTGGGCGGGAAGCGCTTGATCAAAGAATCGCTGGGATGCCTTGTGTGCCACCGGATTGGTGAACAAGGAGCCTACGGAGCTCCCGAACTTACTCACGGCGGAAGGCGCCTGAAGGCCGGTTGGATCTACGGGTGGATCAAGAACCCGAAACACTTTCAGCCCCAAACCCCTATGCCCAGAGTCGAGCTGTCGGATGAAGAGGCCCGGCGGATCGCAGCCTACTTATCGAGTTTGCCTTAAGGGTCCTTAGGGGGGTAGCAATGGAAGACGTTTCTCTTGTGGTCGCCTTCCTGGGGGGGATTTTCTCCTTCGTATCCCCTTGTGTGCTGCCGCTGGTTCCCGGCTATATCTCTTTCATCTCAGGGGTGTCCCTGGAGGAGATGGACTCGGGGATAAACAGGACCCAAAACATCCGCAAGGCGTGCTTGAGCTCCCTCTCGTTCGGGGTCGGGTTCACGCTGGTCTTCCTTGCATTGGGAGCAACCGCCAGCGCAGCCGGAAAGCTTTTGTTTTCACAGATGGAGACGCTCCAGATTGTCGCGGGTGCGATTATCATCCTTTTTGGCATCCACGTGCTGCGCTTGTTCCGCATCCCTTGGCTGTACCGCGAGAGGCGGTTCCAGGTCCGCAACCGCCCGATCAGTCTGCTCGGCGCGGTCTTTGTGGGGATGGCCTTCGCCTTCGGGTGGACTCCCTGCCTGGGGCCGATTCTGGCGGCCATCCTTTCTTACGCGGGGACTCAGGAGACCGTGCAGCGGGGAACCCTGCTGTTGGGCGTATATTCCTTGGGGCTCGGAGTTCCCTTCCTGCTGACGGCAGTGGGAATGAACGCCTTCCGGCCGGTCCTGGAAGGAGTGAAACGTCACATGCGAACCTTGGAGGTGGCAAGCGGTCTTCTCCTCATCGTCCTCGGCGTCCTCATCTTGACCGACAACCTCTCCAGCATCGCCTACTGGTACTACTCTTTCACCTGAGGGGCGAGCCCATCGACCCTCCTTTGAAAGAGCGCCTCGGCGGGGGTTTGTCGAGCCCTCGACTCCGGGGGCGGGGAAGGGCTCTACTCATGAGTGACCGATTGGCCGCCAAGCTCTCTGGGCTTCTGGTTTTCCTGGCGTTCACCGTTCTCGGCCCAGCCCC
Organism: Nitrospinota bacterium; assembly: GCA_046758845.1. Taxonomy (GTDB): domain Bacteria; phylum UBA8248; class UBA8248; order JACPRG01; genus JBHIBA01. The sequence continues at coordinate 2,233 of JBHIBA010000099.1, forward strand.
TCCGGCGGCCCCCGAAGGGCCCGTCCAGAAACTCGCCGAGGGGGTGTACCTTTTTACCAAGGGATCTCATCGCTCCCTGTTCGTCGTCACCCCCGCGGGCGTGGTGGTCACCGACCCTCAATCTCCTCACGCGGCGGTGGAGTATTTGCAACAGATCAGACAGATTACGAGCCAGCCCGTCAAGTATGTCATTTATAGCCATCGCCATTCGGACCACATCGCCGGCGGCGAGGTCTTTTCCGGTACAGCCGTCTTCATCAGCCACGAAGTCGCTCAGAGGCGGCTGTTGGCCGAGAGAAAACCCGGCGTAGTGATTCCCAGTGTCGCCTTCAAAGACCGGCTGACCCTCGTATTGGGGGGGCGACGGATCGACGTCCTGTACCTTGGAAAATCCGAGACGGACGACAATGTGTTCATCTTTCTGCCAAAGGAAAAAATTCTCTTCGCTGTGGACTCCATCGCGAACCGAGGCCTTCCCTGGGGCTTCATGGACGACGGATACCCACTCGAATGGATTGAGACGCTGAAAAGAGTAGAGGCCCTGGATTTCGAAGTTCTCGCCTTGGGACATGGGGAACCGGGAACCAAAAAAACTGTGCGCGAGTACCGGGGTTATCTGACGGATCTGATCAGAGGGGTCGATGCGCTAATGGTAAGGGGTCTGGATTTGGATGAGATCAAGAAGAAGTTCCGTCTTCCCAAATACCGGGATTGGAGGTTTTACGACGTGCATTTCTCGCCGAACGTGGATCGTGTTTACGAGGTTCTTCTCAGCCAGCCGAACAAGAAGAAGCCATGAAGTCGTTCCAGCGCCATTCTTGTTCTCCGGTTCTCGGGCCTTCGTGGGGCCTGAGCGCGCGCGGGCACAATTTCCCGTTTGAAACCCCTATCCGAGAGAGGCGCTTCGGGCCGGACTCCCCGTCGTCCCGGGAAGATGGAGGAAATCCATCGTGAGGGGTTCTTGGCGACTGGCCGCGGGATTCCTGGGCCTTTTCTACATTCTCCTGGGTCTTTTTGCTGGGCCGGCCCTGGGGGTGGGTTTACAAGTCACTGCGCCCAACTTTCAGATCTTTGATGAGGCCGAAGAGGAGGAGAAGGATTTTTACCGTTTTGTCGGGAACAACGTGGTCCTTCTCTGGTTCTGGGACTGGGGGCAGGGATGCCCTGTCTGAGGACCCGCAGGCAAGGCCCTCGGGCAGAGGGTCGAGAGAAACGCCGAGAAGGGGTTGAAAGGAGTGCTGGTGACGATTAACGCGGATCCCGACCTGGTGGGTCTTGCTGCGTTCGGCATATATGGCGGCCCTGCTCCCTACTTGGCCGGGGTAGACAAGACGGGGCGCATTCCGGAAAAGTACGGCGTCAGGCGTTTCCCGACAATTATGATTCTGGATCGGCGGAAGCGGGTCCGCTACATCGGCCATGAAGAGGATCCGAATAGCCCTCTCGCCCACACGGGGAAAGCTATTGATCAAATCCTGAAGAGCCTTCTAGGCAGGTAGCAGCGGATGCCCAGGGAAGAAAGTCGCAATGCTCCGCACACATCTTGTCCGGTTCGCCCGTACCACGAGGGCGCCTGCTTTTGGCCGGTTGCTCCCACCGCCCCGGGCCTGAGCTTGAAGGTCGGCTGCCGCCTCCATGTCTTCCCCCCTTCCTCCGTCCCCACCCATCCAATAACGATCGCACCACACTTTTCCAGCTTGCGCTGACGGCAAACAGGCGCTTCCCGAAATTCTGCGATGCTCCGCCTATTGTCAAGGTTTCCGGGGTTTCGGTAGGCGAATCTCACCTCGAAATTCTTCGGTCTGAAAGCGGGTTCTCTGGTAAACTCTCCTGACTCCTGTACCGACTCGAGCGTAAAATCCTACCCTTTATTTTCATCTCCCTGCCTTGGGGGGCAGGCCAATCGGAAAGGAGACCCACAGATCCCCGGCCGACGCGAGAGAGACACCAGCACCCTCGAGCCTGTCCCCAAGTCGGGACGGACCCCTCGTCTTCCGTTGTCGTCGCTGGATCTCAGCTACTCATTACGTGATGGGGACCCTCCTCCTGTGCCTTGGCTTACTTTTTCCCATTCTGGTCCCCTCCACCGCTTTCGACGCGATCTTCGACGTCGCCTTCATCTCCCTCCCGGGGCTGGGAGGCGGCTCCCTGATCGTGAGGCACGCCCGCCTCATCGCCGCAGCCAGGATCGTCGTGGATGATTCTGGTGTGACCCTGCGCCCGCCCAGGTACGGCGGCTGGCGCTACCTTCGGCCCGGTTCCGAAGTGCGGCTGGGGTGGGGGGAGATCCAACGGATTGTCCTGCGGCCGCGAACCTATGGCGTCGCGCCGCTCCTGGCGGGAATCGACGAGTACGTCCTCCAGACGGACAAGGGGGACCATGTCCTGACCCGGACCTTCATCGGCAAGCCCGAAGAGGCCGCCCGCGCGATCGCCCAGAGGGTCGGCTTTGAGGTGGAACGCCTGGAACACGAACGCGTCTTATGGCCGCCCTCCTCATAAGGGGCGGTCGGTGGGGACCCGCGCAGGCGGGGCGCTCCGCCCTTCGAATTCCAGGCCTGCAATTGCTGGAAAACATGTTGACAAAATTCTGTGAATCTCGTAGGATGGCGATATCTCTTCTAAAATTAAGGTGCCAAGGCCTCCTGGTAAGTCTCCAAGAGGCATGGCCTTCTTTCCCTGGCAGGTGGACAATGCCCTCTGCCCTTTTTCTATTCTTCCTGTTGTTGCCATCTCTTTTGCCGGTCTCGGGCCTCGCCGCAGCCCAGAGCGAGCCACCTCAAATTGAACCTCGCCCCCAATTGGCCTCAACAAATCCTCCGCCTCAAATCAAACACTTAAAGCCTTTAACTCAGGTTTCTCAAGCGAAACCCCGCAAGGCCTCTTCTTCCCCTACAAGAGGAACAAAAACGGCGTCCCTCAAGGTGCAGGACATCATCGACCTCAAACGGCTGGGGTTCTCCGACGCCGAGGTCGAGGCCGAGTTCGCCAAAAAGGGAACGCCTTTGCGCCTGACCGATGCGGACGTCAAGGCCCTGAAGAAGGCGGGGGTTGGAGATGACCTCATCGCCTTCTTGCAGAAACCGGCTCAGGTCCCCGCTCCGAGCAAACGCGCGCCAATGGCCGGCGGGGAGCCCCCCGCCGCAGGTGGCGACAAGGCGGGTTCCTCACTGAGGGCGCTTGCTGAGCGGGGAGACGCCAATGCCCAGTACAAGCTCGGGTTGACGTACTACCAGGGCAGGGGCGTCGCGAAAAACTTCTCGGAAGCGGCGAAGTGGCATCGCAAGGCGGCCGAGCAAGGACATGCAAAAGCCCAGGCGAGTCTGGGCTTTATGTACGAGACGGGCAAAGGGCTTGGGCAAGATTACGCCAAAGCGCTGAAGTGGTATCGGGAGGCGGCCAAGCAGGGACATGCAATCGCCCGGAGCAACCTGGGCTTAATGTACCAAGCTGGACGGGGAGTCGCGAAGGACTTTGTCCTCGCGCACATGTGGTACACCCTGGCGGAGTCTGCGGGCGACGAGCCAGCGCGAAAACATCGAGACCGTTTGGAGAAGCGAATGACGCCCGACCAGATAAGAGAAGCGCGAAGTCTGGCTCGCAAGTGGCGACCAGGCGCCGCCGAGCGCTCCATGGGATGGCTCCGACACCAATTTCTCGTGGGTTTGGACAGCAAGGAGAAATGGCGTGGCAGCTTAGATATCCGCGGGTATGTGCTGAAAAATCGGCAAGACCCAAACTCAGTTAAGTTGTTTTGGACGACCCCCGAAGCGGCCTTGGTGGGCCGAAGGATCGTTTCGGTGAAGGTTCAGGCGGGCTTCGGAGAAGGAAGGGTCACATCGGGGGCCGGTCTCCTTTACGCCTATGACCCGGAAAAGCGATTTTTCTTCGCCTACGTCTTGGAAGACAAACGAACGGTCACCCTCTACCGCTGGCGACCCAGAGGCTTGGCACGGACTATGTCGGTCTCGAACGACCGGGTAAAGACTGAGGGATTCAACGAGCTGATGATCATAGAGCGGGGGGGCCGGCGCTTCGATCTCTACCTGAATGGTTCGCGCATCGGCTCCTTTAAGAGCCGAGAGGTCGGCAAAGGGGCCGTAGGCATCGTTGCCATGGGCACCGGCCGCTTCCTGTTCTCGGAATTCTATGAAAGCGCCCGAGGCCGGGAGCCTACGAGCGGCCGCTCTCCTGGTTCCGGCCGGTACCCGATGCCCTCCCCCTCAGCGCGGACGCCGTCTCGCCGCGAGCTCGTGGGCGCCTGGGCGGCGACCTTAAAAGACCAGGCTGGGGCCCCGATCGGGGAGATGGTGGTGCAGTTTTTCCCCTCGGGCGACTACACTGCCACATCGGTCATCCGGGGAGAGCGCAAGCAGTCCTCCGGCTACGTTTGGGCGGAGGGCGACAACCTGATTATCCGGGAAAAGGGCGGGGACCGCCCCTACGGCCTCAAACTGAGGGGGGAGCGGCTGGTCGTCGATATGCCCGAGTATGGAGGCGAGTTGACCTTTGCCCGGCGAGGCTAGGACGAAGAACTTTCGATGGAGACTGGAGATGAGGCGGCGGGTCGGAATTCGTGTCACTCTCGTTATGGCGGTCCTGCTGCTCTTTTGGGCCTCGGCTCCCTTTGCCTTGGCGGCGGACGAACCCGCCGGCCTCACCGTAAAGGAGATTATCGAACTCAAAGAGGTCGGTTTCCCCGAGAAGGACATCCGGGCCGAGATCACCCGCTCCAAAGGCAGGTACAAGCTTTCGGCCAAAGACCTGAAACGACTCAAGAAAGTCGGTTTTTCGAAGGAATTTCTCTCCTTCCTCGAAAGCCTCCGCCCGAAGAAAAAACTCACCAACAAAGACATTGCCGAATTGGTCAAAAGGGGTCTCTCCGCGGAAGAGATCCTCAAGGAGATCCGCGAGTCTGAGAAGGATTTCGAGGCCACGCCGCGGGCGATCCTCAACCTCGTCAAAAAGCACAAGGTCCCCAGGGTGGTGGCCCGGGCTGTCCAGGGGCGAGCGCTGACGTACGAAGACCTCAAAGACCTTGGCAGGCAAGGCGCTTCGGGCGCCCAGCTCCTGCTCCTTCTGGATATCGTAGGCTTCCAGGGGGAAAAGCTGAGCCCTGCCCAGGCCGTCGAACTCTCCCGCGCCAAGGTGCCCCGGGAGGTCGTGGCGTGGCTTCGGAAGCCGCCCAAGAAAGAGGCGAAACCTGAATTAGCCAAGACGGGCGATCTGCCGCAGCCGGGATTCTATCCCCATCCCCTGGGCCTCTTCACCCTCCGGTACCCGGAGGACTGGACCCAGCTGAAAGAAGTGAAGGACGGCAACGTCCTCTACACCGTGACACCCGAGAAGGGGAAGGAGCGGGCCGACGACGTGACCACGTCCTTTCAGCTGATAGTTGAGGGTATCGAGGAAAACGCCTTGGCCACTAAGATGACCCCCCAGCAGGCCCTGGAGCGAATCGTGACCCTGTTTCTTCACGAAGAGCCGGGCCTGCGAGTCCAAGGGGCGTCCGCCGAGGCGAAGATGGGCGACCTTCCCGCCGCGCGGCAGACCTTCAAAGGGACCTTGAAGGGAAAGCAGGGGCAGTTCCGGGCGGACGTCTACCTGGCCGTCAAGGGGAAATTCATGTACATGGCCGCAGCCACGGCCTCGGAGGAGCGCTTCGGCGAGTTGAGTGACCGCTTTGAACAGATTCTGAAGAAATCCTCCTTCATCCCGGTATCCGGCGGAGGCCGGAAAAAGAAGGCGTACACAGTCGAGGAGTTGGCCTCGAGGCACAAGGCGGCCGTCGTGTCCGTTAAGGGTAAAGTCGGGGAGGGATTGTGGAGTACGGGGACCGGATTCTTAATCCGCGAAGACGGCTACCTCCTGACTAACCATCACGTGATCTGGAATGAGGAAAAGAAACGCCCCGCGACCCAGTTCACGGTCGAATGGGACGATAGTCTGAATCTACCGAAGAAGGAGGCGAAGCTGATTGCATTCAAGCGTCAACGTAGCCACATCGCATTTAACTTTGGAATTGACATTGCCCTTCTGAAGATACCCGCTGAACGTCCTTACAAAACCTTCCCCCTCTCGCCTCTGTCCCATGTGCGCCTCGGGGACCAGGTCATGACCATGGGCTTCCCGTCGAGGGGTATGGATGTGAGCACCCTCTCCACGTTTGTGACCTCAGGCGTCGTGACGCGGTTCAACCGGGACTTCCGGGGCAGGACCGAAGGCATCCTCACCACCGCTCCCATAACCGGCGGGAACAGCGGCGGACCGGCCTTGAGCCTCGCGACCGGGGGCGCCATTGGCTTGAACACCTGGGGATTCAGCGAGAAGACGATACTTCGAGAAAACCCCGACCTGGTGGCTTACAAAGGCGTGGTGCCCATCGATTTCGCCATCCGGGAGTTCCCCCTGGCGACGCAGATTTCTGCAGAAAGGGAGAAGACCCTCGATTACATCGATTATTTTGACCTCGCCCTGAGGAGCGCAGATTTCGGGGTTACTTCCGCCGCCGTCCGGATGGCGGAAAAGGCCGTGAAAAAGAACGACCGCTCGGCGGACGCCCTTTCTCTTCTCGGAAGGCTCCAGGTCAGCGCTGCTGGCGACAGGAAGGAAATTAAAGCCGGCTTCAAGACCCTCGAGAAGGCCCTGGCTCTGGACCCCAAGCACCTGGACACGCTGCTCTTCCTGGCGCAGGCCAACCTAGAGCTAAACGAGATCGTAAAAGCCGTGAAGTATGCCGACCGGGCTGTTGAAGCCGAGCCAACAGACTGGCGGGTGTACGTCGCCCGGGCCAACATCAACCTCTCCTCCCGACGGCATGAAGAGGCCCTCAAAGACTTGGAAAAAGCCAAGCAACAATCCCGTGAGGTCCTTCCCCAACCTTACATCCTGGCGGGGCGGGCGCTCTTCGCCATGGGGCGGTTGGAGGATGGGAGAAGGGATTTTCTGAAAGCCTTGGAGCTTCAGCCCTCCAACCTGGAGGCCCGGATGGAGCTCGCTCAGTATCACATGCTCAAGAAGAATTACGTGGCGGCCCTCCTGGAATACGACAAGCTCAACACAGAGCGACCGAACACCCCCCATGTCATGGTTGGCATGGCGAGAGCTTACGTAGGGCTGAAAAAATTCCAAAAGGCCGCCCTCTCTTACCACGACTCCATTACCTGGTCGAACAAGCTCGGATTGATGCCGGCCGAGGAGGCTCTTGTTGAGCGGGCGCGCATTACGCATCGGCAGCTCAAGAAAGCCAAGCTGGCCGTCAAGTTTTACGCCGACTACCTCCTGCCCTACTTCGGCGCCAAAGGGGCCTATGACGTTCACATGGAGATGGCGGACATCGTCAAGAGGCGCTTCTCAGAAGGCATCGCTTTGGGGCACTTCATGAACGCCGCCATCATGACACAGGACGAGAAGGCCAAATCCGACAAGGCCACGAAGGAAATCGAGAGTCTGGCCAAAAAGCGGGTGCTGATGTCCAAGGCGGACATCAAGCTGATGCTCAAACTGAAATATCACCCGGCCGTTGCCGGCAAGATCATCCAAGCGACATACCTGGATTTTTGGGTAAACCCCAAGGATGAGAAACAGATCGCCGCCCTCTTCAAGAAGGGGTTTCCCAAGGACGTGGTGATAGGCATCCTGGTTTCCTCAGTGCGCCACGAGAAGTTTCAGAAACAGCGAATGCGCGCCAGACGGCAGCGCCGAGATCAGGAGCCGGGACCGGCTCGGGGGCAGCGCCCAGGCCCGCAAGCGCGGCGGCTTGGACCCGGACCGGGACCGCCCGGACAGCAACCGGGACCCGCAGAACCCCCGCCCCCTGGACGGGGACCGGGAGCCGCAGGGGCCCCGCCTCCCGGACCGCCACCGGGACAAGGACCCCAAGCGCGACGTCCTATCCCCGCGAATCTTGCCGGAACCTGGGTGGGCCACAGCAGGACGACCCGTGGTTTTCCGGTGCAGGTGACCATCACTCTCCAAAGGGACGGTCAGTACCAATCGGCGCTTTCGGTCGGAGGATTTCCGCAGAATACGGATAGGGGAACCTATACTGTCAACCAGAACCTCATCGTCCTCCGAAGCATTTCGATGCGTGATGTCCTTGTCCGAATCGTGGGAAACCGGCTCATGCTTGACCTTCAGAGGTATGGGTATGGAATTGTATATTTCACCCGTGGCGGCTGAGGCTATGGACGTCAAGATCCCAATGTATTGAGACGGCTCGACCGGCCTGAACAGCGGAAACAAAGGAGAAAGCCAACAGAAGAGCTCTGAAACTTTGAAAAGGGGGGATCAGATGAGATGTCGGCTTGGCATTTTGGCCATATCGGTAATGGTGGTGCTTGCGGTCTTTTGGGCCTCGCCTCCTAGTGCTTTTGCGGCGGAAAAACCCACCGGGCTCACGTTTAAGGAGATCATCGAGCTTAAGGAACTCGGTTTCCCCGAGAAGGACATCCGGGCTGAGATCACCCGTTCCGGCAGTCTCTCCGCGCTAACGGAAAAGGAGCTGATAAAGCTAAAGAGGGCCGGTTTTTCGAAGGGATTTCTGGCCTTTCTCGAAAGTCTCCGGCCGAAGAAAAAGCTCACCAACGATGATATCGCCGCAATGGTCAGAAGGGGCGTCTCCGCGGGAGAGATCCTTAAGCAAATCGGGGAATCTGAGAGGGCCTTCGACGCCTCGCCCCGCGCCCTCCTCAAGCTCTCAAAGGAGCACAACGTCCCAAGTGGTGTGATCCTCGCCATGCGGGCAACCCTAACGGAGATATTCAACACAGTTGAGGAGGCCATTAGAAAGGGCCTGACCCGGGAAGAAACGGCGGAAAGTATCACCTTCATCGATCGGTTACCTATTCCGCCCGAGTATGAACGCATCGCACCCGTTGTTCAGACAAGGAACATTGAGAGGATCTTTGACCAACTCAAGGGCGGCGAGGGTTCATCGGCGTCCGGCGGGGCCGGGGCTCCTTGAGGGCATGATAGATATATCAGCTGAGCGAGTTTACTTATGGTGAGAGGGAGGTTGAGAGGGGCGAAAGTTGGCGCGGACGTCGGGTCCTTCGGGCATCCATAGAGAGGGGTAATCGCAAAAATGCCGTGCCAATCGAGGGACGAGGGAGATAGTATCGCGACCATTCTGGCATGGTCCAGTCTCTTCTGTGACTTCTAACTGGCCAAAGACGGAGCGGGTTGCTCAGAAGCCCGAAACGCCGGCCTGGAAGAATCTCGCTTCGAGGGTTGGCAGATGGGCAAAATACTTATAAAGAACGGCTTCATCGTGACCCTCGACAGCGAACGCCGAGTGTTCGATAGCGGCTTTGTCGCCGTTGAGGGATCGGCGATTACCGCCGTTGGTGGCCACGCCGAGCTAGAATCGCAGGGACCTTTCGACGAAGTCTTTGATGTTCGGGGCATGATTGTCTTGCCCGGGCTGATCAATGCGCATACGCATCACCTTGGCAACTTGTTTAAGGGAGTCAGGGACGGCTTTGCTCAAGCAGAGTCGCATCTGAAGACGTTATATCCCCTCTTGTCTAATATTACAGACGAAGATATGAGGGTGTCGAGCTACCTCGCGTGCATAGAGATGCTAAAGACGGGAACGACGTGTTGTCTGAACCATTTAATCGGATACGTTACAGAGGAAACGATTCAGGCCGTGGCAGAACCTGTCATAGAACTTGGAATGCGCCAAACCATTGGGACTGCTATGGCCAATAATCCTGAGCGACCTTTCTCGAAGGAGTACCCTCTGAGGATGAGACATCCCAGGACGCTCGATGAAGAACTGGACCTCGCAGAGTCTGTTATTTCTAATTGGCACGGGGCGGCGGCGGGTCGTGTTCGGATAGCGCTGGCAATTGAGACCCAGGATGCTGCCGTTCTATACGGCGGGACGACCGAGGATCTCATTATTGAAGGTACAGCCCTTGCGGAAAAGTACGATCTGAAAATTACGACTCACAGCGCAGCGGACCCTCCGTCGAAAGTGTACAGGGATTACTTACGCCTGACGGGTAGGAGTGACATTGAGTTTTTGGTAAACTTGGGTGTTCTCAGCCCGGTATATGTTCTTGTGCATTGCGTTGGGGCCGGGGAACGGGACATTCAAAGCATTGGTGAAAGTGGAGCAAGCGTGGTGACAAACCCCGTGGCGAATGCTTTTCTCTGCAATGGAGTGGCACCGGTGAAGCGAATGATGCAAAACGGGATAAACGTCGCGCTGGGGAACGATACAGCCATGATTAACCATTCTGTGGATATGATAGAGCAGATGAAATTCTGTTCTTTACTACAAAACGTGTTTACGCTCGATCCTACGGCCATTCCGCCGGAAAAGGCATTAGAGTTTGCAACAATCAACGGCGCGAAAGCTTTGGGAATCGAGGGTTCAGTTGGCTCTCTTGAAATGGGAAGGAGGGCGGACGTTGTGATCTTCGACCTGAGGGGAGCAAATACCTCGGTTGTCAATCGGCCGGTTTCGAACCTCGTCTATGGTGCAAGAGGCCTGGACGCTAACCTCGTGATGGTGGACGGGAAGATTCTGGTGAAGGAAGGAAAACTGGTTGCTTTTGATCGGGAAGAGGAGGTGATCGCAGAGGCGACAGAAAGGGCCCAGATCACTTTGAAAAAGGCGGGATTGACCTATTTGACCCATCGTCCGTGGCCGAGGTAATGGCGGCTTCATCTCCTTTTGAGGAGGGGTTGAGACAAATCCGGTTAGTCTTGAGCGCGGTTTTTCAAGAGCTGTTTGTGACATTAGGTCAGCTGAAGGGGAGCAGCATTTGAATATTCACCGGATCTCTACCGATGTCCTTGTGGTTGGAAGCGGGGCGGCTGGACTGCGAGCCGCTCTGGAGGCACGAAGGGCCGGTGTCCGTGTTCTATTGGTTTCGAAGGGACGCACTGGTCTTGGCAATGTGACAGCCGTCGCGGGCGGTGGAATCGTGGCACCCTTTGGCCACGCGGATCCACGAGACAACCCTGACGTCTATTTCGAGGATACGCTGGCCAGCGGCCGGGGTCTCTGTGACCCAGAGCTGGTGAGGATTTTCGTGAATGAGGCCTGTCGGGAGATCCTTCATCTGCAGCAACTGGGGCTGGCCTTTCGAATGGAGCCAGACGGGAGATTTGTCCAGTTATACCAGCCGGGACACTCGTTCCCTCGGGATTGTAAGGTCGCAGGTCCGAGTCGAACGGAGAGTTGGGTTCCGACGTTTGAAGGTGGACGCCTCTTGAGCATGAGCTTAAAGAAGGCTGCGGCACAAATTGGCGTCGAGTGTTTGGAACGGACGATTGTCTTTGATCTTTGTTCCGATAATTTAGGCATTGCCGGTGCGATCGGAGTCGACGAAACAATGAATCTCATCGTTATCGAG
>JBHIBA010000100.1:0-13592 GCA_046758845.1 Nitrospinota bacterium
CTGATGGTGATGGTGGGCTTTCAGACCGACGTGGTGGGTCGCGTGGGCGCAACGGCCGATGAGACGACCCTGTTTATTTCCATCGGATTCCGCATTCCGCCCAGGAGGTCCCGGATATAGGTCAACCTCCAGCAGGTTCAGGGTTTTCTCAGGCGGCGCGATTTCACTCTCCCCCGGCTAACGCCGGCCGATTGCGACAGGACGATGAAATTCGGGCGTTGGGTGAAAATTACAGCTTGGGCGATCTCGGCGCTCACGACCGTTTTCGCCGCCAGCGCGGCCTCCTCGGTCAGCCTCCGGGGGCTTCGCGTCGGGCGACATCTTCTCTTCTCCCGGATCGTCCTGGAATTCGAAGGCCGTCCGCTTCATCATCGACTCTACCGGGACCCCTCCGGGCAGAGGCTCTGGGTGGTGGTGCCGGCGGACACAAAGCCCGGCCTCCGCCCGCCCTCGAGACTTCCCTGGGAATTGAAGGAGTTGAAGCTGTCGCGATCGGAGGAAACCATCGGCTCCCGCCTGGGCGTCAAAATCCCACAGGGCTCGAGGGTTCGGGCTTTCCTGTTGGGAGGAGACTCCGGCGGCAGCTACCGGCTCGTCGTCGACGTCTTGAGACCGGCCAAAGGAGAAGACACCGCTCGGATTGAGGAGATCGCGACCCTCGGCGAACATCCGTGGCGGACCCTTGAGGACCTGCCGGTCTTGCCCGGAGCCCTGTCGGATCGGGAATTTCAGACCGCCCGACCTGCCGCTGACTCTTCGTCGGCATGGCCTCCGCCGCCCCTTTTAAGCATCGCGCCCGACCTTGCGCCCAGGGCCGAAGTCAAACCGGTTATTCCGGCGCTTCAGCCCCTGCCGCCCGCACGCTCGCTCACCCTGGCCGGAACGTCCGGCGGCTCACCCTCCGGGGGCAATGCGGTCACAGAAGACACCTCCTTGAAGCGCCGTTTTTTGGAATTTCCCAAGGTGGTCGTCCAGGACGCGGTGGAAGCCATCAAAGCCCCTGCCCGATGGAGGCGCTCTGACTGGTTCATCATGGGGGCCATAGCCGCGGGGACCTCAGCGGCCTTTGCAGCCGATCAGCCCCTTCGGGAATTCATCCTCGACAACCAGGACGGCACCGCCCAGGACTTCTTCAAGGCCATTAATTACTTCGGACGAACGGAAACCCAACTGGGCGTCATCGGAACGTTTTTGGCCGTCGGTAAGCTCACGAACGCCCCGAGGCTGATGGATACGGGCATGCTGGGTCTGGAAGCCCTTCTGTTTTCCGCAGCCGTTGTTCTCCCGCTGAAAGCCACCATCGGGCGGGAGCGGCCGAACGCCACGGACGACGCCTTTGAATTCTCGCCCTTCAGCCTAGACAACAACGCCTTCCCCTCTGGGGACACCGCAACGGCCTTCGCCCTGGGCACCGTGATCGCCTCCCAGTACGAGAGTCTTTGGGTCTCCGGGACGGCGTACAGCGTCGCCACTCTTGTAGGGGCCAGTCGCATCTACCGCAACAAACACTGGCTCAGCGACGTTGTGGGCGGCGCGGCGATCGGCCACCTGATCGGGCGATTCGTGGTCAAAATGTACAAGCTTAGGAAGGGACGAAAAGGGACGAACTCGGGGCTTCCCCGGCTACACCTGAATCCGATGCTGGCCCCGGAGACCCAAGGCCTCGCCGTGTCGCTGAGATTCAACTCTTAAAGCAGAACCAACACGGCTCACCGCCCAACCGGAGTTGGGGGATACGGCGTTGGCCGAAGGCCTCCCAGAAAAACCAATACGCAGTGAATCGGAACCTCAGGCCTGAAAGGGAGGGTTCTGGCGGGAAAATGAGACGCTAACAGGCTGTCTCTCAATCGGGCAATCTAGGATTTCTTCAATTGATAGACGACCAAGCGGCTGACCCCCGACTTCAACGAAAGGACCTTGCTCTCAACAACCGCCACGACCAGCTCTTGCGCTCCGTCGCCGTCTAGGTCCACAAACTGATAATCGACGATGACGCCTCCCACCCGTCTGGAGCGCCATTCTTCGGTCAGGTTGCTTCCGTCCCATCTCAGGGCCACGATTTGAGCGTCGCCCATCCCAAAGGTGGAACTGAATTCCACCCGACGGACATTGAGGGGAACGATCAAGTCGGGCCTGCCATCCCCGGTGACGTCCTGCAAGAGGAGCCTCCCCCGGATGGTTTGGAATTTCGCCTCGGCGTCCGCCCCGTCGGGCTGCAGGAGCGTCTCAGGCCGCTCGACGGCTTGATCGTACCGGAACTCGCCTAAGTATCCGCCATAGCGCTGGGCCGTCTGAAAGATCTTCTTTCCGTCCGGGCGGTAGATGATCAGGCGACCGAAATCGTTGATCTGCACGATTTCTTCGATCCCATCGCCGTCCACGTCCCAGTAGTTGAATCCGTACACGCTGACATCTCTGGGAAGAGGAAGGGCGCGTTTCGGCGTGGGCTCTCCACTGCCGGACCAGGCGTACTCATAGACCGGCCCGTAAAAGGGCTCTTCCACCCCCAGGGCCTGCCCCACGAGCATGGGCTTTTCCTTGCCGGGCTGGATGACCCGGAAGAACACAGACAGCCTGCTGGCCGCCACCTTGTACTTGCCTCCCTCATACGTCAGCACAAAGGTGTTCAGGGTGGGATGACGGTAGCTGGTGACGTAGATCTCAGGCCGGCCGTTCTTGTCCAGATCGATCGCATCGATGCTGAGAAAGCGGTCTGCTGGAGTGGCGCGATACAAATACTTCTCGGAGAGTACGCCCTTTTCCCAGCGATAGATGGAGAGGTGGTTGTTATAAGCGAACGCCACCTCCTGCCGCTTGTCCCCGTCAAAATCCCCGACGGCGATTCCGCTGGCCACCCAATTGAGCTTCTGGCTGCGCTGAATCCCCCGCCGGGGAACCCCTCGACGGATCCGGAAATTCGGATTCAACCGGGAGGCCCGATCCTGCGGCCGCTGGGGTCCTTCGTCCAGCTGGAGCCCCCCGGAGCCGGGTCTCCTCTGGCGCGGAACGGCGGCCGCCACCGCCGGAAGCCGCTCGACGAGGGCGGTGAAGGTCTCTCTCGCCTTGCCGTCCGCCAGGCTGGCCAGCTGGGATTCCAGAACCTGTCGGCCGCCCAGCTTGCGCAAAACACCGCTCAGCACAAGGTCTGTTCTGACAAACCGGCGCAGCTGGTCCCGGACACCCGGCTTCAGGGCGTCCTTTACCGGGATTCGATTCTCTAAGAACCAGACCTGGAGCTTATCGACATCGAAAACCCGGAACCTTCCCGTCCGTTCCAATAAGGTTTGAAAATCCAAAAGCAAAGCGCCTTGATTGAAACGGTCCTGGGTCTGGTTCTGGATAGGGAGCAGTGCAATGTGGATCTGCGCGGCGGTGATCCGGACCCCGTCCCCGGCGCGGGGAGAGGACTCGCCCTTGGGTTCGAAGCGCGCGATGACGAATTTTTCACGGACATCGGTTACCACCGCGTTGCCGAGATTCTCCTCGAAATGGCCGAGAACCTCGCCGGTCAACGGGTGCTTGAAGGCCCCCATTTTCCGGAACACGGTCATTCGGGCGCCGGGCCCAACCCCGCGCTCCTGTTCCAGCGCCAGGTAAAGCTCGTTGCCTCTCACCGAGGCGACCAGGCCCCCGACTCGGGGGAAACGCTCCTGGAGCTTCCGGGCGATTCGCTCCAGCGCAACCCGATGGTCGGGCGATTCGCCCTGCCTGGGCGCATTGCTTTCCTTAGGCTGGCCCCACCCCGCACCGCACATCAAGGCGAGAAAGGCCAGGGACAAGATACCCGTAAATCCGGTTCTAGAACTCCTGCGCATCCGCCGCTCTTTCTATCCTATCCCCTCCCCCATTGAAGTTCCGAACTGACCTCGACGGCTCGGCCACTGTCTCCCCGACGGCCGGTGATCTCCCAACACAGCGCCGTCCATGCATCCCCGCATCCGAGGCTTCACCGCGCATCCGCCCGGCCGGGGCTCCACCCCCTTTGTGCCCACCCCCCGGAGGGCAACCCTGCGGACGGGTCAGGTTTTGGACTCGAGGCCCGGCAATGAAACTCCCGCTCGTACACACCCTGAGCATACCCAAAACGCCGCAGTCAAGCAAGGACCGGGAAATGGCCCGCCACGGTTGTTGACAAACTTTCCCCCATCTGCGTACCCTACGTTACATATAAAATATGGCGAGTGACGTCAACCACCGACGCGCGGACCCGGGGTGTCCTGAAGGAGAGGCGCTTCCGTGAGCGGACTGGGCCGCAATGCCCACCGGGGGGCGGCCATCTGCGCGTGGCGGTCGAGGTCTCGGGATGCCGGAAGATTTACGGCTCCCGGACGGGAGAAATCGTCGCCCTTGCAGGACAGTAAGCTCAGCGTTGCGGACGGCGAGTTCGTCTCCGTTGTCATGCCAAGCGGGTGCGGGAAAAGCACTCCCCTGGTGCTTCTGGCCGGGGGGAATGCAGCAAGGGGTGAGCATCGTGCCGGCCTTGATTCGCGACCTTTCCCCGGCGCGTCTCTCAGAGGGGGGGAACCTCCATGGAATCCATGTAACATAGGAGGTTTGCCGGGGAGAGGGCTTTATCGTTGAGATGTCATTCTGAGCGCAGGGTCACCGAACCAAGCGCTCCGCGCAGGATTCCGAGTGCAACGAGGGATCTTCTGAGACCCTTCGCGCGAGTCGGTGACTCCGGCTCAGGGCGACACCGTCGGGAATCCTTATCCGCTCCCAGAAATAGTATCCTTTCCGCCGGATTCGGACGGACAGAAACCCCTTCCAGCCCAGGAGGAGGATCCATGAGTGAGGTGATCAAATTCGATTTCGAGATCGACCCTTCCGACGCCGCCCTTCTCGTCATCGACATGCAGAACGGTTTTGTCCATCCGGAGGGCACTTTCGGCAAGCGGGACCTCAACCGGGGTCAGCTCGCCATCGTCCCCTCTCTCAGAGAGCTCGTTCAGGTGTGCCGGGAGGCGGAAATGCCCATCATCTGGTCCATCCAGGAGCACCTGAAGGATGATAAAACGCGGCCCCGCCACAAGATCCCCAGCCACATCGAGAAACGAAGCATGTTCGTGGCGCTTCGAGGAACCTGGGACGCCGAGATCTACGACGACCTCAAAGGAGAGGTCCGACCCGAAGATCATCTTCTCTATAAACACCGCGCTTCCTGCTTTTTCGACACCACTCTCGCCACCAAGCTGCGAATGCTCGGGGTCCAGATGCTCATCGTCTCCGGCGTGAACACAAACTACTGCGTCGAATCCACCATCCGGGAAGGCTACTTCCATGACTTCGACATCGTGGTTCCCGAAGATTGTGTTGCGGGAACCTTCCCAGACCTTCACGAGGCGACGCTGAAGAACGTCCGGATCTACTTCGGGGTTGTCACGAATTTGGCCGAAGTTACACGGAAGCTCGCCGTCCGCAAGGAAAAGGCCGCCTTCGGCGGCTGAGACGGGCCCGTTCTTCAGTCCCTTTGCGCGCACGCAAACAGGAACCGGAAACCATGCCTTACATCATCGGGGTCGATGTAGGAGGGACTTTTACGGACACAGTCCTGCTTCACTCCGACGGGTCGATCACCCTGGGAAAGGCCCTCTCCACCCCAGAGGATTTTTCCGTCGGCGCCCTCAACAGCGTTCTCACGGCCGCCGAAGCCGTCGGCCTCGCCCTGGAACAGCTGATGGGCCAGGCGGGCGCGCTCCTTGTGGGCACCACCGCCGCCGAGAACGCCGTCATCACGGGGCAGCTCGCCCGGGTGGGTCTTCTCATGACCCGGGGGTTCGAAGACACCCTGATCCTTACGCGCGGCGGCTATGGGCGGTGGGCCGGTCTGTCCGATCAGGAGGCCATGCACCCGGTCATGACCGACAAGCCCCCTCCCATTGTGGCCCGCACGGATACGCAAGGGGTGTCCGAGCGCACGGACAGCAAAGGGGAAATTGTCGTCCCCCTCAATGAGGAGGACGCCAAGCGGGCCCTGAAGACATTGATGGACAAGGGAGTCGGATCCATCGGCGTCTCTTTCCTGTGGTCCTTCCTCAACCCCGAGAACGAGAGGAAGCTGGAGAAAATCATGCGGGAGCTTTACCCCGATATCCCCGTCACCCTCTCCAGCGATCTGGCCCCGAGGATAGGCGAGTACGAGCGGACTTCCACCGTCGCCCTCAATGCGGCCCTTTCCCCGGCGATCTCCGCATCTTTACAGAGCCTCGAAAGGAGGGTTTCACAGAAGGGGTTCAGTAAGAGCCTTCTGGTCATGCAGGGCTACGGCGGTCTTCTCTCCGTACCGCAAGCGTCGGCCCGGGCCGTGAGTCTCATCGAGTCGGGACCGGCCGGGGGGATCATCGGCAGCCAATTCATCGGCCGCCTCCTGGGGATCCAGAACGTCATCGGCTGTGACCTGGGGGGCACCAGTTTCAAGGTGGGCGTCATTACCGACGGGGGCTTTGACTACGCCTGGGAGTCCACCATCCTTCGCTACCACTCTATGATCCCAAAAATTGACATCGTATCCATCGGCGCCGGCGGGGGCAGCATCGTCTGGACCGAGCCCCGGACGAATCTCCCTCGGGTCGGTCCGCAAAGCGCAGGCTCCTCTCCCGGACCCGTTTGCTACGACCTGGGGGGCACGGAGCCCACGCTGACGGACGTGAACCTGATCCTGGGCTATCTGGACCCGGAGTACTTCCTGGGGGGCCGGATGAGGCTCAACCCCGAGAAGGCGCGCCAGCAGTTCGGAAAGAAGATTGCGGAGCCTCTGGATATGGACGTGGAGCGGGCGGCGTCCTCCGTCTACAAATTGGCCAACGCCCAGATGGCCGACCTCGTCCGCAAAGTCACCGTAGAGAGGGGGCTCGACCCGAGGGAGTACGTCCTGTTCGCTTACGGGGGAGCCGCCGCCATCCATGCCAGCGCCTTCGCGCCGGACCTCGGGGTTCAGAAAATCGTCGTCCCGGCAACGGCGTCCGTCAACGGGGCCTTCGGCATCGTGACCTCCGACGTCACCCATGAGTACTCATTGACGAAGCACCTTGTCGTCCCCGTGGACGAGAAAGAGGTCAACGAGATCTTCGCGGAGCTGGAGCGAAAGGGCCTGGAAGAATTGAAGGCGGAGGGGTTTGCCGAGCGGGACATCCTCTTTCACCGGTCTGTGGGGATGCGGTTTCGCCTTCAGATGCACGAGGTCATCACGCCCATCCCGGTTCAGGGAAAGATCACGTCCAAGGACTTCGAGGAAGCCTACCGGCGGTTTGAGGAGCTCTACGAGCAAAAGCACGGCAAGGGCTCCGCCTACAAGGAAGCGGGGATGGAAATGGTCCGATTCCAGCTGAGGGCGGTCGGCCGGTTGACCAAGCCAACCCTCCGGGCCTTCGGCGAAGAGGGACCCGATCCCGAACCCGCCCGGGTCGACCGCAGGTCGGTTTCCTTCGACGGGGAAAAACACACGACGGCGATCTACCGCTACGATGCCTTGAAGAGCGGAAACGAAGTCTTGGGTCCTGCGATCATCCTGACTCCGGTGACCACCATCGTGGTCCAGCCCGGCCAAAAGGCCCACGTGGACGCCTACAAGAACATCGCCATCCACTTTCCGGAGTCCGGGCGGTGAGCGTCGATCCCTTCACCTTTGAGATCGTCCGCCACAAGCTGACGCGGGTGGTCGACGAGGCGGTCATCACCCTGAAACACATTTCCGGCTCTTCGACGACGACGGAGGGCCACGACCTCCTGGTGGGGCTCTACCGGGCCGATGGAAGCCTCCTGATGGCGGTCGTGGGCTACCTCCACGCCCTTCCCGGAGCCGGGGAGGCCTGCCGGCACATCTTGCGGGAGTACTCGGAGAACCCCGGCATCTATGACGGCGACGTCTTCTTCCTGAACGACCCTTATGTTGCCGCCCTGCACAGCTCGGACGACTACGTGGTCTCTCCGATCTTCAACCAAGGGAAGCTGGTCGCTTGGAGCGCCAACTTCGTCCATCTGCGCGACGTGGGGGCCATCAACCCCGGGGGCTTCGCGCCGGATTCCCGAGAGATCTTCCATGAAGGGATCATGTGTCCCGGCATAAAACTCATGGAAAAAGGCGTCCTCCGAAAGGATGTCTGGAATACCCTCCTGAACATGGTGCGAATCCCGGAAATCGTCGCCCTGGACCTGCATTCGCAGATCGCGGCCAACATCACCGTCAGGGAGCGGCTGACGGAGCTATTCGAAAAGTACGGCCAGGAAACGGTGGACGAGGTCGCCCAGGGGATCATCGGTGAGTCGGAGATGCTCCTGCGGAGAAGGCTCAGGGAGCTCCCGGACGGGACTTGGCGGACGAGGCAGTATCTGGAAGCCGAGGGAAAGATCTACACCGTCAACCTCGCGATGAGCAAGAAGGAGGACACGCTCCACTACGACTTCACGGGGACCAGCCCGCAGGCCCCCGTGGGTTTTAACTCCGCCTACTGGGGGACCTACGGCGCCATTCTGGCCCCGCTGTTTCCCCTCTTGGGTTACGACATGCTGTGGAACGACGGCATGTTGAAACCCATCACGATGTTCGCCCCGGAAGGGAGCCTCGTCAACTGCACGCGCCCGGCGCCGAACTGCCTGGCCACCATCACCGGAATCGGGGTAGTGAATAACGTCTCACAGGAAGCGATCTCCAAGATGCTGGTCGCCAATGAGGAATATCGCAAGGAAGCCACCTGTGTGTGGCAGGGCGCTCACTGCCCCACCACAGTGGCCGGATATAAAGGGGACCGATACGTGGTGGGCATGCTCACGCAGGATTTCGGTGGATGCGGGGGCGCTCGCACCTTCAAGGACGGGGTGGATTTCGCCGGGACGATCCCCAACCCGATCAACAGAACCCCCAACGTCGAGGGAGAGGAGCTGCAACTTCCCGTTCTTTACCTTTTCCACCGGCTCCTCAAGGACTCCGCCGGGCCGGGCCGCTTTCGGGGCGGGCTGACGACGGAGTTCGCCGTCACCGCCCACGGCGCCGCGGACAATCGGGTGAACCTGGTGCTTTACGGGACGGGAACGGAGTATACCCAGTGCCAGGGCTTCTTCGGAGGATATCCCGGCAGCAACACGGGCTTTGTCCTCTACCGGGGGATGGACGTTCGCCGGCTTCTGCATAGCGGGGGCTTCCCCGAGGAGGTCGAGAAAATCGGGGGTTCACGGGAGGCTGCGGTCTGGGGGACCTACGAGCTCAAAGAAGGAGAGATGTTGCACGGGTGGTTCATGGGCGGGGGTGGATATGGCGATTTCCTGGATCGAGACCCTGAGACCGTAAGAAACGACGTCATTGAAGGACGGGTCTCCCGGCAATGCGCCCAGGGGCTATATGGAGTGGTCCTGGAAGAGAACCTGGAGGTCGACCCGCAGGAGACCTCCCGTCTCAGACGAGAAATGATGAAACGCAGGCTCGAAGGCCGGGAGAGAAATCTCGGCGGAGGGCACTCTCAGGAAGGGGGTCAAGGCCCCGATGCCAGCGGAGCGGCGGACCGAGCCCGAGAAGCGGCCTCCTACAACCTGAGCGACAACCTCAAAGCGGTCAAAGCCTCGAGCGGGGCCGACGTCCGATGCAGGAAATGCGATCATGCCCTTTCAAAACTCGAGAAACGTTGGAAAGACCGCTGCCATGTCATCCGATCGCCGCTCACCGACTCCGGTCCGCGCCGCTCCGGGAGCCATCTCTTTGAGATGCGCCAGTACGTCTGCCCCCTCTGTGGCGCCTTGCTGGACGTAGAAGTCGCCCTGCCTGCGGATCCCCCTCTCCACGATGAGATCCGGGTTTCCCTCTGAGACCTCCAACCCCCGCGTAATTGGCTCGTGAACCGCAGACGCCGGTTTTCTCTTTCTAAGGCATGCCTCAAGCCTCGTCGTCTACCACCGCAATGGCGCTGATCTCCACCTTGCACCGGGGGTCGGTGGCCAACTGAACCACTTGGACCGTCACGGTCGTCGGCTTGTCGCCCGTGAAAAACTCCGCCCAGGCCTTGTTCATCGCGTCCTGCTCAGAGAGGTCCGTCACGAACCGGGTGCACTCGACAACGTCGTCGAACGTGGCGCCGGCGGCTTCCAGGCTTTTCTTCATCCCCTCCAAGGCCACCCGGGTCTGCTCTCCCAGGCCCGTCGGCATGTTGTCGAATTCCTCCGGGACGTGGGGATGCGAGTGGTACATGGGCGCCGACGTGCACCCCGCGATGAACACGATCTTGCCGCGATCGACCCTGATGACGGGAGCGTAGGGCATCCACTGCGTGGTGTCGGCCCCTTTCCAGTGCAGACGCTCAACGCGCTTGGCCATGCGATTCCTCCCAAATTTCATCCAACTATCAAGGCCTCATGCGCCCCAGGGGCCGCCCCCGCCCATTCCACGAGGTCCGTCGCCCAACGGAGCGCTTGCCCGGTTAGAACTTGTGAAACTCCTTGAACTCGGGCGCCCGGTAGTGGACCTCCCACGGGTTCGTGCGGACATCGAGGACGGTGGTCACGTCGGCCGCGAGCGCCCGCTCCAGCGCGGGGCGCAGCTCCCCCGGCTTCTCGATGAGCTCCCCGCGGGCGCCGTACGCCTCGGCCAGCTTCGCGAAGTCCGTCTGTCCGTAGTCCGAACCCAGGTAGCGCTCACCGTAATAGGTCTTCTGGAACAGCCGCAGGGCGCCGTACCCGCAGTCGTTGTACACGATGACCACCACGGGGATGTTCTCCCGGACCGAGGTCTCCAGCTCCTGCGTCATCATCCCGAAGTCGCCGTCGCCGATGGCGACGATGACCTGCCGGTCGGGGTAGGCCAGCTTGGCGCCCAGGCCGGCCGCGAACCCGAAGGCCATGGCCCCCGCGCCGATGGGCGAGAGGTACTGGTCGGGCCTGCGGATCTTGATGTGGTGGGCGTACTGGGTGTGACTTCCGGCCCCCACGGAGATGATGGCGTCGGGGTCGCAGACCTCCATCACCTCCCGAGAGATGAGCTGGGGCTTGATGGGGACGGCGTTCAGGTCCGCGCCGAAGAAGGCGGCCGTCTCCTTGGCGTGAAGCTCGGCCAGGGATTTCACCCGGGGGTGTTCCGGCCCCCGCTCATCCTCGATCCCCTCCGCCTTGCAGTAGGCCAGGGCCTCGGCGAGAAAGCAGCCCGCGTCCGCCAGCGCCCCCACCTCCACGGCGTACTGCCGGCCGATCTCCAGGGGGTCGCTCTCCACCTGGATGATCTTGGCGTCCTTGCGGATGAGGGACCAGTTGATGGTGTTCACGTTGAGGAACCGGCAGCCCAGCCCCAGCACCACGTCCGCCCGGCGCAGGGTCTCGTTGGCCGTGCTGCGGCCGAAGTGGCCGGCGATGCCGAAGCATAGGGGGTGGTCCTCGGAGATGGCGCCGCGGCCCATCTCCGTCGTCACCACCGGGGCGGCCAGACGCTCGGCCAGCTCCGCCAGCGAGTCGGAGGCCTTCGACCAGATGGCGCCCCGGCCGGCGAAGATGACCGGATGCTCGGCCGCCGCCAGGAGGCGGCAAGCCCGCTCCACGGCCTCGGGATCGGGGCGACTTCGGTTGGCGACGAATGTCGATCGGGCCGGCCCCGCCAAAGAGAGGTCCGCGCTCTCGACGGAGTCCGCCGGCTGCTTGACCACGTCTTTGGGGAGGTCCAGGTGAACGGGCCCCGGCATTCCGGAGCGGGCTATCTGGAAGGCTGTCCGCATCAGGCGCTTGACGTCCTTGGCCTCCCGGAGCTGGTCGTTCCACTTGGTCACCTCGCGGAAGACGCCCATCACGTTGAACTCGTGCCAGAGGTTCCGGCCCAGGCGGAAGGTGTCCATGTTGCCCGAGAGGACAATCAGGGGGACCGCGTCCTTCTGGGCGATCCAGGTTCCCAGCACGGCGTTGGAGATCCCCGGTCCCACGTGAAGGAGACAGCAGCCCGACTCTCCGGTGACCCGCGAGTAGGCGTCGGCCATGCCGATGGCGCCGTGCTCCAGCCGGCACGTGACGTAGCGGATTTCATCCCGACGGTCGTACATGGCGTCCAGGACGGGGAGGACCGTGTCCCCCGTGATGCCGGTGACGAATTTGATCCCCTCGTCGATGAGGTGCTGGACGATGAGACTCGCAGCGGTGGTGCTGGCGGCGGCAGTTTTGGCCATGGCCTCTCTCCTTTGCTCCCCCCGCGTGATTCTCCGGACCCGGCTCAGGCCCGGATCGTCCTCTCCGACCCCTTGGCGGCGGGCGTCTGGGACCAGGGCTTCTCGATCCCCGCGAGCTCGCGGAACTCCTCCGCCGTAGCGGGTCGCCTTCCCAAGTGGTGGGCGATCTCCTTGGTGGCCTCGATCGCCTCTCGACTGGATTCGATCATTTCGTCCCTGTGGGGATACTTCCAGAGGGTGTCTTCCATGCCGACCCTGACGTGCAGGCCCAAAAGCATGGCCAGGGTGGAAAGGTAGATGGTGCACCTTCCCGGGTCGCTCACCATGATGACGGAGTCGGGGTCGATCTCCCGGATGCGGTTGACCAGGAAGAGCAGTCCCTCGGTCATGGCGCGAGGGTTGGGGAAATGCATCGTCCCCGGAAGGCCCGGCAGAAGGTGCCAGATGTAGGGCGGGTCGATGAGGCCCTCGTCGATGAGGTAGCGTTTGGCGTTCTCAATACTGCCGGTGTCGTGAACGTCGATGAGGGGCCTGACGCCGCACTCGCGGAAATAGGCGGCCTGGGCCTTCATGGTGGCGGGGGACATGGCCCGCAGGTTATCGCCGAGCAGCCCGGTCGAGGGGTTCACAATGGACATCTCGAACAGACCGTCCGTGACAGGACCCACCGCCTCGGGGAAGGTCTTCCCCGTCATGCACCCGCCGTCCACGACGATGCTGTCCCCGTACTTGCCGCGCAGGGGGTCGATGACCTTGTGGAAGTTCTCCAGGCTTGCCGAGGGCCTGCCCCGGTCGTCGCGGACGTGCATGTGGACGGAGACGGCGCCGATGTCCACACAGTCCTCGATGGCGGAGCGGATCTCGTCGGGGAAGATGGGGATTTTGGGGTTTTGCTCCCGGTCGATGAACACGCCGACGACCGCCACGCCCAGGACCACCACCTCCGGAATGTCCCACCTGGGCTGGTTGCGGAAGTCGATGAACTTGTCCCCCCACATCATGTAGTAAGGCGGAAGGACGTCAGAGTATTTCTTCACCATTTCCCAGCGGTCGCGGATCTCGGTCATGGGGGGCTCCTCCAACGCGGATAGATTCTGAAGGAATGGACGGCATTTTAATGGCGAGGAGGTTTCTTGTAAACCAGTCCCCCGGCGCGCCGACCCCAGAATGGAGGGCTCAAGAGACCGGCTGTGAACTTAGATGATAGCAGGCGGCCTAGCGCGGGGCGCGGGTCGGTGACCCTCAGCCCCCGCTTCAGCGGCGCTCAATCCGCACCACATTCGGTCTGGGGCGCAGGCTAAAGCCTGCGCGCTACACGGCGGTGCCCGCCCCGGTCTCCGCTTCGACTTGCATCCATGGAAAAGGCGGCACTGGCAGGCAAGGGGTCACCGACCCCAAGCTGCCAGTGGCACACGCCCGTTTGGAACCTGGGAACTTATGTCGCGAATTTACGGGACAGCACACTAG
>JBHIBA010000101.1:0-13547 GCA_046758845.1 Nitrospinota bacterium
GAATCATCGTCGTAACCTTCTCCTTTTGGATCGTCTCCAGGATGTCTTTCGTTTCCGTCGACGGGGTCATCACGACTTTTCCGCCGGTGAGGAAACCAGGATTCATCGAAACCTCGATCGCCATGTTGTGGGTTACAGGGGTTGCGATCAAGGTGATGTCCCGAGGGCTTCGTTCCCAGGCTTTTGTCCGGTACTCCACGTTGCACAGGAAATCGTCGTGCGTTCGCGGCACAAGCTTGGGGAGACCGGTCGAACCGCCGGTAGGCATCAGGTGGCAGATTTCACATGGATCGGGCCTGAACGCCCGCAGGTGATTGCCGGGATAATTAGTCAGATCAACGTTTTTGAAAATTCGCTCAAAAAAAATCGCGCCTTCGGGTAGCGAGTCA
Organism: Nitrospinota bacterium; assembly: GCA_046758845.1. Classification (GTDB taxonomy): domain Bacteria; phylum UBA8248; class UBA8248; order JACPRG01; genus JBHIBA01. Next base: position 390 of record JBHIBA010000101.1, read on the forward strand.
CCCTCGTCGTGGAAAGCGATGACGAAGATGTGTTTCAAGGTAGGGACTGAGGAGAGAGCCGCGATCATTGGGACGTAATCGGTCTTCCGATAGCGGAGCGGAACGATCCAGGCCTTCGCGTCGGTGAGTTTAAGAAAGTGCGCAATTTCCCGCTCGGAAAACCGCGGCCTGCACATCACCGGGATGGCGCCAATCTTGTGGAGGCCATAATACGCGTAGACGAATTCAGGCCAGTTTGGGATTTGCAGAAGAACCCGGTCCAGCTTCTGTATGCCTTGTTCGATGAAAGCGATGGCCGTCCTGTCCGTGGAGTCGCGAAGCTCGCGGTAGGTCAGCCGGCTTTCCCCGGCCACGAGAGCTTCCTTGTCGGGATAAACGTCGCAACTCCTGTCGAGCATCTGTCCAAGAGACATCCCGGACCACCATCGCCGGTCGTAGTATGTTTCCATCAACTGCTGGGGGAAAGGCGTCGCGCCCTCAAGCACCATCGCTGTTTTCCATCGTTCCGCCAGATTGTCCGATCTCTCAACCACCAACGGAGCCGGGTGCTGACATTTCGTCGCGATACAGCCGATCCTTTTCTGCCCTTTTCAGCGGAATTTCGCGTTTCGACTCTTGACTGCGGCACGCCTGGCCCTCTTCGTCGTTTGGGAGATCCGCGTTAATGAAGAAGAACCTAGTTCAGACCGCTGACCTGTTTCTATGATTTGGATCAGTTGATGGAGGATTTCCGCGGTCAGGAAGATGGCGGACCAACCCTCATAGGGGAATGCCACTTTCGCTGGAATTTCTCGTTTTGAAGATTGCTCAGGCCATGCCCGCTCTATCGCGAAACAAAAGTTTTCCGGGGGGTCCAGGGGGGCGGACGCACCGCGTCAGGTTTCCGCACTTGCGCACCTGCTGAATCACCTGTCGCAAGGCGAGCGCCAAAGACGCTCGGCTTAAGCGCACCGAGCTCCAACCGCAGTCCGGCCGGCACGCAAGTGCCCAAAAAGGCCCCCCAGAAGTTTTATTTCTTATTCTTGCCTGTGCAGGAGTTCACCGGGCGACGGCTTTGCGGACTTTCCGGTAGTAGGCCTTCTCTCCCTCCCCCAGCCGCTCGACGTCCCCCTCTCCGACGAGGGATTCCAGAAAGCGCTGCGTCTTTTCCCTCTCGACGCCGAAGGCGGCGAGGAGGTCGGCGACTGTGGCGGGTCTCCGGTCCAGGTAGGCGGCGATCGACTCTTCCGGGTCTTCCGGAGGCTCAGAAGGCGGGACGTCCGGAAACTCCGCGATGACCTCTGCGGGCGGACCCAGGGCGTCGCGAATCGCCTCCAGCTCTTCCTGAGTCAGGGCCAGCGCGGATGGATAAGCCGGGGGCCGGACGACCGTGTTGAGCTGGACCCGGTCGGGCCCGATGCGGTGGATCGCCTTCTTCAAGGCAGAGACCTCCTCGGGCGTATCGTTCATCCCGCGGACGAAAACGATCTCGAGCCAGAATTGTCCGGAGAATTCCCTGTGCAGGGCGATGAGTCCCTCGACCATCCGGGCCGGGTCAATGGAGGCGTGGGGGTGATTGAGGCTGCGAAAGACATTGGACGTGACGGCGTCCAGGCTCGGCACGAGGACGTCCGCCGCGCAGAGGTCGGCGCGCACATCGGGCAGGTGAAGAAGGCTGCTGTGCGTGATGGCGGCCACGGGGATATCGGTCATCGCCTTGATGCCCCGGATGATGTCGCCGAGTCCGGTGTGGAGGGTCGGCTCGCCGGAGCCCGTGACCGTTACGTGATCGAGACGGGGCCAGGCCTTCAGGGCCTCGCGCACGTCGGCCAGCACCTCTTCCACCGGGATGAAGACCTTCCGCTCGGCCGTGAGGGTTTTTGTCCGCCCCAGCTCGCAGTAGACGCAATCCATGTTGCACGTCTTGAAGGGCAGGGGGTCCACCCCCAGGGAAAGGCCCAGCCGCCTGGAAGGTACAGGTCCGAAAACGGCGCTCAACGCAAATTCCTCAGAAAAGCCCTTGATTGGCGCTTATCGCATCAATCAGGCTAGCACATGCCGGCCGGCTTCGCCCGGGGGCGGGGGAAAAAAGAGCCGCGCGGCGCGGCCCTTTTTACTGCCGGCTGGAGTCGCCGATGGGGGGAACGATCCTGCCTTCGATGATCCCGAAGTTCTTCGCGAAGTTCAGGTTCATATTCGGCGGCGGAAACTCTTTCGACGCCAGGGGGTCCAGGATCACCTCGAAGTAGCCAATCTGGCTGCTCCGCTCCTGCACGTCCCGCGCCCAGATCTTGATGTAGACAAGCAGGTCCGTCGCGTTGGAGAGGGTTCCCGATCGCAGCGCGTCGAAAGTGCTCAAGACAAAATGGCCGGTGACTTCCTTCTCTTCACCGGGCTTGATTCGGTAAGAGCCGAAGGCCTCGTCGGAATACGGCGGGTTTTCAAAGCTCCAGACAATCTCTTTGAGGTTGGCTTCCCCCGCCTTGACCGAGAGGTACACCGGCAGATTCCGGGCCGGCAAGATTTTCTTCGGGGCGTGAAGCAGGACGATCTTCGGAGCGTCCGGCGCGACCGCCTGGCCCTGCTGAATGATGATTTGCGCCGCCGCAACGGAGGCTCCCACAACCAAGAACAACGCCAACGCAATCGCACAAACCCGCCTGGCCGTCATCTTTTCCTCCTGCACTTCGGCCGCCCCTGAAAGCCCTTCCGCCGGTATTGGGTTCCCCCCCCTTCGGCCTCAAGTGGATAGACCCTTCACTCCGGCTGGTGTGGATCTAATTTATCCCGGTAAACCTCCGCCGTCGATATAAAATTCCCGGGGATTCCGCCTCAGCCTGCGCCCCTGAGCTCGCGCAGTTTCTCGGCCGGGTTTGGGGATCGCATCAGGGCCTCGCCGACCAGAAAGCACCGGAATCCCCCTCTGTGAAGACGCTCCACTTGCTCTCGGGAATGAATGCCGCTTTCGGCCACCTTGATACATCCTTCGGGGATTCCCGCCAACAGCCGAAGAGAGGTCTCCGTGTCCGTGTGAAAGTCGGCCAGGTTCCGGTTGTTGACGCCGATGATGTCCGCGCCGCAGGCGGCGGCCCGCTCCACCTCTTCGGCCGTATGCGCCTCGACGAGGGCGGCCATGCCGAGTCCCCGCGTGAGGGCCAGCAGGTCGCCGATCTCCTCATTCCGCAGACACCGGACAATGAGCAAAACGGCGTCCGCCCCTGCGGCCCGGGCCTGATAGACCTGATATGGGGCCACGGTGAAGTCTTTCCGGAGAACGGGGAGGGAAACCGATCTTCTAACGTCCGACAGGTGCGCCAGGCTGCCCTGGAAGTAGCGGGGTTCGGTCAGGATGGAAAGGGCGGCAGCGCCGCCCCTCTCGTAGGAGCGGGCCAGGGCGACCGGGTCATAGGATGGCGCCAGCAGGCCGGCCGAGGGTGAGGCGCGCTTGGCCTCGGCGATGATCCGCACGTCCCCTTCGTCGTCGCTTTCAGGGGAGCGGGCCAGGGCCTCTTTAAGATTCCGGGGCGGTGGGGCGTCGGCCGCGCGGCGGCGGACCTCCCCGAGGGGCACGCGCCTTTCCTCTTCCACAAGCTCCCGCCGGACCCACTCGACGATCTCCCCCAGAACGGTCCGCTCCCCCTGAGAGGTTCGCTCCGGGGACGCGCGCCCCGAGGGCCTTGGCGATTCAGGCATTCTAAGTTGAGGCGGGATCGGGGCGGTTGGTGAACTCGCGAACGGCCTCCAGCTTCGCACGGGCCTTCCCGGAATCGAGAGATTCAACCGCCAGGGTAACGGCCTCTTTCAGGGAATCGGTGCGGCCGGAGACGTAAATCGCCGCAGCCGCGTTAAGCACGACGATGTCCCGAGCAGGGCCGGTTCTCCCGTTCAAAACCATGAGGGTGATCTGGACGTTGTCTTCGATCTGGCTCACCCGGCACGCTTCGATGGGGTGGGTGTGAAGACCCACGTCTTCGGGCGCAATCTCGTACGTCCGGACCTTTTCATTCCGCACCTCGGAGACCTTGGTGGGTCCCGCGAGGGTGATCTCGTCCAGGCCGTCCGACCCATGCACCACCAGGGCTTGGAGGGCGCCGAGGTTCTTCATGACGTTTGCGATCATCTCGGTCAGCGACGCCTCGTACACCCCGATCACCTGGGCCCTCGCGCCGGCCGGGTTCGTCAGGGGTCCCATGACGTTGAAAATGCTGCGCAGGCCGGTCTCCCGCCTGGGACCGACGGCGTATTTCATGGAGGCGTGCAGCGCAGGGGCGAACAGGAACGCGAAGCCCACTTCGTCCAGACAGGCCCCCGCCGTCTCGGGCGGGATTTCGATTTTCACGCCCAGCGCCGCCAAGACGTCGGCGCTTCCGCAGTGGCTGGAGACGGCCCGGCCCCCGTGCTTGGCCATGGGGACGCCGGCCCCGGCGGCGACCAGGGCGGCGGTGGTGGAGACGTTGAACGTATGGGCGGCGTCTCCGCCCGTGCCGGCGGTGTCCACGAGGACCTCGTGCTTCGTGTGAACCTTTGTGGCCCTGGCGCGCATGGCGCGGGCGCTGCCGGTGATCTCCTCGGCGGTTTCCCCTTTCATGCGCAGGGCCGTCATGTAGGCGGCGATCTGGGCCGGCGTGCAAAGACCGCCCATGATCTCGGTCATCGTCTCCTCGGCCTCTTCCGCCGAGAGGTGATGGCCTGCGACGACCTGGGTCAGGGCTTCCTTGATCATTTCTCTCAGCGCCTTAGGAGCTCACCTCGGGTTTGTAATCCGCCGGCAGGACTTCGACCTTTCGGAATATGAGCGGGAGCTGGTAGAGCGGCGTCTGGAAATACCCGTCCCCGCCGGCCCGAATGAATAGTGACCCGAAATGATAACCTCTTTCGTTGTGCGCGCAGAGGCACTCCAAGATCAGCTCCATGTCCCGCTTTTCGGCACTCACCTCGACACGAGCCTCGCCCTGCAGGTTCCACGTCTTGATTCGGCTTGGGTCGATCCGGAGGACCCGCTTGATCTCAAGCCGCAACATATCAGGTGCGATATCTTTTGGAGGCATTGCGCGGTCGCCCTCCCGGAGCATCTCGACCGTGTACCGATCGATTTTCAGGGCCTGCGCCCGGATGCGCAACCACCGCTTCACCGGCATGTACGACTTGACCAAGGAGTCGTCGAGTCGGAGGGCTTCACCGACGAGGATGTATTTCGGCGTGACGAAAGTGTAAGACTTTCCGCTTTGCAGCGGCTGGTCCTTGTAAAAGAACGTCTCGTTCTCTATGGGACCGCGAATTTTCATCCGGACGCGCACCTGCCGTTTGTCCCCCGGCACGCGGGCCAGGATCTGTTGGTTCCCGAGCTTGATGACGTTGGCCGCCCGCTCGTTCACCAACACCTGTACAATTTCCGCCGTTGTGTCCGGATGTGTCGAGTCCTTGTCTCCGGCGCGGATTCGGGCGGCCACGGCCGGGTCGAGGTCGCGGAAGACGAACTGAATGTCCTCCAGAATCGCCGGCTCCCTCTCGGGCTTCTCTTGGGCTTTCGCCTCGGACCCCACGGCGGCCGTCTTGGGGGCGCTCGACGGGACCAGCTCGGGCGTCTGGAACCAGTAATACCGGATCAAGAAAACGGCCACAACGAGCACCAGGAGGTCGAAGAGGTTGATCACGCCCCCGATCCTTCCTTTTTCGTCCAGCCATTTCACGGGAAATCGGCTCCTCTGGGGTTCCGGCCCCCCATCTTCCCGGCGCGGCGCAAATCCGTCCTTCCGCGTAAATGACTACCATACAGCCAATCCAAGGGGCAAACCCTCGCGGCTTCCGGAAAAGCCTGCCGCCGCGGGCTCTCTCCTGAATCCATAGCCCCGTTGTCCCGATTTGCCAGATTTATTTCTTCCGGGCGTGATTTTGGGCTTGACAGGCCGGAATACGGAGATAGATACGCTCGGTATTTCTCGCGCTGCTTGGTGGTGCATCGAGGTACGGCATCGGGGAGGCCACGGCGGAGCGGGTTTTTTTGTGTTTGGCGTCATTTCAGTCGGCGGAAGACTGCGGCCAAGAGAATCGGAAAGGGTGACCGGATGATCTGCACAACGATTCGCGAAGGAACGGATTGTCTCTTTATGACCCATAACGGGTGCGGTTTCAACGGCGGACAGTGTTACGCCGTTTCGCAGGAATGCGAGGGCTGCAAGTTTGCGGTGGAGTACCCGACGGGGAAGTACTGCCAGATCTTCCCGGACCCCGCGAGCAAGTGGGCCCTTGGGGCGTGCAACCTCGCAAGCCACGTGGACCGAAAGCGGGCCACCGCCGAGCAGAAGGTGAACCCCCTGAAGGCCTCCAAGCGGTCCCGGAAGGGCTGAGGAGCTCTCACCTTTAGCGACCCCCTTCGCCCGGCAAACTCGCGAGCAGGGCAAATTTCAGGCGAGCCTCCGGACCTGCACAGGTTACCGTTCCGCACCCGCCAGTCCACGATCTGGGTGATCCGAACTGTGGAGGCGGAAGGGCGTCAGGAATTTGGTGCGAGCTGGCGCACCGGAAAGGGTCGCCATGGACATTTCGGGACATCGGACCCGCCACGTCTTCGACCGATATAACGTCTACAACATCCCGTCAGAGGCCGATAAGATTGACGCGCAAAAGCGATCGCGCGAATATCTTTCAAGACTTCCAGGTGAACCAACAGTTATCCTCTTGAAGCGGAAGTCAGGAATGGACAAATAAATTTGTTTTTCCCCGGTCCGGGCGTGAAACGTCGTCCATCCGAGCAAGGCCGAAGTGAAGAAGAACGCCGATGACCATGCGGGCGATGATCGTTGAAGAGTTCGGCGGACCGGAGGTCTTCAAGCCGGCGACGATCCCCCGGCCCGAGATCCGGCCGGGACACCTGCTCCTCCGCGTTGAGGCCACGTGCGTCAACCCGCTGGATTGCAAGCTCCGGAGCTTGCCGTTGCCCTTCTCGCCACCCTTGCCGGCGGTTCTTCATACGGACGTCGCGGGGGTGGTGGAGGAAGTCGGGGCAGACGTCACGGGCTTTCGGCCCGGCGATGAAGTGTACGCCTCGGCCGGAAGCGTCGGCGGCTACAGCGGCGCCCTGGCGGAGTTCATGCTGGCCGACGCGGCCTTGGCGGCGCACAAGCCGCGTTCTTTGGGCATGGGGGAAGCGGCGGCGCTGCCGCTCGTCGCGATCACCGCGTGGGAATCGCTGGTTGATCGGGGCCGGGTGGGTCCGGGGGACCGGGTCCTCATACACGGCGCGGCGGGCGGTGTCGGCCACGTGGCCATCCAGATTGCCAAAACGCTGGGCGCCGAAGTCTTCGCCACCGGGAGCTCGGAGGAAAAGCTTGCCATCGGCCGGGAGCTCGGAGCGGACGGGGTCATCAATTACCGGGAAGAGTCCGTTGCCGATTACCTCGGAAGGGTGACCGAAGGCCGGGGGTTCGACGTGGTTTTGGATACGGTGGGCGGCGAAAACCTCGAGCGGAGCTTCGAGGCCGCAAGGGCTAACGGAACGGTGGTCACGATCGCCGGAGGGGGTGGGCACGACTTGACGTGGATGCAGGCCAAATCGCTCACGCTGCATGTCGAGTCGATGCTGCTCCCCTTGATCCGCAACGCCGGCCGGGCCGCTCAGGGCGAGATTCTGCGCAATGTGACCCAGCTTGTCGAGGAAGGGCGGTTGAAACCGCTCATTGACCCCAACGTCTTCACCATCGATCAGGTCGCCCAAGCGCACCGCCACCTGGAGTCCGGAAAGGCGGTGGGCAAAGTCGTTCTGACCCGACAGTAAGCTCCGGGAGGTGGGTCAGTTTGCTGAACGACCCTTGCCTTCCTCCCTTGTAGCCGCGATTCGGTAGGCCGGGGGGTTTACTGGCCGGGCTTCCGGCCCGGTGGGCCCGGCGGCGGGCAAGGAGTCACCGACCCGAATGCCCGCCCCACCAATGGAAGTCGCCGCCCAGGCACCCGCCCCGATCTCCGCTCGGACCTAAGTCCTCGCTCAGATCGGGGTTACACCATGTTATGACAGAGCCGCGGGCAAAGCTGCGTACAGGGCTTAATCGGTTCCAAACTGACCCACTGCCAAGGTCCGGCTGAGGCAGCAAGCGGGCGATTTCATATCATATGGAAAAAGTCCGTTAAGGACCTGCTTCGAGCCGCACATATCGTTTCTCGCCTTCACGCCCGGTCCCTATCCAATGACTGAAAATAATGGTTTGCGGTGAGATCGGCCGTTCGGCCTGCGCCCTTATCCCCTGTTTAGCGCCATGTATTTTGGGCCATGGCCAGGACGTTCTTGAGCAGGCTCTTGCCTTCCTTCGTCAGGATGGATTCCGGATGAAACTGGACCCCCTCCGCCATCCCGTCCGCGCTCCGAACGCCCATGATCTCGCCCTTCTCCGTCCGGGCGCTCACCCGGAGATCCGGGGGGAGGCTGTCCGGCTCCACCAGAAGGGAGTGGTACCGCGTCGCGACGAGCGGGTCGGGAAGACCCTCGAAAATCCCCCGGCCGTCGTGATGGACCTCGGAAGTCTTCCCGTGCATGATGTTCTCGGCGCGAACGACGCGGGCGCCGAACGCGACGCCGATGGCCTGGTGCCCGAGACACACCCCGAAGATCGGGGCCTTCCCCTTTAGCTCCTCGATCAACTCGACGCAGATGCCCGCCCTCTCCGGCCGGCCAGGACCCGGTGAGATGACGACCAGGTCAGGGTCCAGGGCGCGGACCTCCTCGACGGTCAAGGTATCGTTCCTGCGAACGTCCACGCCACCCCCCAGCTCGCACAGGTACTGGACCAGGTTGTAGGTGAACGAGTCGTAGTTGTCGATCATCAGGATCATGGGCGCTTCCCGCCGGTCTTCGGGCGAGGTGCCGGACGCGGGGCGGGCTTTTCTTTCCGCGCGGGCGTTACCATCGTCAAGACGGGCGCCTCGAGCCGGATGTATTTCCGGGCCACCCGGAGGACGTCTTCCGCAGTCACGGCGGCGACTCGCTCCGGGTACTGCTTGAACTCGTCCCATCCCAGCCCGTACCGTTCGTTGAAGGCCATGTCGGCCGCCTGCGCGGAATTCCTCTGCCGGTCGATCTCGTAGGCGCCGATGATGTACTTCTTGGCCCGCTCCAACTCTTCCGTCGAAACGGGCGTCGAGCGGACCTTCTCCAGCTCCTGCCGGATGCCCTTCAGGGCCCTGTCCACCTTTTCCGGGGTCGTGGCGATGTAAACCCCCAAGGCCCCGGGCTCCAGTCCCTCGAAGTGGAAGGAGGAAACCACGTACGCCAGGCTCCGCTTGTCCCGGAGCTCGATGAAGAGCCGTCCTCCCTGCCCCGACAAAACCGCGTTCAGGACATTCAGGGGATAACGGTCCTCGTCCTCCAACGTCGTCCCCAGGAATCCGAAAACGATGTGGGCCTGTTTCTTGTCCCGGTGTCTCACCTCCCGGCGGGAGACCTCCGGGGGCTTCACGGCGGGCGGGGTGGGGGGGGAGAAAGTCTTTTCTGCCGGCCGGCCGAACAGTTCTTTCACCCGGCGGGCGACATAGTCGCTGCGAACGTCTCCGACCACGGCCAGGACCAGATTGTCCGGCACGGCTACGCTTCGGTAATAGGTCAGAAGGTCCTCCCGCTGAAGGGCCTTCACCGCTCTGGCCGAGCCGGTGACCGGCAGGGCGTAAGGGTGCTCCCCGTATAATTTTCCGAGGAACAGCTTGAAGGCGTATTGGGAGAGGTTGTCTTCCTCGCGCTTGATATCCGCCAGGATGTCCCTCCTCGACTTTTCCAGCTCTTTGGGGTCGAACGCGGGGCGCAGGAGGGTCTCCGCCAGGAGGTCCAGGAGGGGATCGAAGAAGCGAGCCAGGGATTCGGCCGTGACCCCGAAGCTGTTCCTGCCTGAAAAGGCCGATATGCTGATCGCCATGGAGTCCGCCCGCGTCGCGAACTGCGCGGCGCTGTAGGTCTCAGTCCCGCGGGTCAACAGGTCTGATATGAAGTTGTTGATCCCGCTGCGCCTCTTGTCCTCGAACCGTGTGCCCCCCAGGTATACCGCCCGGACGGCCACCGTAGGGACGGAGGGGTTCTCCTTGACCAGGAGGGTGACGCCGTTGGGGAGGACCTCGCGATGCACCCCGACGTCGGGAAGACCCCGCGGGGGGGCCGTTCCGCCGACACCCGAGAGACCTCCCTCCGTGGGAAGGCCCTGGGCCGATGCGACGTGCCGCTCTGCGCTCTCAGCCGCCCGGCGGATCTTTGCTTCATCGGCGGGCTCGGCCATGTCCTTCGGCAAAAGAACCGCGACGGTCATGTTCTCATTTCGCAGGTACTTCTGCGCCGCCTCCTGCACGTCTTCGGGCGTGAGGGCCCGGATTCGTTCCACGTAGTGCCTCTCAAACTCCATGTCCCCCGCCACCGTTTCGAAGTAGCCCAGCCCCTGGGCTTGGCCCTGCACGGTCTCCCGGCGAAAGACGAAGTCCGCCTCGATGTTGAGCTTGGCCTTTTCTAACTCGGCGCGCGAGGGGGGCGTCTGTTTCAAGGCATAGAGCTCCCGCAGGATGGCCTCCACCGCCGGCGCCAGCTTCTTGGGTTCCAGGACGGCGCCCGCCACCAGCAGTCCCGGGTCCTTGGGGGTATAGGAGGAGGAAGAGATCGAATGAACCAGGCCGAGCTCGTCCTTCACCCGGCGGTAGAGCCGGCTGCTTTCCCCTTGCCCCGCCACCAGCGCCAGGGCGTCCAGGGCGTAAAGGTCTTCGTGGCTCAGGGAAGGGATGTGGAAGGCCAAATCCAGGTAGGCCTCTTTGATGTTGTCCGACAGGATGACGACCCGCATCCCGTCCTGGGACGGCTCGGGGGAACGGGGGCGGGCCGGGAGGGGCCGTGAAGGCCAATCCTCGAAGGCATCGCGGATCCGGGCCAGGGCCGTTTCGGTCTGAAAATCCCCCACCACCACCAGCACCACGTTCTCCGGGACGTACCACTTGTGGAAGAAGTCCAGGATCCTGGGCCGGGTGTACGTGCGGAGGATCTTGGTGGTCCCGATGACGGGCCTGCGATAGGGATGAACCCGGTAGGCCTTCTGGAACAGGGCCTTGGAGAGGCGGTGGGCCGGGATGTCTTCGCCCCGCTTCACTTCCTCGATGACGACTTCCAGTTCCCTCTTCAATTCTTCAGGTTCGAACGCGGAGTTCCGGATGGCGTCGGCCACGATGTCCAGGCCGGTCTCGAAGAACCGGCTCGCGAGGACCACGTGGTAAACGGTCTGGTCGAAGGACGTGAAGGCGTTGATCTCGCCCCCTGCGGTTTCGACCTCCTGTGCGATCTGGCCGACCTTCCGCCGCTTCGTTCCCTTGAACACCATGTGCTCCAGGACGTGCGCCAGGCCCGATTCCTGATCGGTCTCATCGCCGCTCCCCGTTCGGACCCACGCGTTGAAAGCCACCACGGGCGAAGCGTGGTTTTCCTGCAATATCACCGTGAAGCCGTTTTTCAGGGTGAATTTTCTCACGCTCAATCCGGGCCCCGCGCCCTCCAAGACCTGTCGGCCCGCAAGCGTAGCCGCCAGGGAGATGAGACCCAGACCGATCATCCACCGAATTCCTTTCATCGCTTCCGTCGCCAAAAGTCCCGCCGACCTTTTCCCCTGCATGGTCCCTTACCGCCCGGGTGTCAAGGGGGCCAGTCCGAGCCGCGTTGACAGGATTTTCTTCCCCCCTCTATGATCCCTAGCGTCTGGATCTTAAGAAGGAATCAGGCTCGACGCGCAAGCCGGCGGGATCGGGCCAGCGGGTGAGTCCGGCCGGGAGAAAGGAGTCATGGCCATCCAAGCCTACATCTTGGTGGACATTTCCGCAAAGCGGCCCTCGGCCGTTGTCAGCAAGCTCTCCAAGCTCGAAGGCGTGGCGTCCGCGCAGGCGGTCACCGGGCCGCACGACGCCATCGTCCTGGTCCACGCCGAAGATATGACCAAGCTGGGCCATCTGGTCATGGAGGAGATCCGGGGCATCGAGGGCGTGAGCAGGACGCTGACCTGCGTGGTGGCCGATTAATCCGGACCGGGTCCGGGTTGCCCACCCGCCTCAGAGGCGAATCTTTTCTAAGACTTCCGGGTTGACCGCGTGCAGCGGACGCTCGCCCCGGAGAAAGCGCGCCACCTCGGCGGGCGCCCCCTCGTGAAGCCCTTCCAGCGCCTCCTCCGAGTACCAGGCCGTGTGCGGAGTGATCACAACCCCGGGAAAGCTCAGCAGAGGATGGTCGGGGGAGAGGGGGGGTCGTTCTTCGACCACGTCCAGGGCGGCGGCCGCGATCCAGCCTTCCGACAAGGCTCTGACCAGAGCCTCCGTGCTCACGATGGGCCCGCGGGCGCAATTCACCAGACAGGCCGTGGGCTTCATGAGGCGAAGCTCCTGTTCGGAGATGAAGTGGCGCGTCTCTTTGTTCAGCGGCACGTGGAGCGAAACGTAGTCCGACTCGGACAGCACCTTCTGCAGGGGAGCCGCCTCGACCCCCTCCTTTTCCCCCACGTCGGCCGGCACGTAGGGATCGTGGTAAAGCAGACGCATCTCGAAGGCCCGGGCCCGTTGGGCCACCCTCCGGGCGATGTTTCCCAGGCCGACCAGCCCGAGGGTCTTTCCCGATACCCGGTAGAGGGGCTTGGCGGCCTCCACGTCCCATTTCCCTTCCCGAACCTGTCGGTCGTAAAAGCTCACCTTGCGCGCCACTGCAAGGAGCAGCGCCAGGGTGTGCTCGGCCACCTCGTCCAGACAATAGGTCGGGTTGTTGGTCACCACGATGCCGAGGTCGGTGGCCGCTTCGACGTCGATGGTGTCCACGCCGATGCCATAGCGGGCAATCATCTCCAGGGAGGGAAGGGCCTCCAGCAACTCCCGGTCCAGGGGTCCGAAATAGGTGTTCAGCAGCACCTTGGCCCCTTGGGCCGCTCCCAGCAGCTCTTCCCGGCTCTTGCACTGAATGGCCAGGAATTCGGCGCCCAAAGAGCGGAACAGGTCCTCCTCGGGAGCCAGAGACTCCCACACGTAATCGGTCAGGACGACCTTCGGTGCATCCAGAGCCATCGGGTTATTCTCCGAGAGGAAAACGGGGCTGACTCTGCTCTGAGAAGCGCAGACGAACCCCTTCGGGAAAGAAGGCTTTCATCCTAGGGACTGTGGCCGGGCAAGTCAACCGCCGCTTGACCCACAACGGGGAAG
>JBHIBA010000102.1:0-13545 GCA_046758845.1 Nitrospinota bacterium
CGGCGGAAACACCGGAAAGGGCCATGATAAACCCGATCACCGTGCCAATCAGGCCGAGCAGCACAAGAGCATTGGCCGTGTTGCGGATGTAGGCGATACGGGAGAACAAGCGCAGTTCAAGCGCCCGATGTGCGCCAGGACCACACCGAAGCGCCTCACGGTAGCTGTCGAGGCGTCCGCCGGTGCCCTTGCAAACATGGTCCAGTTCACGCGTCACCTTATGAACCCGAATACCCGTGGCGATGAGTCCGAAGACAAACAGTGCGCTAATGAAAAGAGTGATATAGCTGGCGTCGGCGGCGATAACCATCTCCATCCAGCCGTTGACATAGAGCAGCGCCAGACCGGCCATGCCCGCCAAGTTCAGGGCCGCAAAGCGGCTCCAGAGCATGTAGTTGTTCATTCGGCAGTCTTTCGACTTCTCTGGCGGAGCAGCGGTCTTCCGCCCCTCATATAAATAACCCGGTAACGGCGTTACGTTCAATTGCTCTAATCCATTCATCGCCAAGTCTAAGGGCGTATCCCGTCCGGCGTCTGGAATATGGTCTTCGTCTTTGATATGGCGGCTGCTCCATTTCATCTTCTCTCTCCTTCCCTTGGTCTTGTATTCTAAACATCCTGCCCGACAGGGAATTTGGGGATGACCCTCTCGGATCAATAAATCCGAGAGCCCGGGTGTGATTTGTCCGCCAGGGACACCTCTCTCTTTCTCCTTGCATTCCCTTAGACCCTGGATGGGGCACAAAGGGTGCAAAATTTGCACGTGCCATCGACATCCGGGAACATTTTGACAATTTGGCAGAGGTTTCCTGCGAACCAGGCTCCGATGGCCGAGTTATTGAGGCAGCTGAGAAAGAAACTCAGTGGAAGCTGAGAATCAGCCAGAAATCCGCCGGGCGGGAAACGAAGCGGCCTCGTCGTGTTCCGGCGCCGATCCCCCCGGGTTTTGTCGTAGCCGGGAAGAAAAAATCGCTTCAGGCCCAGAGAAAGGCGCCCCGATGCGCTAGAATCTTGTACGGATTCCTGAGTTCAGCGGGAAGGTAAGCAGCTATCCAAAGAGGAGCCGGACAGTGTCCACTTTTCAGCCGAAAGACTACGTCTCCCTGGAGGGGGCCATCGACATCCACATGCATCCTCATCCCTGCCTGTTCGACCGCATCACCGACGACTGGGGCGTCGCCGAGGGCGCCAAAAGCGAGAGGATGAGGGCCATCGTCATCAAGTGCCACCATGAGAGCACCGTCTCGCGAGCCCAGGACGTCAACCGGTCCATGGAGGGGATCGAGGTCTACGGCGGCATCGTCCTCAACTTCTACGTAGGCGGGCTCAACGCCGCGGCTGCCGAGGCGGCCTGCAAACTGGGCGGAAAGATCGTCTGGATGCCCACCATCGATGCCGAGAACCACGCGGCGGCGCACGGCTCCCGCGGTCAATACGACGTTCAGCGGGGCGGCCTGACGGGAAAGAAGGCCTCCGCCAAGAGGGGGGCGGGCGCCGGGAGAAGAGAGTCCGCTTCCCGGCCGGTGGTGTCAACCGGGCTGGGGGCCGTCGGGGGGGGCTACGGAGGGATCTCCCCGGTGGACGAGAGTGGCAAGTTGAAGCCCGAAGCCCTCGACGTCCTGGCGGTGGTGGCGAAGTACGACGTGGCGCTGGCCTCCTGCCACCTCCATCCAAGAGAAATCCGCATCCTGTTCAAAGGGGCCAGGGAGATGGGCGTGAAGAAGATGCTCTTCACCCACCCGTTCTTCAAGGTGCCCGGCGCGGACGTCGAATTCACGAAAGAGATGGTGCGCCTGGGGGCCGTCGCCGAGTGGGGGTATTGCACGGTTTCCCCCATGTGGGGGTACGCCCGCATCGATCAAGTGGCGGCGGCCATCGGGGAAGTGGGCCCCCAGAACAGCATCCTGATGAGCGACCTCGGCCAGCGTCACAACCCCATGCCTCAGGAGGGCCTCCGCGTTTTCGCCCAGTGTCTTTACGAGAAAGGGATCCCTGAGAAGGACATCCGGACGATGATTGTGACCAACCCGAAAAGGGTCCTCGGGCTGAATTAGCCCCCAGGGCGAGGCCGGATCGGCCCTCATCTCAAGAGCCCGAGAGAAGTTTTCCCTCCTGAGGGGCCGCCCCCGTCCCTTGCGCCGGCATGGCCGGCCAGGCCCTGAAATTCCCGAGAAGAACCGATAAGGAGCAGTCCGTCAAGGAGCGTCCTTCCCGAACGGAGATACGCCGGCGGAGATGCCCCGAGTTCGGCCCTGCGGAAGGAAAAACGAGCGGCTGCTCCCCATTCATCCCCAAGGGTCGGTTTTCCCATGTGGATTTCGACCCCGCAAGGAAGTGGGCGTTTAGACGCATTCGCTAAGAAAGGCGCAAAGGAAGGCAAAAATCTCGACAAAAGCCTCAATCACGAAGGCAGGGCGAAAATGCAAGAAAAATTAGTGAACCCTGTCTACGTTCTAACGCGTCTAATCGGGTGTGAGTCCAAGACCATTCAATGGAGCTAGGGTGGCACGCGATGGCAAGGCTAACAGCGGGGAGAAAAAATTTGGTGGCTGCGTTCTTTGGGGCAGTGTTCCTGCTGGCTGTCGTCCTGCAGATAGGTCCCGGCGCAGCAGAGGCGGCGCGCATCGTTTCTCCGCCTGAGGAGGAAAAACTCGTTTATGACATCAGTTTCCTGATCTTCCGGAACGCGGCGGTGGGCATGCTCAAATTGAAATACCTACCAGAGCGCGGCCTTTATGAAGGGATGATCACGGCCCGGACCAAGGGGTTCATCGGCCTCCTCAGCCTTTACCGCCGGGACCGATATCGGTCTCTGATGCGGCTCGCCCCCGACGGCAGGCTCGTCCCGGTCGAGTTCCATAAGGAAGTGAAGATGGGTGGCCGCCGGACCGTGAGCACGACTGTTCTGGATTACGAGGCGGGAGTGATGCGATGGAGATCGACCGAGGACAATGGCCGTGAATCCGAGGCGGAAGTCAAAAGTCACCCGATACCGGCCGGCGTGGTTTACGAGGATTTCATTTCTGCTTTCCTCAACCTTCGCCGCGGCGTTTACGGGCCGATCCGGCCGGGAAGGGAAATCCAGGTCCTCTCCTTACCCACCCGGAAATGGTTCAAGGAGCGCCAGAGAAAAACGCAGTATTTCACTGTGAAGGTCGGTGAGCGCAAGGAGAAAGACGGCATCTCCCTCATGTTGGTCTCCATCACCGTGCCGAAGGAGCTGTTCGGCCAGAAGGTCGGGTCCGTCCGGTTCCACATTCGTGAGGACAACGTTCCCTCCAGGATCATCGTCAAGAAAGCGGTCCTTTTCGGAGACGTTCGTGGCAAGCTCCGTTCGAGACACGTCGCCGGAGATCAGCTGGCCACGAGCCCCGTCTCGTCGCAAACGTCCAACTGAACCCAGAATTCCCCCGGGATTTTCTTAAAGAGTCGGCCCAATCAACTGCCCTGTTCCGGCGGCGTCTCCTTCCGCGAGAGCAGCCGGCCGTATCCTTCGACCGCAGCGTCCGCCCCCGAAAGCATCAGCGCCTTCCACATCAGGCACGAGTTCGTGCTGAGGACGGGTTTGTCCAGCTCGTCTTCCAGGGCTTGCAGCACCTCGATGGAGCGGATGTCCGTCGCCAAAAGGAGCAGGGCCTCGGCCTCCGGGTGGGCGGCCCTTTTGATTAACTCATAGACGCGGGAAGGCGGAACTTTCCCCACTTCGGCGGGGTCGGAAATGGGAAGGTTGGCGTCCGCTACGCAGGGGTGTCCGAGACGGTCGAAGAATTCACCCGCCCGCCGGTGGAGCGATTCCGGGTAAGGCGTCGCGACGGCCACCCGACCCACGTTGAGCGCCTTAAGGGCGTCCAGCATGGAAAGCGCACCGGTGGTGGCGGGCAGGCCGGCCAACTCCCGGATGCGGGCGACTCGCCGCTCCCCCCAGCCCTCTTCCATGACCAGTGCGATCCCCATGTCGCAAAAAGCCAGGGCCTTAACGCGGGCCGTCATGAGCTCCCGCATCGCCCGGTCGGATTCCTCCTCCATCCGCCGGAAGGTCTCGTCGGTTATCTTTCCCTCAACGGGGAGGCGGGTGGCGGAGAAGGCCACGCCCGCCGGGGCCATCTTCCAGAACTCCGGCTCGATGACCGTGTTGTTGGCCGGGACGATGAGGCCGATCTTCGCCCGGTAGCCGTGCTCCCGTTCTTCCCATCTCTCTCTGGTCATGCCTGGCCTCGTTATGCGCACACCGGGGCCACCGGCGTCAATCCGGCCTACTCGGCAGCGATAGGGTCGTTGCCACGAAGGCCCCCATGACCGCCAAAACCACAAGCCAGCTCGCCGTGAAGCTGGCCGTCCAGTCGTGAACGACACCCATCAGAAGAGGCCCGAGAAAGGCCCCGCCGTATCCCACCAGGAGATTTGCCCCCGCCACGCTCCCCACCTTCGCCGGCTCTACATAGTCCAGCGGCAGGGCGAAAGAGAGGGCGAAGATACCGCCTGACCCTAGTCCCATCATGGCGAAGTACAGCCAGGGCGCGCCCAGAGGGAAGAAGATCATTCCGACGAGCGTCAGGAGGAGAATAAGACTGCAAAGGAGGAGGAGCCCCCTCCGCTCGCCGAATCGGTCAGAAAGGTAAGGAACAGCCAGGCTCGAGGGAAGGCTCATGATGATGTAGGCGGTGAGGAACAACGTGCCCGCCTCCAGTGTCAGTCCCAGCTCGTGATAGTACGTCGGGGTCCAGGAGGACACGCAGTAAAAGAATACGTTGTGCGCGAGAAAAATGATGTTCAGCTTCCAGACGGTCTTGTCCCGCCAGATCCCGGTGAGTCGAGGGAGGCCGCCGCCGTTCGTGGTCCTGACGGGCGGCGCCAGTATGACCCATCCCAGCAACGTCAGACACGCCAGGCCGCCCCACACCAGGAAGGTTCCCCGCCACGACCCGGTCCACGGAAGGAGATAGGGGACCGTCAGCCACGAGCCCAACGTTGCGCCCGTGATGAGGCCGCTGGTGTTGATGCCCGTCGCCGTCCCCGGCATGTCCGGAAAACGGTCCTTGACCATCCGCGTCAGGCCGGGCCCCGAGATGCCCATCCCGGCCCCCAACAGCGCCGTCCAAATCACCAGGGAGGTGAATCCCGTCGCAGTCGCACGTAAGGCGCATCCGGCCAAAATGGCCGTCAGCCCCAGGGTGAGGGCGCCCTTCATCCCGAACGTGTCCGCCAGCCGCCCCCCCGGCATCCCAAAAAGCGCCAACGTTATCGTCGGCACACTGAAGAGGAAACCGGCTTCTGCATAACTAAGACCCAGGTCGGTTTTGATGAGTGGCAGGATCGGGGAAACCGCGATGGAGCTTCCGCGCAAGTTCAGCGCCACACACCAGGCCATCGCCAGGAGAAGCCAGCGGTTCTGCGTTTGCAAATTAAGTAAGTCCCTTGGAAAAGACGGAAGGAATCATAGACGGAGCAGGCGCAAATCGAACGCACATCATACCGTGAAACTCCGACTCGTCGTGGATGAAATTATGGGGCATGGGGGCATATCGCGCCCCGAGGAGCCGCACCGGGCTTGAGGCTCGGCCCGGGCGCCGGGTTTGCTGCGAAAGAGGGCGGCCCCTCAGGGGGCTCCCTCTTTCGCGAACCAAAAGTTTTCCGGGGGGTTCCAGGGGGGCCGGACGCGCGGCGTCAGGTTTCCGCACTGGCGTGCCTGGTGAATCACCTATCGGAAGGTGTGCGCCAAAGACGCGCCGTTTAAGCGCACCTACCTGCAAGCGCAGTCCGGCCGGCACGCAAGTGCCCAAAAAGGCCCCCTTGGGAATCCAGGCTTTCATCCCTATCTGCCTACATCCTTTATTCTCTTTGAGGTCGGAGGAACCGGCCCGAGGGCTCGCCGCAAATTTCGCCGTCGATGGCGACGGTTCGACCCCGCAGGAGCGTCCGGACGGGCCAGCCTTTCAAGGACAGGCTGTCGTAGGGGGAGACCCGCGCCTTCGTGTAGACGGGCCGCTCCTTCGGTGTCAGTTCGAGATTCATGTCGGCGATGACGAGGTCGGCATCCGCGCCTACGCGAATCTCCCCCTTCTCAAAGAAGCCGAAGCGCCGGGCCGGGCCTGTGCAAAGAAGCTCGACCGCCCGCGAAAGTTCCAGCCGAGTCCGGTAGACCGCGTTCAGAAGCAGCAGAAGGAGCGTCCTCAATCCGGGTAGGCCCCCCGGGGCATCGAAGATGTTTTCCTTCCCGGCCTCCTTCTCGGCGGGGGCGTGGGGCGCGTGGTCGGTCGCCACCCAGTCCACTGTCCCATCCCGAATGGCCGCCCAGAGCGCGGCAACGTCCTCCCGGCTCCTGAGCGGCGGATACACGGCCGCGAACGGGCCGAGGCGCGTCAAGTCCGAGCGCGTCAGAAACAGGTGGTGGGGGTTGACCTCCACGCCCACGGGTATGCCCGACGCCTTGGCTATCCGGAGAAGCCCGATCCCCTCCTTTGTGCTGACCTGCCGGAAGTTGACGGGCGCGTTGATTTCCTGTGCCATCAGCAAGATTTTCAAAATTGCCGCCGCTTCCGTGACGTTGGGCCGGGCATCTGCCTGGGCCACTGGGTCTCTTCGCTTCCCAATCTTCTCGCGATGAAGCGAGGCCAGTTCGCTGTCCACGGCGTAAACCGCAACGGGCAGCCCGGCGTCTTTTGCCGCCAGAAGGATTTCGCGAATCTGTCGCTCGTCGGAGAAGATGTTCGGCGCGTCGGCCATGAAGACCTCGATGCAGGCCGCGCCCTCAGCCGCCATCTCCCCGACTCTCCCGGCTTCGGCCGGCAGGGCCATCCCGGCCATGCCGAAGTCCACCCGAGATGAACCCTCGCCCCGCCGGCGCACGGCGCGCAGCGATTCGGCATCGGTCGCGGGCGGGTTGGTGTTGGGCTGGGCGATGAGCGTGGTCACCCCGCCCGCGGCCGCCTCCGCCGTGCCTGAGGAGAAGTCTTCCTTATGCGTGAAGCCGGGGTCTCTCAGGTGGACGTGGACGTCCACGAGACCGGGGAGGACCAGCTTGTCGGAAGCGTCGATTCTCTCATGGGCGTTTAGCTTTCCCGGCTCTTCGATGGCGGAGATTTTTCCGTCTTGAATCCCGATGTCCGCCCGCCCCACGCATTCGGGTGTTACTACGACTCCGCCCGATATCACGGTGTCATGGGTCGTCATTCTCGCCGAGTTTTCCCTTTAAAGCGGTTTTTCATTTTTCAACCCCGAAGTTCGGGCAAAGTGCCCCAGTGGCCCCGATCTGCTTCATTACCAGGCTGCTGAAAAACTCCGGTTCAGTCCCCGCTCAGGGGTGGCTCGATCCAGCGGGATTGTCATTCCGAACGAAGTGAGGAATCTCCTCAAGCTCGAAACCCGTTGTTTTTTGGAGAGTTGGAAAGTGACCCTTTAATCCGAGCGAGATTCTTCGCTTCGCTCAGAATGACAGCGACAGCCAATCCGAGGGCCTCAAAATCGTTTTTCAGCGCCCTGTTAAGGTCCCCTGGGGGAAAAAACCAGCGCCCCCTACTAACGCGGGGTCTCCCGCGATACCGGCCCGGCCCAGCGAAAACCGATGAGGATGCGCTTGGGGGCCGGGGGGGCCGTGGCGGGCGGCGCCCCCGGCTTGCGCCCGGGTCAATCCTCACGATTCGTACAGGGTGATGGAGAGAGGGGTCGGACGAAACGCGTTGCAAGGGTTCCGCTCTTGCGGGCAATTGGACAGGCCCACCAGGACGTTCATCTCCGCGCGGAGGTCGATGTGGTCTCCGGGCTTTGAGATGGGTTCCCGGATCTCGAAGGTGCCGTCGGGGTCGAAGGCGACGTTCATGAAGATGTTGAGGCAGCACGCCTCATCGATGTCCTTCCTTTGAATTCCGTGAGGGGCCAGGGCCTGGGTCAGGTTGTCCGCGCAGTTGGCGAGGTCGTGGATGCCGTAGCGGAAGAAGTCGGACTGCTCTGTGCAGAAGGCCCCTGCCGAGGAGTTCATCCTCACTGTGTCTTTGAGAATAAAGAACATGGGATTGCTTCGATTTGTGTAAAGGGTGTGTCCTTCAGTGAGCTTCCAGGTCCGGTTGAAGCAGTTGCTCCAGAACATGGATAGCTTCTCTTCCGGGTCCTGGGCGTTGAAGGCGACGAAGTCCAGAACCTGTTGCCCCTCGACGTCCACCACGCGCAGGACCTGCCCTTTTTCCATCGTCAGGGCCTTGTATCCCTTCGCGGGAATCACTTCCTCCAGGACGACCGAGCCTTGGGCTTGCTGAGCCATGTGACCGACTCCTCTCTGTTGGGTGAGGCGATCCTTTACTCCGGCGATACCGGCCCGGCGCAGCGAAAACCGATGAGGATGTGCTTGAGGGCAGAGGGACGGCCGTGGCGGGCGGCCGAGCGGGTCACGCCGGGATAATCGTCCCAGGAGCCGCCCTTGACGATGAACTTGCCCGGGTCCCATGCGGCTCTCGTCCAGGTCCACTCGAAGACCATGCCGGCCATGTCCAGTATGCCGGAGGGGCTCGCCCCCGAAGGGTACCGTCCGACGGGCACGGTGTCGAAGGGGCCGCCGTCGTAGCTGTTGAGGCGGGCCGCGTCGAACACGTTGCCCCAGGGAAAATACCGCCCGTCCGCGCCCCGGGCCGCCTTTTCCCATTCCTCTTCGGTCGGCAGGCGAAGTTTGCGCCCTTCCTTTTTCCCCCGCCATTCGCAGTAGGCCGCCGCGTCCGCGTGAGGGACCAGGACCACGGGATGGGCGGCCCGTCCCGGCGGATAGCGACCCTCTCTCCACAGGAACCGCTTGACGGCCGAATACTTGTGAATGAGGCCGTAGGAGTCCCACACCCCCTGGGTCACAAAGGGGGCGGGTCGGCCGGTGGCGTCGGCAAACCCCTTGTAGTCAGCGTTGGTGACCAGGTATTTGTCGATGCGGTAAGCGGGGAGATTGACTTCACGGCGCGTTTCGTTTTCGAACCACCTGTTCCTCCGGGCGACGGAGCTGTTGTGGAGGGTCTCATCCAGCTTGTAGCCGTATTCCCGCTCCTCACGGGTGCTCCCCATAACGAATTTCCCGGCGGGGATGATCCCCATTTCCGCGCGGCTTCCTCCGCCTGCGTACGCCCTGCTTGAGCCTGTCAAAACGGTCATGCAGGCCGCTGCGAGAAGGCCCAGCGGTAAGCTGTAACTTCGAAATCGCATCCGAAATTCGCCGAAGGTCATGAAAATAACCTACTTGAGGCGCCACAGCGGGATGCTGAAGTAGAGGAAAGAGCCGTCCTCCAGCCGGACTTCCAGAGAGGCGGACTTTCGCAAGTTCAGGTCGTCCAGCGGAAAGTTTCCCTCCATCTCCCCCTCATACGCGATCACCCTCCCGTCGTCTTTGACGGCGCGCGCAGAACGGCGCGTAAGCTGTGGCGCGTAGACCCTGTGACTTCCCTGCACCAGCACCATGTCCAGCTGGGTGACGACTCCCTTGTGGTAGCCCC
This sequence comes from Nitrospinota bacterium, assembly GCA_046758845.1. Taxonomy (GTDB): domain Bacteria; phylum UBA8248; class UBA8248; order JACPRG01; genus JBHIBA01. The sequence continues at coordinate 9,462 of JBHIBA010000102.1, forward strand.
GCCGCAAGAGGGTGATCGTCAGGGGCGGACCTTTGAGGACCCGCTCAACGGTCTGGGGGTCCGGTTCCTGGGAGGAAAGCGCGCGCTCCGCGGCGTGAAGGGCGAGGCGGCTCCATCGCGTCCGGACGCGCGCCCGCTGAATGTGGTCTCCTTCCCGCACCGTGGAGACGTAGTGCTCCTCCAGGGTCTTTTTGGCGGTTTGGGCATGTCTGCTCCCCCACTGCAGGGCGGACCGGATCGCCGCCGGGTCTTGAACGGGACCGGATCGATGGGTCTCATCACCCAAAGGGCCGGGGACAGGATTCCCTCCGCATCCCAACAGGGGGAGGAACGCCAGCGAGACGATAAACGTCAATCGAGAAAGTCGCAATCGCAAAAAACCTATCCTCACGGCTGAATCGCCCGGCCTTCTATGGAAGACTTGCTTCTGTCTTCTGCGGGGGGCGCTTTTTGGGCGCTCGCGTGCCGGCCGGGGTGCGGTTGGAGGCATGTCTGCTCAAGCCAAGCGTCTTCGGCGCACACCATCCGAGAGTTGATTCACCAGGCACGCAAGTGCGGAAACCTGACGCGGTGCGTCCGCCCCCCCGCGCCCCCCAGCAAAACTTTTTATTCGCACGGTGGCGCCTTGCATTCCGCCGCCTCGTGCTCTTTCGACCTTGCCGGCTCCTGTGGATTTGCCTTGCGCGACTTTACCAGCGCCGGAATGTTTGGTCAAAGGGTTCCCTTCAGCGGGGCGGGGGTGGATGAAACGCGAGATTGCCCCCTGGCTTCGTCTTTCTAAAAATCCTTGACATCTCGCGGTTTGCACAATAAAAAGAACTTGTTTCTCAGGCAAGAATGGAAAGGATTGCAGATGGGTTACCGCCGTTTTCCGTCCGAGCGTTATTTCTTTGAAGGGTTTCGCTAGTCCGCCCGTCGCCGGATGGAAAACCTCCGGGCTGCGGGCGGACGATTCCTCCCGTGGCCGCGTGAACGAACGGTTCTGAAAGCCGCGGGGTGCTATCCGCGGCTTTCTCATTTTTGAGGAGAATCTTCGATGATCATCGTCATGAGGGCGGGCGCCACGCGCGAAGAGCTGGAAGCCGTCCTCACCCGGGTTCAGGAAATGGGCTACCGCCCTCACGTGATCGAGGGGGTGGAGCGCAACGTGGTCGGGGCCGTGGGGGATGAGCGCGGCAAAGCCCGTCTCCAGGCGCTGGACGTCATGGCCGGCGTCGAGAGCGTGGTTCCGATCCTCAAGCCCTACAAGCTGGCCTCCTCGCAGACCCGGCCGGAAAGGTCCGTCGTCCAGGTGAACGGGGCGGCGGTGGGGGGCGAGAAGGTCTCGATCATTGCCGGTCCGTGTTCGGTCGAGAGCCGGGGACAGATCCTGGAAATCGCCCGTGTAATCAAGGAGACCGGGGCGACGATGCTCCGGGGCGGCGCCTTCAAGCCTCGCACCTCCCCCTACAGCTTCCAGGGGCTGGGTGAGGAGGGGCTCAAGTATCTGGCCGAGGCCAAGGAAGAGACGGGTCTGCCCGTCGTCACGGAGGTGATGAACCCCGAGGAGGTCGATCTGGTTGAACGCTATGCGGACGTCCTGCAGATCGGGGCCCGCAACGTCCAGAACTTCGCGCTGCTCCGCCGCGTCGGTCAGGCCAAAAAACCGGTCTTCCTGAAGCGCGGGATGATGACGACGCTGGAAGAGTTCCTCATGTCGGCCGAGTACGTCCTCTCGGAGGGGAACCCCAACGTCATCCTGTGTGAGCGCGGCATCCGGACGTTTGAGACCGCAACGCGCAACACGCTGGACATCTCCGCCGTGCCTATCTTGCTGGCCGAGACGCACCTGCCGGTCTTCGTGGATCCCAGTCACGCCAGCGGCAACTGGCGGTTGATCAACTCCCTGTCCCGCGCGGCCATCGCGGCGGGGGCGGACGGCCTGATGATCGAGGTCCATACCAACCCGGCCGAGGCGCTCTCCGACGGGGCCCAGTCTCTCAAGCCGGATAACTTCGCCCAGCTCATGAAGGACCTCATCCCCTTCGTCGCCGCGGCGGGCCGGTCCTTTTAGTCCACGGGGTCCTATGAGTTCCCAGAAGTTGAAGGGCGCCGGTCCCGGAGGAGTCATCCGAGATCCGCAGCCCGTTGACGCGGCGGCTGAAAGAGCCCCAGCCGATGGCAGACCCCACGCACGGCCAGCGCTTGGCCGAGGAGCTGTTCGGACCTAAGGGACGCCTGGCGAAAGCTTTTTCGGGGTATGAGCACCGTCCCTCTCAGGTCGAGATGGCGGCCGAGGTGGCCGACGTCCTCCTTGAGGGGGGAAAGCTCCTCGTCGAGGCGGGGACCGGCACGGGCAAGACGCTGGCTTACCTCGGCCCCGCCGTCTTGCTCGGCCGGCGCGTCGTTATCTCCACCGGAACCAAGACCCTTCAGGACCAGATCCTCCACAAGGACCTCCTGATACTAGAGAAGGCGCTCGGCCACTCCTTCCGGGTCTGTGTCCTCAAAGGCCGGCACAACTACCTTTGCCCGCGACGCTACCGGAATTTTCTCCAGCACCCGACCTTCCGCTCCCGTGAGGAGGCCGCCCTTCTCCGCCGGGTCCGGGATTGGGCGGAAAAGACGGCGACGGGTGACATCGCCGAGGCGGAGGGGGTCCCCGAGGACTACGACCCCTGGCGGGACATCTGCTGCTCGGCCGAGGCGTGCAACGGTTCCTTGTGCGCCGAGTTCGGAGAGCCGTTCATCCAGCGCGCCCGGAGGGAGGCGGCCGCGGCCGACGTGGTGGTGGTGAACCATCACCTGTTTTTCTCGGATTTGAATCTGAAACTTCACGGCGGCGAGAGCTTCCCCGGGCGGGTGCTCCCCCGCTACACCGCCGTCATCTTCGACGAGGCCCACGCCCTGGAAGACGTGGCGACGGAATACTTCGGTGTCACCGTAAGCCGCGGCCGAATCGAGGAACTCGCGAGGGATGCCCTGCGGGAGGCGGCCGGGGAAGGAGAAGATGAGGTCAAAGACGCCGTGGCCAAGCTGGGACGGGCGTCCGACGCCTTTTTTTCCTCGCTGCCGGGCGGTACGCCGCTGCTTCGCCCCGTGGGTAAGGGGCGGCGGAAGAGGGGAGGGGCCGGCAAAGTCCCTTCCCCCGGGCCGGCGGACTCCGGCGAGCGCCGCCGTCTCCGTCCCGAGGACGTGTCCCAGACGTTGGGGGCGGCCGCGAAGTTGCTGACGGCCGTCCTTTCCGCGCTGTCCCGGGCGGCGGGTCAATCCCAGAACGAAGGCCTCCGGAGCATGGGGCGGCGCTCCCAGGAAATCGCTGGAGAGATCGACTTCATCCTGAGAATGGAGGACACCGCGTACATCTCCTGGGTCCAGAGGCGGGGGCGGAATGTATCCCTCTCGGCGTCCCCCATCGACCTGAGCGGACTGTTGCGGGAAGAATTGTTCAACCGGGTCAGGAGCGTCGTCTTGACCTCGGCCACGTTGAGCTCGGGAAATTCCTTCCAGTACCTCCGGGGCCGCCTGGGGCTGGAGGATGTGGGGGAAGTCATCCTCCCCTCTCCCTTCGACCACGCCCGGCAGGCGGTTTTGTTCATTCCAAAGCATCTCCCCAACCCCAACACGGGGGAGTGGGTTGACGCCATCTGCCCCCTCATCGAGACGCTGCTGAAGCTCTGTGAAGGGCGGGCCTTCGTTTTGTTCACCAGCTACCGGAACATGCGGACCGCCCACGCGCGGCTGAAGGACCGCATCCGGCATCGGGTCCTGATTCAGGGGGAGTCCCCCCGGGCGCTGCTCCTGGAGGACTTCCGGCGGGATCGGTCCTCTGTGCTTTTCGCCACGGCCAGTTTCTGGCAGGGAGTGGACGTGCAGGGCGACGCCCTGAGCTGCGTCATCATCGACAAGCTGCCTTTTCCCAGTCCAGGGGACCCGCTGGTGGAGGCCCGCTCGGAGGCCATCGAGGCCGAAGGGGAGGACGCCTTTTTGACCTACCAGGTGCCCAAGGCCGTCCTCTCTCTGAAGCAGGGTCTGGGCCGCCTCATCCGGAGCCGGGAGGACCGGGGGCTGCTAAATGATGAGGTCGCCGCGTGCGACGTCCTGG
>JBHIBA010000103.1:0-13494 GCA_046758845.1 Nitrospinota bacterium
CTTCGGTGGGAGGACCAGGTGCGCAGGGCGATCCACATCTTGCGATACCGGGGGAGGGTGATGGCGTGGCGGAAGACGTCGTAGCCTAGGTTTTCAATCTCCTGGAGGATTTTGCTGTAGATGCCGGCCATGATCTCGGCGGCCAGCAGAGTGGGCTTGTCCTCCGGGGTGAGGGCCTCTCTGGCCTCCCAGTAGAAGCGGCGCGCCCGGTCGCACTCAAACTTCATGACCGATACGAAACGATCGTCGTACACTCGGTTCAGGACATCTTCCTCACCATAACCGAAACGATCCAGGTCTTCCCGGGGGAGGTAGATACGTCCGCGGTCGCCGTCCACCTTCACGTCGCGCAGGATGTTGGTGAGCTGAAAGGCGACCCCCAGCTTTTCGGCGTAGACCTTGGCCTCCTCGGTGCGGTAGCCGAAGACCTCGATGCACATCAGACCGATGACCGAGGCCACGTGGAAGCAGTAGTTATAGAGCTCCTCGAAGGTCTCGTATCGGTTCCGCTTGAGGTCCATTTCGCAGCCGTCAATGAGGGCCAGGGGTAGTTCCCGGGGGATCTGGAAGGCCCGGACGGCCTGGCCATCTGAACGGCGATGGCGTGCCTGGGCCGGCCGTCGTAGAGACGGCCCACCTCCCGTCTCCACTCAGCCAGCGCCTGGGCCGAGTCGTCCGAGACGTTTGAGGCGTCCACCACGTCGTCGACCGCCCGGGAAAAGGCGTAAATGGCGTAAATGGCCTCCCGCTGAGGGCGGGGAAGGAAGAGGAAGGAATAGAAGAAGTTGGAGCCGCTGCGGCGCGTCAGGGTTCTGCAATAGTCCAGCGGACGGGAGGCCAAAGACCGCATCTCCCAGAGTCCTCGCCCGGGGATTCTCAGCTCCAGAGAACCCGCCCGGAGCGTCGGGTCGTCTCATTCCCGAGGGTTCCCGCTTAACCCAAGATCGCCAAGGTGAGCGTCAACCCCCCTGTCGAGCAACCCGTCTCTTCGGGTCCGACAGCCGAACCGGAGAGAAAACCCTCCTTCTACCAGTCCATCTGCCGCAACAGGTACTGGTAGAAGGGGTCGAGCAGGAATTCCCTCTCGATGTGAAGCGCCCCGACACAATCCTCGAAGGCGCTGGACAGCTTGCGGAACAAAGCGGCCGATGGGCCAACCGCCTCGAAATCCGAGACCCACCGGTAGGAGTCAACGCCCAGGCGCACGAAGGGGCGGAAGTCTACCCAGCGGGCGTCCCGCTCCAGGTGTTCGGGGTAGATCCCGGTGAAGAACAGGCAGGAATCGCCGATATGCTTACGAATTTCCGGCTCGGGCCAGACCCCCCGCCTACCGGCCTCCTCCAGTTGGCCGATCATGTCGGCCAGTCGGCCGATACGCCGCTTTCCCGGCTCGTCCTGGAATCGATAAATGTTGTCCACGTGAGCGAAGTCGACCAGGACATCAGTGACGTAGCGAATCAGCTCCCGGTCTGCGAGGCCGACGGTCTCAAAGCTGGAGGCCGTCACGCGGAAGAGGTAACGCCGCAACGGGTGCTCGCGAGAGACCTCCTTTTTCACATTGGGCGGCTGCTGCATCTCTCCTTTCTCAAGGCGACACCCCGGACCTCTGTCTGCGGCCTATCCCTCCCGAGGCCGGGAGCTTTGAATCGACCCTGGCCGCAAAAAAAATCTTCCCACACGGGTCTGGCAGTGTCAATCGCAGCCTGAAGCCCGGAATGCCCCTCACCCGTGCGGACTTACATCCTCAGGGCGAAGGCTGAAAAGAGGAGAGTCACAGCCAGGAGGAAGAAGACAACACCGAGTAGCCGGATGGAAAGCCGGTGGAGCTTCCGGAACCTTTCGCGGGCCTTGGCGACCCTGGCGGGCTGTTCAGCCGAGGAACTCTCGTATTCGTGAACTCTCAGCCGGGCCTCTCTGGCCTGGGGCAAGACCACCCACCCTGCGTAGTAATTGACGCCCGCCAGCGCGAGCATAAGGACCACCGGCGTCAGCCTCTTGGCCCAGCTTTCTTGCCACGGATAAAGCGCCGACAAGATGACCGATGCCAGGGCAACCAGGGCGCAGATGGCGCCGGTCTTGTAATAAACGGGCAGGGCGAGGCTTGCTACTCGTCCCGCCACGTCCGGCATTCGGGAAAAAAGGGCCGACGTTATAAGCAAGAGAAATATGCTGGCCCCCAGCCAGATTCCCAGGGAAGTAGTTACACAAAATCGCAGGAGGGGCTTCATGCCGGGATTCCAAATTTGGAGGTCGTTTCTGTGTCTCGCTTCACCGAATGGCAGACTCCGAGCGAAGTCGGGGGGATGCCCGACCTACCGACGACAAGACGTCCCTTTGCACCGCTTCGTTCACCTCTCAACACGATGTCCTGGACGGTGACCCGGAGTCCCCGCACCCCGCACCACACCGCTATCACAAATGGGTTGGCGCAATAATCATCACCAGGGCGTTTAAGGGCCTGCCGACCTTCCGCCCTCCGCATCGTAAGCCTCGGCCAAAAGCTCTATCGGGTGGACCACACGCACGCCCTTTCCTTCCAGGCCGTTGGCGAGCTGAAAAATGCATCCCGGGTTTCCCGTGGCGACGACCGTAGCCCCCGTGTCCAGGATGTGACCGATTTTCCGCTCGAGCAATTTCCCCGCCATCTCCGGCTGGGTCAGGTTGTACGTCCCCGCGCTTCCGCAGCAAAAGTCCGATTCGGCCAGCTCCCGAAGCTCCGAGGCGGGCAGCGAACGGAGGATCTCCCTCGGAGGCTTGCGAACCTTCTGCCCGTGGGCCAGGTGGCAGGCTTCATGGTACGTGACGGAAAAGGGTCTTCCATCCGCCGGGCGGGCCGGCTTTGCGGGAGGCCGGAACCCCTGCTCCACAAGGAATTCCGAGATGTCCCGAACCTTCGCAGCCAGCCCCGCCGCTTTCTCCCGGTAGGCCTCGTCCTCCTCCAACAATTCGCCGTACTCCTTCATCATGGAGCCGCAGCCCGCCGAGTTCGTGACGATGAAGTCCGCCCCGCAGTTCACGAAGGTATCGATGTTCTTTCGGGCGAGCGTCCGGGCGGTCTGCCGGTCCCCCGAGTGGCCGTGCAGCGCCCCGCAGCATAGCTGCTCCGCCGGGACCAAAACGCGGTGGCCGTTCTCGGCGAGGACCCGGACGGTGCACAGGTTCACCTGCCCGAGCGAGACGTGCGTGACGCAGCCTGTGAGCAGGGCGGCCGAGGCGCGCCCCGGCTGACCGTCAGGCGCGCCGGCCTCCACGCGCCTTCGCACGGAGAGCGGCGTCACGGAAGGTGAAAGGCCTTCCAACTCCCCCAACCGGCCCATGCGTTTCAGGACCCCGCTGCTTCGCAGCAGACGTTGAAGCCCGCTCCTCTGGTAGAAGGAAAGAAGGGCGGCGGCGGCGGCGAGGCGCTTGGGGTACGGGAGCAGGCGCCGCAAGGCGACCTTCCGGACCCAGCCGCCCTGTCCCTCCCGTTCCCTTGCGGCCTCCACGCCCGTCCGCGCGGCCTCGATCAGCCTGCCGTACTGTACGCCCGAAGGGCAGGCCGTCTCGCACGCCCGACAGCCCAGGCACAGGTCAAGGTGCTTTCGCACGATGGGGGTGTAATCGATCCGCCCCTCTGTGATGGCCCGCATGAGATAGATGCGCCCGCGGGGCGAATCCAACTCGTTGCCGAGCTCGGCATACGTGGGGCAGTAGCTCAGGCAGAGCCCGCAGTGGATGCAGTCCAGGAGCAGGTCCGTCCTGGGAGACTCGACCCCATGGGTCTCAGCCACCTCCTCCAGAGCCGCAATCGACTTCTCTGACGGGCCTGTTGCCATGTGAGTCAGGCTCCCTGCCTTCAGAACGTGTCCGGGAGTTTCAGATTCTTCCGAAAAACCGGCCGGGATTCAGGATTCCCTTCGGGTCCAGGGCCTCTTTGGCCCTTTGCATTAGTCGCAGGCCGGTCGCGCTGATCGTTGCCTCATCCCACAGGTCCAGTGAATCCCGCAGCGCCAGAGACCGGGTTTCGATGACTGCGTATCCCCCAACCCGTCGGGCCGCCTGTTGCAACCCCTCTACGGCGCGCCGCGCGTGCTCCGTCAGACGGGAGTCCTCCTCGTCTTCATCCCACCCGAACCGGGCCCGGACAATTCCATTGCCCGTGTGCGCTTGGCAGACGACGCCGAAGCCTTCGGCGCGGCCCAGGGTCCGGGCCCGTTCCACCGTTTCTCCCACCCGGGTGAGGGGGACGCCCAACCTGCATGCGAAACCGAGACCTTTGGCGGAGGCGTGAAACGGACCGGCCTGGCTCAAGGATTCCCTCATCGCCCGCGCCCGCTCCGGTCCCAGGCGGACGACTGCCCCCGCTCCGCTGGCTCGGCAGAGGGATTCGACCTCGGCCAACTGCTTGGCGGCGCCTATCTGGTTATCCGTGAAGCTCACCAGGAGGATGTGCTCCGACCCCGCCGTCTCAGCCAGATGCTTTTCCGTGGAAAGCCCCTGGCCCGTCAGCCATTCCAACGTGGTGGGCAGGCTTCTCTGCGCCAGGATTCGCGTGGCGGCGGATTGGACAGCCCCCGCCTCCTGAAAACCGGCCAAGAGCGATTCTTCCTGAACCTTCAGGGAGTACGTCTTGAACGTGAGCTCTGTGATGAACCCCAGCGTGCCCAAGGAACCGATGTACAGCTTATTGAGGTCGTATCCGGCGACGCTTTTGACGACCTTCGCCCCGAAGCGGATCGCGGTTCCGTCGGCCATCACGACCTCCATGCCCAGGATGAGGTCGCGCGGCGTTCCGAATCCAATCCGCAGGGGGCCGCTCGAGTTGGCCGCGGAGATTCCCCCGACCGTGGCGGAATCGCCTTCCAGGGGGTCCAGGGTCAGATGTTGCTGGCGCTCTTTGAGGAATTCGTTGATCTGTCTCAGGGTGGTTCCCGCCCGGACGGTGACGACGAAGTCCGCCTCCTGGTGCTCTGAAATGCCGGAGAAACGGCTCAGGTCCACCACCCAGTCGCATCTCCGGGGAAGGTAGCCCAGATGTTGTTTCGTCCCCCCTCCCCAAGGGATGACGGCCAGGTGCGCGGCGTACGCCTCCGCGAGGAGGGCGGACAGCTCCTCGCAACTCTCCGGATAGAGGATGAGACCGGGGATCAGGCCGTTCAAGGCGTAGGCGGCGGCCAGCTCCCCTTCGCGAACGCGCCCCGCACCCAGGAGATCTCGCGCCGCTTGGTGGGCACGCTGAGGGTCGGTCATCCCAACACCCTTTCAGATCCAAACCCCTGCCGGCAGCTTCCGGCTCGCCATCCCTCTCACCTCGCCGCACCGGCCCGGTGTGGGGAAGATTTTGGCCGGGTTGCAGCGCCCGCCGGGATCGAAGACGGACTTGACCCGCGCCATGGTCTCCAGCGTCTCCTGGCTGAACTGGGCGGGGGTATCCATCATTTTCTCTATCCCGATGCCGTGCTCTCCGCTCAGCGACCCCCCCAGCTCCACGCAACTGTGCAGGATCTCCGAGCCGGCCTGAATGACCCGGTCGGTTTCCCCCGGCGTGCGGTCATCGAAGAGGATCAAGGGATGCAGGTTCCCGTCTCCCGCGTGAAAGACGTTGGCGATGGGGAGGCCGTACTTCCGGCCAATGGCTTCAATCCGCCGGATGGCCTCGGCGATCCGGCTTCGGGGAACCGTTCCGTCCAGACAGTAGAAGTTCGGGCTGACCTGGCCGAAGGCCCCGAAGGCCTTCTTGCGACCCGCCCAAAACCTCATGCGCTCCTCTTCGTCCCGGGCCAGGCGAAATTGGGTGGCGTCGTTGCGGCGGCAGATGAGCTCGATGGTCTTCGCCCATTCGTCCATACCGGCCACTGGGCCGTCGAGCTCGATGAGGAGAACAGCCGCGGCCGATTCCGGGAAACCGCTCTGGAGCGTCTTTTCCACGACTTGGATCGTGTGCCGGTCGATCACTTCCAGGGCCGCCGGGATGAGGCCGTCTGCGACGATGGCCGAAACGGCGTCACAAGCGCACTCCATGGAGTTGAAGACGGCCAGCATGGTCTTCACGCCCTCCGGGAGCGGCAAGAGCCGGACGGTGATCTTGGTGATGACGCCTAGCGTGCCTTCCGAGCCGATGCTCACTCCGCGCAGGTCCAGACCGGGCACGTCTTCCACCTTCCCCCCCAGCTCGACCACCTCGCCGTCGGGGAGGACCATTTCCAGCCCCAGGATGTGGTTGGTGGTGGCGCCGTATTTCAGACAGTGGGGCCCGCCGGAATTCTCGGCGGCGTTTCCCCCGATGGTGCAGGCCGCCTGGCTGGAGGGGTCTGGTGCGTAGTAGTAGCCGTCGCAATTCACGGCCTGGGAAAGATGCAGATTCACCACCCCGGGCTGGACGATGGCCCTGTGATTGGGCAGATCCAGTTCCAGAATCCGATTCATTCGGCTGAAACCGATTAGGATGCCGTTTTCATGGGGCAACGCGCCCCCGCTCAGGCCCGTGCCCGCCCCCCGGGGGACAATACAGGTGTTGTGACGCGCCGCGGCCCGAACGACGCCCTGCACCTCTTGTGTGTTTTTGGGCAGAACGACCGCCAGGGGCATATTTCTGTAAACTGCCAGGGCATCGCACTCGTAGACGAGAAGCTCCTCCGGCTCCACGAGAACGTAAGGTTCGCCGACCGCCTCTCGAAGGTCGGAAACGAAGCGATCTTTGTTCACGCTCGCACTCCCTTAACTGGGAGCTGCCGGGAAGCAGGAGAATAAGTGATTCCTCTAGGTATCATTATATTCGGAAATCGGAGGTCGGACGAGGGATCGTGGGGGGGGCGTATAACGTCTTCTGTGTGGAAAGGAGGTCCCTTGGGGTCTTCTCCTCGGGTTTTTTTTGCGGTGTGACCTTCGGTGAGGCGCTTTTTGCAACAATTGAGGCACCCAGGGAGAAAAGACACCCTCGCTGCCTTCCTACGCGAAGCCCGCGACATCATCGGGGGGTTGACTTCCGGGGGCTAATGCGGAGAAGGCGGGCCGGACCCATTTGCTCGGTTGGGGGCGTAACCGGTTGATTCTGGCGGCGTTCAGGCAAAAAACAGGAAAGTTGAGGGGTACATCCGGCGCGCCCGGTCTCCCAAAACGAAACTTCAGTGAAAATCCCTTTCGCCCCCTTCCTTGACTTTGGGCCACATTTGAGATAGTCTATATGTAATATTTCCATTCGCGACCGATTCCTCGCGTACAAAGGGGCTGTCTGAGTCGTGGCTACACGGGCCGGGCACCTGTTCCAGGATGGCCCGGACAGCTTGGAATTTCCCGCCGGGCCCCGGCGATTAGATTCGCGGCTCAACAGGACAAAAAAATGGCGATAAAGACTAGGCGTGCAAAGCAGGGATTCCGAAAGGGGATGAGGGTCGTCTACCCCCTCCACGGGGAGGGCAAGATCGTCGACCTTGTGGAAAAGAAGCTTCCCACCGGAGCTCAGCGGTTTTACGAAATTCAGCTGGACGACCAGCCCGATGCCAGTGTTTTCGTCCCTTTGAAAGCGGCAAGGGAGTTCGGCCTGCGTCCTCCGATGAGACAGGCAGAGGTTCGGAAGATCCTGGCCATCCTCAGAAAGAAGGCCAGTGAAGAGAAAGTCGAGCTCAACTGGAGGAGCTGGAAAAACCGTTACGAAGAGCAAAAGCGGAGGCTTCGGGAAGGAGATGTGACGGGCTTGGCGGAGGTCGTCCGCAACCTCCATGAGTTCTCCAAAGTCCGGACTTTCAGCAGCAAGGAGCTGAAGCAGCTCTATCAGTATACTTATGAGCAACTCACCCGTGAGCTGTCGGAGGCCACGAAAAGCACATTGGACGACGCCGAGAAATTGGTGAACAAGGCCCTCGGAGTCGCCCGACTCGACAAATCAAACTCAAACGCGAACACGTGAAATCGGACAAAAAGAGCGGAAAAGACGACGTCTGCTCCGTCATTCACTGCAACAACCCTGCGGTGACCGACGGGTATTGTGATACCCACCTGGAGCGGCTGGAATTGATCAAGGAGTCCTACGAGCAAGCGAAGCAGTTGCAGTTGCGCGCTCGGGAGGATGAGAAGGGTGTAACCCTGGAACCTGGCCAAGAGGTGCCTTCGACGTTCCCGCAGACCGGGGGATACATCGAGTAAGGCGGCCGCCCCACCTGTCTGTTCTGCGGTCCATTCCGGGAGAATCCCCGCGTATCCTGCCGGTTTCCTGCCCAGCGCTTCTTCGCGTTAGCCGCGCTCTATCGAGCGGCCGCATTTTCCCCGGATCCCGCCAAAGTTGCGCGTTTCTTTCGCGGGCGCTGCATGGGTCCGGTGTCGAAACATAAATGCGAAATTCGCGGTCCCGGTCTTGCTAGAGTCCGCTTGAGCATCTAAACTTTAGCGTGAGTTGGATCGCCGTTTTTTTAAACCGCTCGCCCGGGACGGAGAGGATGAAATCACCGCGCATTCCAGTGCGCCGATGGGTCAATTCAGGAGGGGCCTTGGCGGCTTCGGGGCTTGCCTTGCTGGCGATCGGATGTTCCAACGTCGAACTCGGCCGTCTGGTGCCGAGCAACGTGGCGGCCACTGTGCGTCCTGATATTCGAAAATACAACCTCCGCCACATCGCTGTGATGCCCTTCCGTAACGCCACGGATTCCCCCGATGCGGGCAACAAGGTGGCCGGATTCTTTTATACCGAACTCTCCACCCGCAAGACCTATTCCGTAACACCCCCCGTAAGGCTGGACAAGGAGGAAGAGATCGAGCTGGAATTTCGTGTGGACCCGAGTCGCCGGGCGGGAACGGTGAACCGGGAAGAGAATCTCAGACTGCTCGGCCGCGCGGTCTCGAAATATTTGAAAACGGTCCAGCCCTACACGACAACCAACCGCCTGATCTTCCCCGGCGAGTTCCCCGAGAGCGATCCGGAAGAGGAACGAACCCCGCTGACAGGCGAAGTCCGCTCGCCGGAGGTGACGGCCGGCGAGGAAATCCAGGCCCTCGATGCGGTGGTGACCGGGGTGATCTCCCGGTACAACAACAGGGACGGAAACCCGTTGGCCGCCGAACGCCCGGCCTCGGTTTCCTTCGACATTTACTTGATCAGCGTCCAGGATGGCAAAGTTCTGTGGAGCGCCACCTTCGATGAGACGCAGGAGTTCCTCAATGAGAACCTTCTGCTGATCGGCCGGTTCATCCAGGGCGGCGGCGTCTGGCAATCCCACGACACGCTGGCCCGCATCGGGATGGCCCGCGTCCTGGAGACCTTCCCCGGCATCGGCCCTTCGCCCCGGGAAGGCGCGCCCGCACCTACCCCCTCCGCATCGCCCTGAGGATTGTCTATTGCAGGGGACGCTTTTTGGGCACTTGCGTGCCGGCTGAACTGCGGTTGGGGGTACGAACGCTTAAGCCGGACGTCTTTGGCGCACACCTTCTGGGAGGTGATTAACTAGGCACGCCAGTGCGGAAACCTGACGCTGCGCGTCCGCCGCCCCGCCCCCCCAGCAAAACTTTTGTTTCGCGGAAGAGGATAGCGCCTGGCGGCGCAACCCTCTTCCGCCAAAAGCTGGCTTGTTGGCCGGATGCTGCGGCTGCCGTAGGCAGACGGGCATCCGGCCAAAGAATAAAGCCACCGCAATGCGACAGACTCACCACGTACGTCAAGCCGACGCCCAACCCCAGCAGGCCCGGCCATAAGGGTCATCGACCCGCATGCCGGGCCGCCAAAAGTTTTCCGGGGGGTTTTTAGGGGGGCCGGTTTTCAAAAAGGCCCCCCTGAATCAGCCGGAGTGCCCTTCAAAAATCGCGCCTTTCCCTCCCAGGGGCATTGCTTCTCAACCGGGCAGACGGCGCACCGGGGCCTTCTGGCCTGGCAGACCCTGCGTCCATGAGAAGTCAGGAGATGGTTGAACGTGCCCAGGAATTCCTTGGAGACCACTTCCCGAAGCTGCAACTCCGTCCGGTCGGGGTCCCGCGCGTTTGCCAGGTCAAACCGGTGGGAGAGTCGGAAGACGTGCGTATCCACGGCGATGGCCGGGACGCCGAAGGCGTCGTTGAGAAGGATGTTGGCCGTCTTGCGGCCGACCCCGGGTAGCCGGCGAAGGGCGTCGAAGTCGTTGGGGACTTTTCCCCCGAACTCCTGGCAGATCATCCGGCTGGCGCCGATGATGTTCTTGGCTTTGTTGCGGTAGAAGCCGCAGGAGTGGACGTCGCGCTCCAGCTCCTTTTTCTTCGCCCGGGCGAAGTGGCCGGGCGTCGGGTATTTCTTGAAAAGGCCCGGCGTGACCCGGTTCACCCGCTCGTCGGTGCATTGGGCGGAAAGGATGGACGCGACCAGAAGCTGGAACGGGCCATCGAAGCGGAGTCCGCTACGGGCGTCCGGATAGGCCGCGGCCAGCCTCTTGAGGATCTCTCGGGCGCGGCGCCTCTTCGCCGTCTTTTCAGGATTGGCCATAGGACGCGAAAAGAAGACCAGGGACAAAGTTCCCGGAGGCCATGCCGGCAAAAGATGATCCAGATCATTTCCCTGGATGCCTGTCAAGGAAAAAATGGCTGTTTCTACCATCGGATCGAATCGGAGCGGGCGGGAGAACGGCCGCAAAATGAGTCAGATGGCCACCATCGGTTCCAGGGCCCCCAACATCGAAGCCGCTGAGAAGTCCCAGGGCAGCGGAAGATACGTCTCGGATATCGTCCTTCCGGGCATGTTGTGGGGCAAGATCCTTCGCAGTCCCTACCCTCACGCCCGAATCGTTCACATCGACACCTCCCATGCGGAAGCCCTGGGCGGCGTGCGGGCCATCGCCACCGCAGAGGACACCCTCAAGAAAACCTATGGAGGTATGGTCCAGGACGAGCAGATCCTCGCCGTGGACAAGGTCCGCTTCGCCGGCGACGAAGTGGCCGCTGTGGCCGCCACCGACCTCGACGTGGCGGAAGAGGCCCTGGGACTCATCCGGGTAGAGTACGATCCCCTGCCCGCTTATGGGACCATGGAGGAGGCGCTGGCGGAGGGGGCCGTTCCCATCCATGAGGACAAGCCCGGCAACGTCGCCTATCGCCTCCACCTGGAGCGCGGCGACGTGGACGCGGCTCTGAAGTCCGCCGACGTGGTCATCGAAAACGAGATCCGGACCTCGACGGTCCAGCAGGCCTCCATAGAGCCCGTCGCCTGCGTGGCGGACTGGGTGGCGAGCGGCCGGCTCACCCTGTACGCCCCGGTTCACAACCCCGGGCTGATCCGCCTCACCTACGCGCCACTGCTGAGTATGAAGCCAGGGGACATCCGCGTCGTCCATTCCTACATCGGCGGGTCCTTTGGACCCAAGTTTGAACACAGCCTGCACCTCATCTGCGCCGTTCTGGCCCGGAAGGCGGGAAGACCGGTCCGCTTGGTACATACCCGGGAGGAGGAATTCCTGGCCGGTCGGCCGCGCTTGCCCATGAATATCTCGGTACGACTGGGAGGCATGCGGGACGGGACGATCGTGGGCAAGGACATGGCCATCCTCGCGAACAACGGGGCCTACTCCGACTACGGGCCCGCCATTGCCGAGGCGACGGCCTACCGGATGGACCAGTGCTACAGAATTCACAACCTCCGTTCCGACCTATCCCTCGTATACACCAACCGGACACCGACGGGAGCGTTCCGCGGGGGCGGCAACCCCCAGGGGAACATGGCTTTGGACACCTCCATCGATCTGTTCGCGGAGAAGATCCGGATGGACCCGGCCGAGGTCCGGCTGAAAAACATCGTCCGAACAGGGGACGTCACCTCCTTCGGCTGGAAGATGAACAGCGCGGGCGGCGCCGAGTGCATCGACAGAGCCGTCCAGGCGTCCGGCTGGAGGGAGAAGCGGGAGAGGTTCGGCAGGCAGATAGGGCCGAAAAAGCGCGGCATCGGCATATCGGCCTGCATCCACGTCTCGGGCAACCGGGGATACGTCAAGGAGTTCGACGGCTCATCGGCCATCCTCAGGCTGTCCGAGAACGGCAAGCTCCTGATCATCTCCGGGGAAGTGGACTACGGCCAGGGAAGCCGGACGGTGATGGCCCAGATGGCGGCCGAAACCTTGGGCATGCCGCTCGAGGACGTGTCCGTCTCCGACGTGGACACCGACGCGACGCCCTTCTCCCTGGGCGCCTACGCGAGCCGGACCACCACCCTGGCCGGCCTGGCCATCATCGACGGGGCCGCAAAGGTCAAAAAGGAGCTCCTGAAAGTCGGCGCGGAACTGCTGGAGGCCCCGCCGGATGATCTGGACATCCGGGACGGCCGAGTCTTCGTGAGGGCCTCGCGCCAGCGCTCGATGGCGGTTCGCGAAGTGGCCCACCACGCCGTCTTCAGAAAAAACGCCGGCAACCCCATCGTCCACAAGGGCGAGTACAACGCCGACGACGCGGGGGTGGAGTATCCCGATCCGGTCACCAAGCAGGGGAACCTTTCGACGGTTTACCCCTTCGCGGCCCACGTCGTCGAGGTCGAGGTCGACGAAGAGACCGGCGCCGCGAAGGTCATGGGGGCCTGGGCCGCCCACGACGTGGGAAGGGTCATTAATCGCCTCACGGCCGAGGGGCAAGTGGAAGGGGGGTTCGTGCAGGGGCTCGGTTATGCCCTGACGGAGAACCTCCACTACTCGAACGGCATCGTGGAAAACCCCAATTTCTACGACTACCGCATCCCGACGCAAGAGGACATCCCGGACCGGATCGAGTCCGTCTGGGTCGAGTCCAACGACCCGCTCGGTCCCTTCGGCGCGAAAGGGGTCGGCGAACCGACGCCGGTTCCCGTGGCGGCGGCCATCGCCAACGCCATCCACAACGCCGTGGGCGTCCGCACCCACGACCTGCCCTTCACCGCCGAGAAGATCCTCGCGGCCCTGGAAGCCAAACGGGCCAAGACGTGAAAGAGAAACGAGGGGGGCCTTCCCTCGGCTGCGCTCGGGACAAGCCTTGAAAGGCGCCCGAATTTCCCAGGGGGCGCTTTTTGGAAACCGCCCCCCTGGACCCCCCGGAAAACTTTCGTTTCGCGAAAGAATGCGGCCCGCCGGGCCGCACTCTTTCGCCTAAAACCTTAATCGTCAGGGTTATCCTATGTAGGGGCCGGTCCCCGTACCGGCCCGTTATTCCACAGTGTTATGCGTTGTACGTAGACCCGCATATCCGGTAGGTCGGGCATCTTGCCCGACATCCCCCCCTTCGCCCAACGAAAAAGCCGTGTAGCGCCGGGGCTTTAGCCCCGGCTAAGACCGGTCAGGCGGGATCTTCCAACGTAGGGGAGCGGGGGCTGAGGGTCACCCGACCCACGCCCCCGCGCTACACCCCTCTTGCGGGTTTCCGAACCACGCGCCATAGAACCTATCTTTCCGTGCGAGGCGCACAGACCCGCGCGAAGAATCCCTACCCTTATCAGCGACCGGCGCACTCCCAAGGATGGACTCTACATCTACACGGAACGCCCGTAGTCAGATGGAATTGGCCAGACGTAGCGGGGCGGGGCCCACGGCGGCGAATTCTGTAGCGGCGACC
>JBHIBA010000104.1:0-13473 GCA_046758845.1 Nitrospinota bacterium
CAATCGCAAGGGAATTCTCTCATCAGGCCTCCCGCCAAGGGGTTCCTTCAATCGAGATCATGGCGGCGGAGGCTGGCTAGATCCCCCGGCGGAAGTATTCGTAGGCCCGCTCGATGTTCATGGGGAGGAATTTCTTATAAAGCCCCCATTTCTCGTACTTGGGGAGCTTGATCTCGGCCCTGGCCTTGTCGTACGGCCAACCCTTCTGGACCGCCTCCTTGACGGCGGCCATCAGGTCTTCCAGGTACTCTCGGTGTTGGGTGATGACGCTTCGGGGAAGGGTCGGCGGACCGTGACCGGGGATGATCCGCTCAAACCCCTCCAGGGCCTCGAGCTGCTTGAGTACATGGATGGAAGCTGCGGGATCTACGTCAGACATCACCCGCCACGGGAGGCGCGGAGGTCCCGCCAGGTCCACCAGGAATAGGAGCTTATGCCGGGGAAGAAGCATGAAGGTGAGACAGTCCGAGTGGCTCGGCCCGAAGTAGAGAAGTCGCACCGTCTCGCCTCCCAGCTTCAGGTTAAAGCGCGAATTAAACGTCTCGTCGGGCGGTGGTACGTTGGGGTTGGGCCTCTTCTCAAAATGCGCCGCACACTTGGCCTGACTGATGATGAGGGCGCCCTGGTCCTTGAAGACCTTGGCCCCGGTCGCGTGGTCCCAGTGGCTGTGGCTGTAAATGACGAACTTGACCGGCTTGTCCGTGATCTTCTTGATTTCGGCGTTCATCATCTGAGCGGCCTTGACCGAGAGGGGATCGCCCACGATGACGCCGTCCTGGGTCACCACGAACATTGTGCGGTGAAAAAACGCCCGGAAGGTGTAAACGTTATCGGCGACCTTCGTCACCTCGAACGGTTTCATGCCCGGGGGCAGCTGCGCATCCGCCCATCCAGCAGGGACTAGCAGGGCCAAACCAAACAGGACCATCCCACACCGGCGCGCAAGCGTTTTCACGTGTGTTCTCCTCCAGAATGAGCGGGGCTTCGCGGACCCCAAGGATTCCCTCAACATTCTCTAGTCTCCCGGCTTGGCCGGAAGGCTAAAGATAGATGCCAAAGCTGTCAAGAGTTACTTTGCCTGAGTTATCCCCAGTTTTCTTGCGCTAAGGGAAAGGGCAGAGGGAACCCGGCTCGGGGCCGCGATTTCCGCGCGGGTCGCTGACCCTCGCTCAAATCGCGGCTACGCCTGCATTTGTGACCCGGCTGTTCCCGAGTATTGTAGCCCCGGCTATGAAGACTCCGTCCCGAGCGGAGATCGGGGCATTTCCCCGACTCACAAACCCCAGCCGCCTCAACGAACTCGCTCAAAAACTGGGGATCAATCATTTACTTTGCAAATCGCCTCTCCCCCACTTTGCCCAAAGGCCCGTGATGCCAGTTCGGCTCACAGGGGGCGCGTACCCTTCACCCCGCTGGGGGTTGGCATCAAGCAGTGTCATTCCTGTCAGCATGATGTGGGCGCGACCTCAAGCCCACAGTCCCCGGTTTACCAGCTCTCATGGACCTCCGCGCTTACACCACGTCCTGCGGCGGCCCAGGGGGGAAATCAAGGGGTAGAAGCAGACGACAGATGTTTCTGGTAAACGGCAAGGTCCCCGGCGCTGAAACAGACGAAGCGCACGACTTCGACGGACGTGGGCTTGCCCAGGCATTCCCGCACTGTTTCCACGGCGATCTTCGCGGCCCGCTCGATGGGGAACCGGTAGGCGCCCGTGCTGATGGAGGGGAAGGCGACGGAGCGAACGCCGTGCTCGGCGGCGAGGGCCAGGGAGTTGACGTAACAGCTACGCAACAACTCCGCCTCCCCGTTCTTCCCGCCCTTCCAGACGGGACCCACGGTGTGGATGACGTATTCGGCCGGCAGGCGGTAGCCCTTGGTGATCCGGGCTTCGCCCGTGGGGCAGCCCCCAAGGGTTTCGCATTCGGCCAACAGTTCCGGACCCGCCGCCCGATGGATCGCCCCGTCCACCCCGCCCCCGCCCAGGAGCGTGGTGTTGGCGGCGTTGACGATGGCGTCCACCCGCTCACGCGTAATGTCGCCCTGAACCGCTTCGATTCTCGCCATCAGTGGACACTCCTCGTTTGGGGTCCCTGCGGTTGAGACATCTCGTTTGGTGATATCAGAAAATGATCTTTCAAACATCCCTCCATGAACTTTGCCTTCGCGCCGGAGTCCAATCAACCCGAATGGAAAGAAAATCGGTCTTACCCGTTGTTGGGGGGCAGCGACCAAACGCCGGGAATCCGCTCCCCGCACGAGGGGCAAAGGCCATGAGGAGAAATGCGGTCCTGGAGGATGTAGTATCCGAAGCGCTCCACCAAAAGGGCATTGCATCCAGGACAATAGGTATTTTCATGCGGCCCGACCCTGCCCGGTAGATTGCCCGCATAGACAAAGCGAAGCCCACACTCCCTACCCATCTCGGCGGCCCGGATCAAAGCATGCGGCGTGGTGTTGTCGGGGTCCCGCATTTTGTAATCTTTGTGAAAGGCCGTGACGTGCCAAGGGATGTCCGGGGAGACGTTCGCCAGAAAGCGCGCGGCCTCCCGAATCTCCGCCTCGGAATCATTGAACCCCGGGACGATTAAGGTGACGATCTCCACCCAGAATCCCATCTCGACCAGCTTCGGGATGGTCTCCAGGACTGTCGAGAGGAGTCCCCCGAGCTTCCGGTAGGCCCTATCCGACATGGATTTTAGATCTACCTTGTAGAGGTCCGTCCTGGGGCGGAGGTAGTCCAGGACCTGGGGGGTCGCATTTCCATTGGAGATGAAGGCCGTAAGAAAGCCCTGGGACTTGGCTATCCGGAAGACCTCCGCAGCCCACTCCGCCGTGATCAGGGGCTCGTTGTACGAGCTCCCGACGACCTGCGCCCCGCGCGAGATTGCCTGGGAGACGAGTTGATTCGCGCTGACTTCAGTGGGCAGGATTTCCGCCCGGGGGTCCCGAAGCGCCTGGGAGGTCAGCCAATTCTGGCAATAGGCGCAGTGATAGTCGCATCCCAGCATTCCGAAGGTGAGCGTATGCGAGCCCGGGAGGACGTGGAAAAAGGGTTTTTTCTCGGTGGGGTCGCACTGAAGGGCGCCGACATATCCCGTCGGGACGATAAGCCGCCCCCCTTGATTAAAGCGAACCTTGCAGATCCCCCGCCGACCCTCCAGGATGAGACAACGATGGCCACAAGCAAAGCAGCGGACGCGGTGATCCTCGAGGGGTTCGTAGAGGTCACCCTCACAGGTACGGGCGTCCAGAACTTCCGCCAGGGTACTCTGCTCCTCCACCGAACGGTCTCCGGGTCTTGACGAAGGCTTACTTTCCCTAATCTTACTCCGAGACTCCCGGACAACAACCCGGATCTCTTGGAACCCGGTCTGAGACCTTCAGGAATGCCGGGAAGAGCCGCCTCAGATCCCCGCATTGCGGCGGCATAGGAGGGCGATTGCGTACCCGGCGTGTGACCACATCAGCGGACAGGAGAAACGGATGAAGCCCGGCATGTTCTCTTGGATGAGGCAAAAATCGCGGATCTGATCGTACGTCCGCTTCATGTTGACCAGCTCCTCGACGACCAGGTCATACGAGAGGTTCGGCAGCAAAATTTCCGGGTCGAACTCCTTCCGGGCATCGATTCCCGTTCCCCACTCCGTCCGGATAAACTCCCAAAACCGCTCGCACGTGCTGACGTGCTCGGGCAGGTAGCCGTCCCGGCCCCGGTAGGCTTCCATGAGACGGAGGATCTCGTCCCCGCGCTCCGGGTTTCCCATGTCGCAGTAATGCTCGGCCAGAATGGCCGAGTACGGAAACCAGGATCCGTTTCCGGCATGGATGTGCGTGGAGAGGTCCTCTGTAAAAGGGAGATAGCGCTGGAGCAGGCCAGGATCCGGTTCCCACAGATGGGTTTCGACAAACCCGACGGTTTTGGGATAGTAATCCCGCACGAAGCGGTCGCCCTCCGGAAAATTCTCGCGCGACCACCGGAAATAGAAAGGACCGAGGAGGGTGATGTCGGGCCGGAAGTCTGCCGCGCCCTGGGGAGTCAGCCTGCGGACGAAGCGCTGCTCATACACGAAGACGCGGAACAGGTTCCGCCGGAAGGCCTCATGCAGCCGCAGGATCTCGCCCATTTCATCCGCGCGTCCGTCCACCTCCCTCAACTTCCCCATGAGGTCGAAGAGGTGGAGGTAAGCAAAGTTAACCCAAAGGCTCTACCCCATCTGGATGGCTGATTTGTGGACTGAGGTGGTGGAGTAAAAAAGGTGGATCTGCCGGCGGTAGTAGTTTTGCAGGGCGAACCGGGCCGCTTTCAGGATCCGCCCCATCCATTCCTGGCGTTCGGGGACCTCGCATCCGAGGCGATGGGGCACCAAAAGATTCAGGGCCAGGATGGAGGCGCCGTGGGCAACGTTGTCCTCCTGACGGTAGATGGACTTATCCTCTCCGGAGACATCGTAGCGTTATCCCCAGTACCCGTCCTCGCGTTGTAAGGAGGCGATGAAGACCGCCACCTCACGCAAGAGCGTGAAGGCGCGGGTGGAAAGGGGCAGATCGCTCAGGGCCAACTCGCCGAGGAGCCGGGCGGCTGCCGAGGCGTCCCGGGGGTAGACGTAGGGATACCGGGCGTCCGGAAGACCCGCCAAAAGGGCCCGCGAGTTGGCGGTCCGGATCGAGCAAAGCTCCATTACGTCAAGATGCTTGGAAATCTCCCTTTCGTAATCCAATGTTTCCTTCTACTGCTCCGGCGGAACCCGATTATCGGAGTTCACCCGTTTGGATGCTGGGGCGCCAAATGGGATTCAATTTTTTCGAAACAGGAGATTGAAATGCACGGTCTCGCCCAGCGAAATTCGCATGACGGGCGGCGGGGTTGCAGTTTCAGGGTTGCACCGACGGGCCATTTCTGGCATCGTGATAGAGTGGGGTTGTTTTTTTAGCCCTAAGCTGCCAGGAAAGCGATGGTAAACCTTTTATCTGGGAGAACCTGGTGGGTAGCAAACTGATATTTCATACAGCTCTGCGGCCTTACGTGGAGCGCCGCCTGGAAGAGATCGGCAGTGCTGACCTGGTGGTGGGCATCCCCTGCTACAACAA
Organism: Nitrospinota bacterium; assembly: GCA_046758845.1. Classification (GTDB taxonomy): domain Bacteria; phylum UBA8248; class UBA8248; order JACPRG01; genus JBHIBA01. Next base: position 5,090 of record JBHIBA010000104.1, read on the forward strand.
CGAAACGACCATTGGCCACGTCGTTTCCACCGCCAGCGAAGGCCTGCGACGATTCGACAAGAATCTGCGCTCGGTCATCCTTGTCTCGGACGGAGGGTCCACCGATGACACCCGGGACATGGCCCAGGAGGCGCCGCTGGCGCCCTGGCAGGAACTGATCGTCAGCATCTACCGGGGCCCTTCGGGCAAAGGCACCGCTTTTCGACAAATTTTCGAGGCGGTGGAGAGGCTGGGCGCGCGGGCCTGCTTAGTGTTCGACTCTGATCTCAGGAGCATCACCCCCGACTGGGTCCGTTACCTGGCGGAACCCATCTTGGAGAAGGGGTACCACTTCGTCGCCCCCAACTACGCCCGAGCCAAGTATGACGGGACCATCACCAACAACATCGTCTACAACCTGACGCGCGCCCTGTACGGCAAACGCATCCGCCAGCCCATCGGAGGAGACTTCAGCTTCAGCCAAGACCTGGCCTCCTATTATTGCGATCAAAACGTATGGACGAGCCATGTCGCCCGTTTTGGCGTCGACATCTGGATGACCACCATGGCAATCACGCAGGGCTTCCGCGTCTGCCAAGCCAACCTGGGTCTCAAAGTTCACGACGCTAAGGACCCGGCAAGCGATCTCGACAACATGTTCCGGCAGGTTGTAATGACGCTTTTCAGCCTCATGGAGCCCAACGAGCCCATTTGGCGGAAGGTGTGCGGGAGCGAACCGGTGGAGAGCTTCGGCGTGGACAACCTCTGGGAGAAGGAGCCCGAGGCTGTCGAGGCGAGCTTGGATAAGCTGATCGACGCATACCAGACGGGCTTCCACCTATTCCGGAGCGTATGGCGAGATTTCATCAACCCGGAAAGCTTCAAGGTGCTCCAACACCTCGCCCGGGTGCGCACCCCCCACAACTTTTACTTCCCCGACGTTGGAGAGTGGGTTCGCATTCTCTTCGATTTCGCAGCCATTTTCCACCATCTCCCCGACCACCGGTTCAAGCTCGTGAATCTGATGAGTCCCCTTTATTACGCCCGAGTGGGTTCCTTTGTTGTCAAGACCGAGAAGATGTCGAGCCGGGACGCGGAGTGTGTGGTGGAGGAGCAGGCGAAGGCCTTCGAGACCAATAAGGAATACCTCATCGAGAGGTGGGACAACGGAAGCCGGTGGAGTCAGCGGGTGGCCAGCGGCATGACCCAGCTCTAGGCGGAGGGCGCCGCAGACGAGTTGCGCCCCCTTTTTGCCCTCTCACTCTGATAGAGACTTCCCGAGAGCTACTTTCGTTACGCTGCGATTCTTCTTTCGCTCTCCTCAACAGCCTCACGAATCTTATCCAGGAAACCGGGAATGGCCGAGATGACCCGGTTCCAGTTGGGGATGGGCTTATCGGACAAGGGGTCTTGGTAGAACTCCTCACCCGCGATCTCGATGGCCCTGGCGAAGGCCTCCACTGCCAGACCCTCCTCGTGCCGGTCGAAGATCAGGTGATTGAAGGCCGCATCCGCGTCGTAGCGCACGATATGGTCTTGGGCCGCCCGCAGATAGACCACCCGAAGGCTATTGAGGAAGGCCTTGGAGAACATCACCCCTTCTGAGGCCAGCGTACGGAAGATGGCCTTGGAGATGTCGACGCTCATCTTCACCAAGCCCTGTCTGGGGTCGTCGGCGGAAAGGGGTTGGTGTTTGTGGTCGTAGTTTTCACAGAGCTCGGCCTGGCACACCCGCTTCAGGGCGCAGTTCCGGAAGACCTCGGCCAGCGTGCCCACCTCTAGTCCCCAATCCGAGGGAACCCGGTTGATGCGCGCCAGGTCTACCGTCATCGAAAACTCGCCGGCCAGCGGATAGCGAAAGCTGTCCATGTAGTTCAGGAAGGGGAGGTGGCCCAGCAAGGCTTCCAGGCTCCGCAAAAGGGGCGTCACCAGCAGACGCGTCACGCGGCCGTGCAACCGGTCTGTCACTCGGCTGTAAAAGCCCTTGCAGAACTCGAAGGGGAAGGCCGGGTGCACCAGAGGGTAGCACAGGCGCGCCAGGAGCTCCCGGTCGTAGGTTGTGATGTCGCAGTCGTGCAGGGCGATGTTCTTCGCCCGTCCCTGCGCTATCACGTAGCCGTAGGCCAGCCAGGCAGATCGACCCTTGCCCTCTTTTCCGGGGTCCAGGTCGTTTTTGACCAAGTTCTTCACCAGCTTTCCGAAAGGGGGGCTGTCCAGCCAGAGGACTCGTTTTCTCTGGGGGAGAGGGGAAAAAAACTCTTGCGCGCGGAGAAAGTGCTCCTTCTTCGCCCGGCCGAGAGCGACGACGATTTCGTCGATGTATGAGGCGCCGCGGGCCTGGTCAACGATATTGGCCAGTGCTTTGCTCCCTATCTCCGACGCGTGGGCCGGGAGCACCAAGGCGACGGGATTCTCCTGAGCATAGGCGGCGAGCTCCCCTTCCAGCTCGTCGAGGATTCCCGAGCGAAGGCGGTTAAGGGTGGCAATGGGTCCATTTTGATAGAAGTCGCCCATCGGTCAGCCCTCCGTGCATGAGCAAAGGGACCCAGTCCGGACGGACCCCGCCCCGCTCGAAGAAGCTTCCCACCTCGAACGCGAAAACGGGGCACGATGTTGCGGAACTCTTCCGTCAGTAGCCGGAGATCTGTTGGCCCTCACTCTCTAAGGAATAACGGGGACGGGCACGCGTTCGGCATCGAGACGCTCGCTCGGCCGCTCGCGACCCGGGCTCCGTCCGAGCTGGGCCGCGAGCGCCTTTCCCGTGCTTCTTTCCTATCCGAAGAGGGTTGAACCTCCACACCGTCCGTTCGGCTTTTCCGCCGTATGGCTACGGGAACGCCCACGCGAAGGAGCGGAAAAAATAAACTATACCACGCGGTCACGGCAGATGAAAGCCGCGTTCCTCCAAGATGGCCTTGACCTCATCGACCCAGCCCTCCGGCGCAGGACGCGAAGCCAGACGCACGGCCGGCAGGTCAGCCAGCTGAGGGTCCCACCCAGATTTCTTGGGGATTACAATGGGCTGGTCCGCCTCCCGGAGAAGACTCAGGTCGTTCTCCGCATCGCCCAGCGCCACGACGAAGAGAGAGGGACCAGAGGATTCATACAGCTCCCGGAGCCGCGAGAACGCCTTCCCCTTGTCCGTGTCCCCCATCAGATGAAAGAGCCGCCCCCCACGGGTCACCCGGAGACCGCTCCTTTCGGCCTTTCGTCGCAACTCTCCCAACCCCCCTTCCGGCCCCTCGAAAAGAAAGGGGAGGGCGTATTCGCGCTTGCGCGCCAAGGCGGCTTGCTCGCTGGGGAGACCGGTCAAATCTGCAACTTCATCCACATCCATTTCCGGTAGCGTTCGAACCCGTAGTCCGATCTCCTCCGCCATCCGGCCCAGAGCGTCCTGCAACATCCGAACCGGACGTCCCAACTCGATCACTTCCTTGTCCCCCTCGGTCACCGCCCCGGGGACCGCCTTGGAAAAGCCGCCGAGAGGGATAACCACCGCGCCGCCATTCTCGCAAATGAAAGGTCCCCGCAGACCCAACGCTCCCTGCACCACATCCATCTCTCTGCGGGTCTTGCTCGAAGCCAGGATAAGAGGAATTCCCTTCTGCCCAAGAAACTGTAAAAGAGGCTGCACCTCGCCACAATCGTAGGTCTCCTCGTGAAGGAGCGTAGCGTCCACGTCGGAGACCAGAATCAAGGTAGCGGAGTTCTCGCGGGCTTCCATTCCACCTGGGTTGGATGTCCCTTTCACCTCATCTTTTCTCACGGCCTCCTCAGGACCTGTTGAAAGAGATTCTTCTGGACATCGAAAACCACCCGGGTGGCCTCCATCCACTTCTCCTGGAGATCTAAAAGCCCCTCGCAGGCCTCGCGAAAGAGGGCGGCCTCCTTGTCGGAATCTTTCGCCTGAGGCGAAAGACTCTCGGCAATTTGTCGCTGCTTTTCCTCGAAGTCCGTCACGGCGATCCCGAATACTTTTAGAATCCGTCTCACGTCGTCCGTCATGTGGAGTCTCCCAGCAACCGGAACATCTTCGGTAACTCCGAGCCACCATCTCGGGTCCAGCCTCTCGGCGACACTCTGAATACCTCATCGTGCATTTGTGAGAATAACCCCAACTCACATCGTGTACAGCCGGCTGATCGGGGCAGCCAACCAAAGCCTTCTTTGCCGTCCCCGGGGATTGGGGGGTGTAAGGCTTGAATGCCTATCGCCTTGAGGGAACTCGAATTGGAAAGGCTGACAAAAAGCCCGGCGAGACACCCGATCGATGAGGTCTCTTCCTCTGGGAGGAAAGCCGCCTTGGCCGATGGGCTCGTGACCACCCACCTGACCTTGTCGGCATTAATTCCCCCAACGGGGACGCAATTGCGCAGGCGGGGCCTTCAGGCCCTGGGCGTCTCAGCCAAGGGGACCTGGCGCGCCGGGACTCTCTCCAAATAGGCCTTGGCCTCCTTCAGCAAGATGACGTCGGCGTACTTGGCGTTCATGTCAAAGAGGTTGATGGCGTGGCTCACCTCCCCCCGGTCGAACACGCACTCCTCCACGACGGCCACCTTGAATTCGTACGAGAAGGCGTCGATGACGGTGGCCCGGACGCAGCCGCTCGTCGTGGTCCCCGTGACCAGCAGGGTATCCACTTCGATGCCCCGCAGGAGGCTCACCAGAGGAGTCCCGAAAAAGAAGCTGGGCTTGAGTTTCGGGAGAACAATGTCGTGGGGTTCGGGGGCCACCTCCTTCACGATCTCAAAGCCGAGATTGCTGTCCCGGTTGGCGGGCTCACTGGCCCTTCGGTTCTTGGCTGCCCAGCGGCCCAGGTCAACGCCGTCGGACCGGGTGGCGTTGGTGGAATAGATGATGGGGACGCCCCGTGCACGGGCCGCCTCCAGGAGCTCCCGGATGCGATAGACGCCCTCCCAGCCGAGCTCTCCACAGCTGTGATGGTACTTTTCGATGGACTTCAAGATGGGCTCGGGGCGCTCGCCCACGAAGTTATAGACCACGTCCACGACCAAAACGGCCGGCCGCTCGCCCAGTTCTCCCTTCTGCATGAACCCCGCCGCGTCGTAGACCTCCTTGTCTATCGGGGTCAGAAACCGGTCCCATTCGCGCAAGGCAGAAATCCTCCTTTATCCTTTGCTTCGCCCAAGGCTGGTCGCGTGACGGACAAAGACAGTCAAAGGCGATCCAGGCAAGCCGGCCTTCCTCGGACCTGAACCCGCCAGTAGGTTCTCCATCCAGCCATCTTCCCGAGCGCCACCCTATCCGATCCCAAGCCGGAAGAGGGAATTGGAGCGGATGTTACACGAAAGCACCGCCCAGGTCACAGCCCGAGCGCACAGGTTGAAGGACCAGCTCCGAAAGGGCTCTATCCGCAAGGACGGTGAAGGTATTTCCCCCCACCCTTCCGGTTGGTCACGTCGCCGTTTTCACAAATGACTTCCCCTCGAAGGATGGTCATGACGGGCCAGCCGGTCACCTCCATTCCCTCGTAGATCGTGAAGTCCGCCTTGGAGTGGAGCATGTCAGGCTTCATGGTCCGCGTCGCGCCCATGTCCACAATGACCAGGTCTCCATCGGAGCCCGGCGCGATGACTCCCTTCTTCGGGTAGACGGCACAAACGCGTGCCGGGTTCTCGCAGCAGACCTCGACCAACCGCTCCATGGAGATGCGGCCCTTATTGACGCCTTCGCTCAACATGAGGGGAAGCAGGAAATCCCACCCGACAAACCCGGAACCCGTTTCCCAAACATCCTTCGCCGGATCCCCCTTGTGGTCGGAGGTGTCGCCCTTGACCAATTTCTCATGGAGACTCGTCACGACGTGGTCCGTCCCCATGATTTCGATCTCCCCTTTGGCGAGGCCCTCCCAAAGCCGGTCGTGAACCTCGCGGTTGCGAAGGGGCGGGTTCACCTTGGTGAGGACACCGGGAAATTCGTCGTAGGCGGAAACCAGCAGGTATTGGGGACAGGTCTCAACGTAAACCTCGACCCCTTCATCCTTCTGGTGAATACACTCTTCCAGACCGGCCACCGTGCTGAGGTGGAGCACATAAAGCGCGCCCCCTGTCACCTTGGAGAAATAGGCGTACCGGTTGATATGCTCGGCTTCCAGCCATTGGGGGATTCGGTCGGGCCAGGCCCCCGAGTCTTTTCTTCCCGCGGCCTTCAACCGCTCCACGAAAACCTTGGCCACCTCGACGTTCTCGTTGTGGACCTGAACGTGGGCCGGCTTTCCCAACTTTCCGCACGCCTCAAACATGAGATACGCGAGGCTGTCATCATACGGCAGGGGGATCCCGATCCGGGCGGACCACTGGGGGCTGACGGGATTGTCCCCGTGAACCTTGAGGTTCCCGTGATACTTAAACGAAGTAATTCCGAGCTTGTGATAATAATCGGGAATCTCGTCGGCATGCTGCTGGGAATTCAGCGTGGGGGTATAGAAGAAGTCGACCAGCGAGTTTTCTTCTCCGGCTTTCTTTCCCGATTCAAAGACGTCCACCCAGGAGACGACGTCTTCCGGGCCCGGTATTTCCTTGAAGGGCTTCTGGCCCATCCGAGGAACCCGGACGATGGCCCCTACGGTGGTGATCCCCCCCGCTGCGGCCCCTGGAGATTCCGTCCTCCAGTCGTCCGCCAGGTCATATTTGCCACCAGGGTGACCGTGCGGGTCCACGATGCCCGGGAGAACAAAATTCCCCTTGGCGTCAATGACCTTCCGGCCCTCGGGAAAGGCTTTTCCCTGGCCGAGGGCAACGAATTTTCCCTTGTCGATAGCGACCCAACCTTCGATAACTCCGGGAGGAATCACAATTTTCCCGTTTTCTACTACGAGATCCACATTTGCCATGTTTTTCTATTCCCGCTCCATACGCGAAAGAGTTCTGTAACCGTCGGGACCGAAATGAAGGCAGCAAGCACACCGCCTCCTCCTTTTTGAGAGACGGGTCAGTTTATTTGCTCGGTGGAGGTCATGTCAAAGGGTCGGCAATCGGGGGTGAGCGACGGACCTCTCTCCCAATCGCACCCATCTCGGCCACGGTGGTTGGAAGAGTAGAGCTACAAAGCCCCCTAAAATGTGCTATCTTGAAGTCGAGGAAGGACAGGCGCATGATCGGGCAGCGTTCATCTGGCAAAATGCAGATTCCGTGGGTCCGGGGGGCACTGGAACAGGCTCACCGTCGCGTTCGCCTCGGGCGGATGCTGGTTAAGGCGCTGGTCTCGACGCGTCATCCCATCCTGGTGCAGCTGGTCGTGACGCGCCGGTGCAATCTGTCCTGTGCCTATTGCAATGAGTACGACCAAGTCTCGGACCCGGTCCGGCCGGACACGCTTTTTCAACGCATCGACCGACTCGCATCCCTGGGCACCTCCGTTATCAGCCTCACCGGCGGTGAGCCGCTGGTGCATCCGAAGCTGGAGGGGCTTGTCGCGCGAATCCGCCGACATGGCATCTTTGCCACAGTGATCACCAACGGCTATCTGCTGACCGAAAATCTCATCAAGAGACTGAACTCGGCGAGGCTGGACTATCTACACATATCCATCGACAACGTGACGTCCGATGAAGTGTCCATGAAAAGCCTGAATAGCCTGGACAGGAAACTAGATTTGCTCTCAAGATTTGCAGCGTTTGGCGTCAACGTGAATTCGGTGATTGGCGCGGGAATCAAGAACCCTGAAGACGCTCTGGTGGTGGACAGGCGCGCCCGAGAGCTGGGGTTTGCCACTTCTTTGGGTATCCTTCACGATGGCACCGGGCAAGTGAAGCCTCTGAGCGAATCGGAGCGGCGCGTCTACCGGACCATCAAGAAAAATGCTGGGGGGAGCTTCGCACTGACGTATCGCTTCCAGGAGAATCTCGCTCGGGGGCGTCCCAACCGATGGAGATGCCGCGCAGGTGCCCGCTATCTCTATGTCGATGAATTTGGGCTGGTGCACCTGTGCTCTCAGCAGCGGGGGTATCCCGCCATGCCGCTGGAACGCTACTCCCAGGCGGAGATGCGGCGGGAGTATCTCACGGAGAAACCATGTGCCCCCTACTGCACCCTCCCGTGCGTGCACCGCGCCTCCATGATCGATAGCTGGCGCCATCGGCAGACAGGGATGACCCCCCCCGAGTCCAGATACGGCTTGAAGGGCGCCGAGGGCCTAGAAGTCATCCGGCCCTGTTGACATCCTGTCACGAACTGGAGCGCGTAATAGTTGACATGAACCTATCTCAAAATCCCATATCCCATGCCTTGGGCCTTTGGTCGTCATTTCCGCGAAAGCGGGAATCCAGTGTTTTCAAGCTTTTGCGGATGCCCGCTTACGACATGCGGGTATGATGGTTCGGGCACTACCCATTTTGAGATAGGTTCATGTCATTCTGAGTGCGGGTCGTTGGCCCGCACGAAGAA